>JBEISV010000567.1:0-2890 GCA_040375265.1 Verrucomicrobiales bacterium
GGACCGCGCAACCGGCGCCCGCGAACTTCGGAGCGTCCGGCGCCCGGGCAGTAACGATGGCTTTCGGGCCGCGGGCTATTACCAAGGCTGACAAACAACTGCCGGGGCCACTAGCCTTGGGCCCGTGAGCACTCCCACCGATACCGCCGCGGGCCAACGGCCGGCGACGCCTCCCGCCACGCCGGCGCCGAACCGCCTGGCCTCGATGGATACCTACCGCGGGTTCGTGATGTTCCTGATGATCGGAGAGCTGTTCCATTTCGGGCGGGTCGCCGAAAACCTCACCCAGGCCGGCACCCCCAGCGCGGTCTGGAATTTCCTCGCCCGCCACCAGGACCACGTCGAATGGGTCGGCTGCGTCCTGCACGACATGATTCAGCCGTCGTTCTCGTTCCTCGTCGGCGTGGCGCTCCCCTTCTCCATCGCCGCGCGGATCGCCAAGGGCCAATCGCCCGTCGGCATGTGGGTTCACGGACTTTGGCGCGCTCTGATCCTCGTCCTGCTCGGCGTCGCGCTGCGTTCGACCGGGTCCAGCCAGACCAACTGGACGCTGGAGGACACGCTCTCGCAGATCGGCCTCGGTTATCCGCTCCTCTTCGCGCTCGGCTTCACCAAAGTCCGGACGCAATGGCTCGCCCTCGGCGTCATTCTCGTGGGCTACTGGGCGGCGTTCGCGCTCCACCCGGTGCCCACGGACTTCGACTACACCAAGGTGGGCGTCTCCGCGCAGTGGCTTCAGGAGCATGGCCACACCGGTTTCGCCGCCCATTGGCAGAAGAACAGCAACTTCGCCTGGGCCGCCGACCGGGTGATCATGAACTGGTTCCCGCGGGCCAAGGAATGGCTCTACAACGGCGGCGGTTACTCGACGCTCAGCTTCATCCCGACGCTCGGCACGATGCTCCTCGGCCTGCTCGCCGGTGGTGTCATCCGAGGCGAACGCACGCCCGGCGCCAAGATCAAGTGGCTGCTGCTCGCCGGTGTCCTCGGTCTCGCCGCCGGCTGGACGCTCAACGCCACCGGCATCTGCCCGGTCGTGAAACGCATCTGGACCCCGAGTTGGACGCTGTTCAGTGGCGGCTGGTGTTGCCTGTTCCTGGCCGGCTTCTACGCCATCGTGGATGTGCTGGAATTCCGCGCGTGGTCGTTCCCGTTGCGCGTCATCGGCCTGAACTCCATCGCCGCCTACTGCATCGCGCACCTCTGGGACGGTTTCATCGCCCGCAACCTGAAGACCCACCTCGGCCAAGACTTCTTCGCCTTCGCGGGCAAGGCCTACGAACCGTTCTTCCACGGCGCCGGCACGTTCCTCGTGATCTGGCTGATCCTGCTCTGGATGGAACGGCGCAAGGTGTTCCTGCGAATCTGAGCGCTAGCCACCATGGAACCGACCAAGCTCATCGACCAAATTGTAAGCACCCATCTGAAGCCCGCCCTACTGGCAAAAGGCTTTCGCAAACAAGGCTCCACTTTTTGGCGGGACCGCGGCGAGGTCATCGACGTGATGACCGTGCAGAAGAGCCAGTGGAACGACGGGCAAGCAGCACGGTTTACCGTGAACATGGGCGTATACTGGAAACGCATTCACGAACTCCTGGGTGAACCGGTGAAGACAATTCCTCCCAAGGAAAATCAATGCACCGTCCGGGAACGGCTGGGCTGCCTGGATAGCGTCACGGCGGAGTTCCCAGATGGTCGCGACCACTGGTGGGAGGTAACGGCAACCACCGATTTGGCGGCGACGGGAGGTGAAGTCCTAGAACGGATCGAACGCTCGGGCATCCCTTGGCTCGATCGTCTCCACGACTTGGAGGCCACACTCGCCCACATTGAGGCACACAAAATGTGGCGCATCGATGATGCAATCCTCGACCTCCGCAAGCGGGGCCTGCTTTAGCCCGCCAGCTTCCGCACCACGGACTCCAGAATCTCGATGCCCTCTTCGGCCTGGTGCCGCGTGAGGTTGTAGGCCGGCAGCAGGCGCACGATCTGCGTGCCGCTCGGGATCAGCAGCAGGCCGGCTTCGTGCAGGCGGTCGGCCATTTGCATGCTGGCCGCCCGGTCGCTGCCGGCAAAGGCCGCGATCTGTTCCTTGGGCTGCAATTCGAGGCCCAGCATTAAGCCGAGTCCCCGGCCGCCCTTCACGACGTTCGGATAGGCATGCCCCAACCGGTCGAGTTCGCCCTTCAGCCACGCGCCGAGCGTGCGGACGTTGTTCACCAGGCCGTCGCGTTCGATGACCTCGAAGATCTTATTCGCCACGGCGCAACCCAGCGGCGTGCCGCCAAACGTCGTGCCGTGAGTGCCGGGACCGAGCAGGTCCTGATACGGCTCGCGCAGCCAGAAGGCGCCAATCGGGAAACCGCCGCCGAGCGACTTGGCCATGGAAATGCCGTCCGGCAGGAAACCGGCCGCGCCTTCCACGTCCTCCAGCACGCGCTGGAAACTCTGGAAACGGCCGGACCGGAAGTGGCCGCACTGCACGGCGTCCACGAGCAGCAGCAACTTCTGTTCGTCGCAAAGCTGCCGCAGTCCGAGCAGGTAGTCCGCCCGCGCCGGCGTGATGCCGCCTTCGCCCTGGATGCCTTCGATCAGCACCGCGACAGTGGCCGGCGAGATGGCGTCACGAATGGCGTCGAGATCGTTGAACGGGACGTGGCGGAAGCCCGGCATGATCGGCTCAAAACCCTTCTTCACCTTCTCCTGGCCGGTCGCCGCGATGCCGCCGAGCGTGCGCCCGTGGAACGAGTTGATCGCGGTGATCACCTCGAAGCGGCCTTCGTCGTGGCCGAACTTCCGCGCGACCTTGTAGAGCCCTTCGTTGGCCTCGGCGCCCGAGTTGCAGAAGAAGACCTTGCCCGGCGCAAGGTGCTTCACGATGTGCTGCGCC
>JBEISV010000631.1:0-2337 GCA_040375265.1 Verrucomicrobiales bacterium
AATCGCGGCGGGTGCACCATCCTCTCCGCGCCCCGAGCCATGACCGTTCCCATCCGATTGTTCACCCGACTCCTTGCCGTGATCGTCGCCGGCCTCGCCGGCTGGGTGCCGACCGCCTTCGGCCAGAACACCTACACGGGCACCGGCATCCGGCTGTCGTTGGCCACCGACTTCCAACGGCATCCGAAGATCGAAACCGTCTATCCCGGGTCACCGGCCGCCCGGGAAGGCGTCCAGCCCGGCGACGTCGTGATCGCCGTGGACGGCAAGGCGACCGACACCACCGAGTTCGGGGACATTGTTCGTCAGCTCGGCGGCGAACCCGGCCAACGCCACCGCATCGAACTTGGGAACCCGGGGCGCACGGTGGAACTGCCGGTCGAACTCGTGAAGGGCCGTTGCGTGACCGGCGACTGTGAAAACGGCACGGGACTCTGGGAAGACGTGTTGGGCGACCTGTATTCCGGCCAGTTCCGCAACGGTCGCTACCACGGCCAAGGCCGGCTCGAACAAGGGACCAACTACGTTTACGAGGGCGGGTTCCAGGACGGCGAATTTCATGGTCGCGGAACGCTGAAAGACCATGGCCAAATCTTCGCCGGCAACTGGGCGGGCGGCCGCGAGGCGGATGGCCCCGGGTTCCGGACCTTCCCCAATGGCAGCCGCTTTGAAGGCGAAGGCTCCTGGATCAACGGGTTCGCCGGCAAAGGAACATTCATCGACGGTGTCCGCCAACTCCGTGCGGAAGGTCGCTTTGACGGCGCGAGCAACCTCGAACGGCTCACCGGCCAGGCGTCCGTGCGTTCGCTAGTCACGGGACACATTTATCGCGGCCGGTTTGAGCACGGGGACGTGGTTGGCTCCGGCGAAATCGAGCCCCGCGATGGCGCCCGCTTTCCGGTGCGGTTCAAATACTTCACCGAACTCTACGAAGCCTTGGCCAAGACCAACGCCGCGGACATCGCCCACCGGGTTCCGACTCGTAGCCTCGGTATCGAACGTGACCCGGAACCGGCCGCGACGGCCGCCGCGCCGCGTCCCGCGAAGCCCGGCTCCGCCGCCGCGGCTGCCTCCAAACTCGTCGCCTGCCCCACCTGCCGCGGCACGGGCTACGAAATCCGTTCCTGCGGCTGGTGCGCCGGCAAGGGTTCGGTGGAACGCTCCGTGGCCACCTACAAGCGGAAGGAAACTCCTTACGTGGCCCGTTCGGTTTACGACAGCGCCGGCAGGTTCATCGGCAACGCGTCCGGCCGGGACGTGAGCTATGAGGCAATCAAGAACGTCCGCCAGGAACGCTGCCAGCAATGCGAGGGCGCCGGTGCCCGGACGACCAACCAGCGCTGCCCGACCTGCCGGGGCCAGGGCACCGTGGCGGAACGGTGAAACCCGGTTGCGCTTTCCCGGCCCGGCGGCACTCCTTTCCGCGTGCTGACGCTGGAACATCTGGCCGAACTGGCCCACCGCCATGCCGCCGCGCTCCCCGCGCCCGTGGCCGCCTTTGAACTTGCCGGCAGGCGGTTCGACGGAAACGCCCGGCCCGAGCTCATGGGCGTCATCAATCTCTCGGCCGATTCGTGGTATCGGGAATCGGTCTGCCTCACCGCCGAAGCGGCGATCCGGCGCGGGCACGTGCTCGCCGCCCAGGGCGCGGCCATCCTGGACATCGGGGCGGAATCCTCGCTCGCGCAGGCCGCTCGGGTGGATGACGCCGCGCAGTCTTCGAAGCTCTTGCCTGTGGTCCGGGAACTGGCCGCCGCGGGACACCTCGTGTCGGTGGAGACATATCACCCGGCGGTGACGCGGGCCTGTCTCGAAGCCGGAGCCAAGGTCCTCAACCTCACCGGGACGGACCGCGGCGACGAGATGTTCCGGCTGGTCGCCGACCACGACGCCGCGGTGATCATCTGCCATGTGCAGGGCGCCAACGTGCGCGAAGTCGCGGACTTCGATTTCGGCGCCGACCCCACGCAGATGCTGCACGACTACTTCGCACGGCAGATTGACCGGGCGCTGGCGAATGGCGTCCGCAAGCTGTGGATCGATCCCGGGCTCGGCTTCTACTACCGCAACCTCCAGGACTCGGCGACCCGCATCCGGCACCAGATGGGCGTCTTCCTGAACACCTTCCGCCTGCGCACGCTCGGCTGGCCCACCTGCCACGCCCTGCCGCATGCCTTCGAATGCTTCGAGGACGAAGTCCGCGCGGCGGAACCGTTCTTTGCCGTGCTCGCCGCGCTGGGCAAGACGGACCTGTTCCGCACCCACGAAGTCCCGCGCACGCGGGCCGTGCTGGAGACGTTGCAGCGGTGGTAGCGCCGATTTCTGCGACCGGCGCGG
>JBEISV010000419.1:0-4365 GCA_040375265.1 Verrucomicrobiales bacterium
GCCCAAAAACCACTCGTCGAAACCCAATGCCGCTGCTACCTGTCTCTCCGCATTATGACCTCGTCCGTGCGTATTGGTGGCTGGCTCAGCCGGCTGTTCCTGCTGGGTTCGACCGCGGTTGCCCTGGCGCAAGCGCCGGCACCCACGCCGCCCGTGCCACCTGCGCCCCCGGCGTTCCCGGCCCGCCCGGTCGCCACGCCCCGCGCCGGGACGAATTTCACCGTGAACGTGCCGGTGAGCGGCCCGATCGCGCCGGTCACCAAACCCAATGCCAACGCCCTCAAGTTCGACGCGACCAGCAAGTCGGTGGACCTCAAGCAGGGCGAGAAGAAAGGCATCTTCCAGTTCTCGCTGACCAATGTCTCCACGGAGACCGTGACCATCTCCGGCCTGCACACCAGTTGCGGCTGCACTGCGGGCAAGCTGCCCAGCACGCCCTGGGTGCTCGCCCCGGGCGATTCCGGCGTCGTGGACTTCACGATGGACATGACCGGCAAGTCAGGGAAGGTCACCAAGACCGCAACCATCGCCTCGACCGCGGGTCCATTCATCCTGACGCTGAGCTCCACCGCCCCCCCGCCCGACCCGACCGTGATGCGCGCCGGCGATCGCACCAAGAATCTTCAGGTCGCCGCCGCCGACCGCCAAGCCGTGTTCCGCAACGACTGCGCCACCTGCCACGTCCATCCGGCCACCGGCAAGTCGGGCAAGGTGCTGTTCGACGCCGCGTGCGGCGTTTGCCACGACGCCGAACACCGCGCCTCGATGGTGCCGACGCTGCGGGATCCCAAGCGGGCCACCGACGCCAATTATTGGTCCAAGTGGATCAGCGAAGGCCGCGAAGGCAGCCTGATGCCCGCGTTCGCCCTGAATCGCGGGGGCATTCTCACCGACGAACAAATCGGTTCGCTGGTGGCCTACCTCGAGGGTGACTTCAAGAAGGAGTCCGTGAAGGCGCCGGCCGCAGCCGTGCCGGTGCCTGCCAAGGTGCCCACCGCCGCGGCCTTCACGCCGCCGCCCGCCAAGTAATGGCGCCGGGCCGGTTCATCACTTTCGAAGGCGGCGAAGCCTGCGGCAAAAGCACGCAGATCCAAGGATTGGCCGACCGACTTCGCGGGCTCGGCCGCACCGTCCGCGTGCTGCGTGAACCTGGCGGCACGCCGTTGGGCGAGAAGATCCGCCACCTGCTCAAGCACGATCCCGACGGCCGCGGCATGGCCGGCGAAACGGAGCTGCTCCTGATGAATGCCAGCCGGGCCGAACTCGTGCGGCAGGTCATCCGCCCAGCCTTGGCCGCCGGGGAGATTGTGCTTTCGGACCGGTTCTACGATTCGACCACCGCCTATCAGGCCTCCGGCCGACAGCTCGCGGCGTCCGCCGTCAGCTCGGTGATTGATTTCGCGGTCGGCGCCACGCGGCCGGACCTGACGTTGCTGCTGCACCTGCCGCGGACCGAGGCACTGCGCCGGCTGCGGCAACGGAATGCCGAAACCGCTCCGGTCGAGGACCGCTTCGAATCGGAGAAGGAGGCCTTCTTTCAGCGGGTGGAAGCGGGCTATCGGGCCGTGGCCGCCGCCGAACCGAATCGGGTGCGGCTGGTCGACGCCGCCGGTGACGTGGAATCCGTGGCCCGGCAAGTCTGGGCCGAGGTGGAGCCCATCCTGGGCTAGCAACCGATCGCCTTGGTTACGGCACCGGTTGCCAGGCATCTACCCGGGGCGCCGCCAGAACCGATCGGCGGACGGACGGCCGGATCACGTGGACTTCGCGGGGGAGTTCGGCTCCCAGGCCAAAGTGCAGCCGGGCCGGATGCTGGGACCGAAACGAATCGCCGGCGACCCACCAGCGGACGTGAGTTTGCCGGTCCGTCCGCACCTCAACCCGGGCACCCAGGTCGGCCGCCGCGAGTTGAAGCCCGATCCAATGGCGATCGCCGAAGGGCAGCTCGTTCCGGTAAACGAGTAGACGCTGTCGTTTTGCCGGATGGAGCTCGAAGGTGGTGACCGCAAAATCGAGCCGCCCATCTCCGTCGAAGTCGTCCGCGACCAGGTTCCGGCTGTCGGCCACTTCCGCGACGCCCAGCAGCCACGCGAAATTTCGCGGAACCGCGCCCACGCCGGACAGGAGCAACTGGTTCGCTTGCCACCCGCCATAACTGGCCTGCTCCCCGCGCCGTCGCCCCGCGGCATTGCGAAAGAAGAGGTCCGGCACCGGGGAGTTGGTGGAGCCAGCCACGAAGCAGTCGTGGAGCCAGAACTGGCGCTCGTAGTCCCGGGTGCTGGCCAGCGTCTCGTGGCCGTTTGCGACCGCTAGGTCCAGCTCGCCGTCGTTGTTGAAATCACTCCACGCGCCCCCCCACGTCCAGCCGGTGCGGCGCAGGGACTCCGCCAACCTGTCGGCCGCTTCGCCGAGGCCGGCGGCGGCCCCCAGCAGCAATCGGTTCCCGTGAACCATCGCCGCCCGCACCGGAATGCCCGCCACGCCTCGGCCCGGCAACGGACGGTCCAAGCCCAGGGCATTCAGGCGTTCGGCGACCGGGGAATCCATGCCCAACAGCAGCAGGTCCGGCCGCCCATCGTGGTTCACATCGTTGAGGGCGTGGGCCATGCCAAACGCGTGCCGAGCCGCCCCGAGGGAGGCGGTCACGTCGGTGAAATGTGCTCGGCCATCATTGAGGAAAACGTCGGCGCCGGCGAAGTCGCTGACGTTGACCAAGTCGGCGTCGCCGTCGCCGTCGAGGTCGATGAACGAGGCGCTGTAGGTGCGCCGCCGCGCCTTGCCTGCCAACCCGGATTCGGCGGTCGCGTCGAGAAACCGGCCGGCGCCATCGTTCAGCAGCAGGTAGCTCGCGAACCCATCGTTGGCATCAAACCACGGCGTGGGAAACTGTCCGCCCTGATAGGGCAACTTGTATTGCGCCAACCACACGTCGAGGTCGCCATCGCCATCCACATCGGCCAAGGCGAGCACCTGCGGATGCTTCAGCGGTTGCGGCGCCGCCCACGCCAGCTTGGGAGCGCCCGCGAGCTTGCCCTCGGCATTCACTTCGCCGACGAGCAAACCGGCCGAACTTCCCAGCCACAGTTCACCGCGGCCGTCTCGGTTCGAATCCGTCCAGGCGGCCGCAAACAGGCGCTCCGGCGGCAACCCGGGAAACGCCTCGGCTTCGAATGCACGCTCCGCACCCGCAGCCCGGTTACGCCACACCCGGCCGGCCCCCACCAGCAGGAGTTCGGAGAAACCGTCGGCATCCAGGTCGGCGGCGATCAGCGGATCGGTGAACACCGTGTGACGCGGCACGGGAATCTCCGCCTCGACCCACGGGCGGAAAGGAGGCGGACCCGACCGCCGGGCGACTTCCAGCGATTCAACCCACACCTCCGAAGGCGTAGCCTCGCCACCTTCTGCCGGCGCCCAGCGCACGCGGAGCCGGGCGGCGAGTTGGAGTCGCTCCGGCGGAGCTTCCCGGGACAAGTGGGCCGTGAATTCCACCCGCGAGTAGGCCGGTCGACCGTTTGTCGCCGGTTCGTGCCACGGCAGCCGCCAGTGGGAGTGGGCCAGTTTCCAACCCTCGCGCCGCACGCCGGCGAGCCAGGCGCGCCACTCGCTCGACGACCCAGTGCGATTCGTGTCACCGGAGAATTGCTGGAACTGAATGCCGGCGTCGGCTTCGCCGGCGGATTCCTGTTTCGGCAAATGGAATCGTTCCACGGCCAGCCCTTCCAAGGCCGGCCACGCCTCCGGCGCTTGGTTAAGGGCGTCCCAAAGCCGGGTGACCTGGTCCTCGGCTTTTTCCGCATCGAGTTCCGCCGACCATTCGCTCCGGATGAACTCGGTCTCCGCCGACTCCAACCGGAGAAATTCCTGCACCAAGGCCTGCTCACGGCTGCCCGCCGGGCTGCGGCGCGCCCGCAGGAACAGCGACGCCCCGAGCACACCCACCAGGGCGACGCCGAGTATGACTCGTCGAATCGGAACGGAGTCCATGATGCGGCGGTGTGTTCGCAGATGCGGCCCGTCGGACGCAAGCCGCGCGGTTGCCTCAGGCACGGGTTCGGCGCATCAATAGGGCGTGTCCCGCGCCGCATTGCTATTGCTGACCGTGAGCGCCTGGCTGGCGTTGTCCACCGGTTGTTCCCGGGAGACGGCCCGTCCCACGGTCCCGACCGCCGCGCCAACCAACGCGATCGCCGCTGCGGAACCGGCACCGGACGAATTCCAGACGATGCTCCTGCGCGAGGGCGGCCCAGCTGGCTACGTCGGTTCGGCCGCGTGCAAAGCGTGTCACGAAGACCAGTTCGGCAGCTGGCACCGGACGTATCATCGGACGATGACCCAGTTCGCCAGCCCCGCGACCGTGCGGGC
>JBEISV010000520.1:0-3271 GCA_040375265.1 Verrucomicrobiales bacterium
CCGCGGTTGATGAAATGCTCGTGCTCAATCTGCCAGGCCCAGCCGGCGTCCATGGTCTCGGCGACAGTGTAGGGGTGGATCGGCTCGGTGGTGCGCGGCCAGCCGCCGATGACCGCCCGGTCACAGAATAGCGTGTCGGCGTAGCTGACGAACGGCACACCCAGCGCCTGGCCAAGCAGCTCGGAACGGAAGCCGGATGAATCCACGAACAGATCGGCCGTGATCCGCTCGCCGGTTTCGGTGACCAGCGCGGCGATGCCTTCGGGCCCCAGTTCGGGTTTCACCGTCGCGTCGGTAATGGCGACGCCGGCCTCCAGGCTCCGGCGCTCCAGCCAACCGGCGAGCTTGTGGTTCTCGATGTGGAAGGCGTGGTTGTTGTGGAACTGGGGCAGCCCGCTCGGCTGGCGCGGGAAGCACCGGTCGTGAGCCATGTAAACCGACGCGTTGCCGAGCCAGGGAAACTGTTCGTCGTAGTAGAAGCCGTTGTTGCGGCTCAGTTCGGGCAGTCGTTTCTCGAACTCGAAGGCGAAGCTGTAGAAGAAGTGCGAACGTGGGCCCCAGAGGAACTTGATGCCCAGCTTCCAAGTCGGTTCCGCCTCGGCGTAGAAGGTCTGCGGCGACAGCTTGAGGTATTCGAAGAAGTGCCGGGGAAAGACCGCGGTGGTGCCTTCGCCGACGCCGATGATGCCGATGTCCGGGCTGCGGACGACGCGGACGTGCAGATGCGGCAGCTTCTTCTTGAGCGTCAACGCGGCCATGAAGCCGGCGCTGCCGCCACCCAGGACGACGATCGAGTTGATTTTCATGGGGACAGGTCGGGGGAACAACGGGGCCAGCAGACAGACAAAGGCCGCCCGGCGCCAAGCACCGGACGGCCCGATTTCCTATGCCAAAACGGACGTGCTCATTCGCTGCGCACGCGGAAGAACTTGGTGGTCTTGGTCGAGACGCTCTCGATGACGTAGGTGTCGCCGGTCAGTCCGCTGGCCACCGGGGCCCACCCCTTCGTGGGATCGTCCGCGCCTTCGAGGACGTAAGTGGTTGCCGGGACTGCGCTCCACTTGAGCGTGACCTTGTCGGCACCCACATCGTAGGCCGGCGGCAAGAAGGCCAGCGGCGCGGCGGTGTAAGTCGCCAGTTCGGAACTGTAGAGCTGGCCGATGGCGGCGGCATCCAGCACCCCGTCATAGACCCGCACACGTCCGACGCTCAACGAACCCCGCAGGCCGCCGGTGGCAGTGCCGTTGGCCTCGTTCTGCGCGCCGAGCAGGAAACGCAGCGGCACCCCAGGTTCGGCATCGTTCACGGCGTGGGTGGCCAGCGGCGTGCCGAGCACTTCCGTGTTGGCCACCTGGCCATCGGAATAGACTGTGGTGGTCGAAGTCACCGGGTCGTAGGTATAGGCCACGTGGGTCCACGCGCCCGTGACGACCTTGCCATTCCAGCCGATATCGGGCGCACCCCAGTGGCCCACCGCCCCGAAGTCCGGGCTGGTGCCATGGTTGAAGGACACGTTCGAACCATCGGGACCGCCGCGGCGACCCCAGGCGAAGATCGTCTCCTCAGCGGCGGCGGCCGGGTTGTAAATCCACGCATCAATGGTGCGAGGAGCATTGTCGGCGATGAAGCCCGGTGCCGCCGACCCCGCGTAATACTGCGAGCCGTCCAGGGTGACCGCCTTGATGCCCGCGACGGCCTCGACAACACCGGGACTGCCCGCGGCGGCGAACGGGAACTCAATCTTGCCGGCGTTGGGCCAGCTGGCCAGCGGACCGGCGGCGAGCCCGGCGGCGTTCAGGTCCACCAGCTTGACCGGGGGCGTCAGTGTGGGCGTGCTGCTCGCCAGGGTCGGGTTGGATCCGTGGAACACCTCTTGGCCGTCCGCGAACGAGTCGCTGTCCGTGTCCGCCAAGGCCGGATTTGTAGCGGTCTCCTGACCATCGGTGAGGCCATCACCATCGGTGTCCGGCGCCAGCGGATTCCGGGAGCGGGTAACCTCGGCTCCGTCCTTCAATCCGTCGCCATCGGTGTCCGGATTGTCGATGATCGTGCCCTTCGTGAACTAATCGAGGTTGCTCAGGCCATCACCGTCCTGGTCTTTCGCCGCGTCCGAGGCGTCGTTGGGATTCAGGAAACCGGGATGCTGCCGCTCAAAGCCGGTGGGCAAACCGTCGTTGTCGAAGTCGATCAGGCCGAATTCGCCGGCTTCGGCGGTGTATTTGGCCGCGATGTCCGCCGGGCTGAGGGCCCGGTCGTGAACCCGGATGCGCGCGGCCGTTAGCGTCGGGGCTTCGCCTGTTTCAATCGCGCCACCGGCCTGGTTCTGCGCGCCGAGGCGGAAGGGCAACGGACGACCGGCGCTGTCCACGGCATGCGTAGCCAGGACCAGGTCCTCTGAGTTGGCCAACACGCCGTCCGCATACACCGCCGACGTGGTGCCGTCGTAGGTGTAAACGATGTAGTTCCAACGGCCGAAAGACAGGGCGCCCTTCCAGTCGAGGTCGGCCGCACCCCAGCCGCCGAAGGCGCCCCAGGTGCCTTGCACGCCATGGCTGAAGGAGCTGTTGGAGTTGTCCGGGCCGCCGCCGCGCCGCCCCCAGGCCACAATGGTTTCGAAATCCGAGCCGTTGGGGTTGTAAACCCAAGCCTCGATGGTGCGGGACGCAGCGCCGGCCACGAAGCCGGGCGCCGAAGGCCCGAGATAGTTGTTCGCGGCGCCATTGAAGCTGACGCCCTTGACCCCGCCGACGTTGACGACGGCCGGCACTGCCGAACCGCTCGTGGCGAAATTGCCCGGCAGCACGCCCTTGTTCTGCCACTCGGCCAGGGCGCCCTCGGACAGGGCCGTCGCATCCAAGTCGATGAGCGGCCTTGTGATGGTCGGCGTGCTGGTGGCCACCGTGGGGTTGGAACCATGGACGACTTCCTGGAAGTCGGCGAAAGTGTCGCCGTCCGTATCCGCAACCAACGGGTCGGTTCCGGCGGTCACTTCGGCGCCATCGCCCAGGCCGTCGGAATCGGTATCGGCCAACAACGGATTGGTCGCCCCGCCGGCCCGGTTCACTTCGGCGCCATCCTTCACGCCGTCCCCATCCGAGTCGGCGTTGTTCGGGAGGGTCTTGCCGGTGAATTCTTGCAGGTTGGTCAGGCCGTCGTTGTCGGAATCTTTGGCGGCGTCCGTCCCATCGGTCGGGCTCAGGATGTCGCTGTATTGCTGCTCGTAGGCGTTGGGCAGGCCGTCGTTGTCGTCGTCGTTGTAGCCGAACGCACC
>JBEISV010000186.1:0-8372 GCA_040375265.1 Verrucomicrobiales bacterium
AGGTTGTTGAACACCGGCACGCCGTTCCGGTGACTGTATTGGCCCGTGAGAATCGTCGCGCGGCTGGGCGTGCAGATGGAGTTCACCGCGAAGCAGCGGTTCAGCCGGAGGCCCTGCGCACCGAGGCGATCCATGTGCGGGGTCTGGTTGATCTTGCTGCCGTAGGCGCCGATCGCGTGGGCGGCGTGGTCATCCGTCATGATGAACAGGATGTTCGGCCGTGGCGCGGCGGCCCGGGTGCCCACGGCGGCGCACAGCCAGGCCAGCAGGGTGAGGCGGAACAGGGCGCGAGGAATCACGGCCGGAAAACTAGGCCCGGCCGCCTGCGGAACGAAGCGCGATTTCGCGCCGCCGCTTCGGCGTGGCTCCCCGGTCCGGTTTCTGGCAAGCTCCCTCCATGGCGACATCACCGCCCATTCCCGAAGACGCCGATCCGCTCACCGCGCGCCTGGCTGCGCTGGGCGTGCGAGAGGAGGATTTGGAGGAGACGTTTGTGCGTTCCGGCGGCCACGGCGGCCAGAACGTCAACAAGGTCGCGACCTGCGTGATGCTGGCGCACAAGCCGACAGGGCTGTCGGTAAAGTGCCAGGAAACCCGGCATCAGGGGCAGAATCGGGAAATTGCCCGGGAGCAACTGGTGGCCAAGCTGGAGGCCCGGAAAAAGGCTGCTGCCGATGCCGCGCGGGCGCAGCGGGAAAAGCTGCGTCGCCAGAAGCGCGGTCGGAGCAAGGCGGCCAAGCGTCGCATCCTGGCCGACAAGGCCCACAATTCCGCGAAGAAGGCCCAGCGCCGTTCGGCCGGGCCCGACTGAGCCGCGCAGCCCGGTCGCCGGCCCGTTTCGCCCCCTTTGCCCGCCCCGCGGAACCTGGGCCTGCGCGCGAACGGCGAACCGCCCTTCGTCACGTCGGCCAAGAAATGTCGTGCCTGAGCTAAAAACGGGTAAGCCACCGGAGCTTCATTAGGATAACTCGTTGCACAGATGGCGCAGAAGTTCACCGGACGCCCACCAGACGCAGGTTTGGACAACGGCCGGAAAACATGAAGGGCGCGATAGAGTGAATCCTGACCAGTGAGTAATCTTATGAGACATCCAACCCAGAACCCAGAACCACAAACCCCAGGGCGATCTTGGCGGACGCGGCTGACCGCGACGCTGATCCTTGGCGCCGCCACCCTGTGGGCGACCTCCTTGCAAGCGCAGGGATCGTTC
Organism: Verrucomicrobiales bacterium; assembly: GCA_040375265.1. Lineage (GTDB taxonomy): Bacteria > Verrucomicrobiota > Verrucomicrobiia > Limisphaerales > UBA9464 > CAIWAH01. The sequence continues at coordinate 1,211 of JBEISV010000186.1, forward strand.
AAGCTGATCAAGCCCACCGAGGGCGGCATCATCGTCAGCCCGGTGATCACCAACGTCACCGACGGCGAAAGCGTGGTCGTGAAGTGGCTCGGCCTAACCCCGCCCTACACCGTGCAGCGCAAGTCCGCGGTGAACGGCGGCACCTGGGAAAACGTCGCGGGCCCGACGTCAGACACGACGGCGACCGTGGCGAAGCAGGGCGAGACCGGCTTCTTCCGGGTCTTGGGCGGCGATCCTTCCTACGTGGGCTCCGATGCCTGCGCGGAATGCCATAATGTGGCCCCGCAGCAAACCCATTCCGGATGGATGGACACGGCGCACGCCACGGCCTTCGACACGCTGAAGAAGATCGGCCAGGACAAGAACTCGTCCTGCCTGCCGTGCCATACCGTGGGTTACAACGCGGGCGGCTACGTGGACATCGGCACCACGCCTCACCTGACGGGCGTGCAGTGCGAAAACTGCCACGGCCCGGGCGGCGCCCACGTGGATTGGGCCAGCGGTTCGGCCCTGCCGCCGAAGATTCTCCCCATCACGACGCCGAGCGCTATGCTCTGCGGTGGCTGCCACAATGGCTTCCACCATCCGACCTACGATGAATGGAAGACCGCAGGCCACGCCGAGGTGATCGCCTCGGTGGCTTCCGGGTTCATGAACACCAACATCGTGAGCGCTCAGGGCCGAATGAGTTCCTGCGGTTCCTGCCATTCCGGCGCGGTGCGCTTCCAGATGGAGAACGCCTACAACAAGTTCACCGGCAATGCCCGCACCAACGTGGCATGGCCGACCGGCATCGAAGCGGCGGAGACCAGCGTGACCTGTGTCACCTGCCACGACACCCACAACAAGCATGTCTACACGAACGTGATCACCGGCCTGGTTTACACGAACCAGCTCCGCCATCCGCTGACCTCGACGAACAGCTTCTCCTACAACACGAGCGCGACGTTCGCCTCGCAGTTCAACCCGGAGACCAGCCTCTGTGCCAACTGCCACAACGCCCGCGGCGCCTCGGTCACCGGCAACGGCCGCGCCCCGCACCATTCGCCGCAGCATAACATCATGATGGGCAACATCGGCGTCACCGACTCCGTGACCCCGACCCAGGGCGCCCACTGGAAGAACCCGCTGCAATGCGTGGGCTGCCACACTCACGGCCACAACCAGGCCAGTCCGACACCGGGTGATCCGGCCTACACCGGCCACGGCTTCCGCTGGACGGTCCAAGCCTGCCAAGAATGCCACAAGAGCCCGACCGGGCCGCTGTCGGCGACTAACCTCCTCTCGGTCACGCAGGTCGAGGTCAAGGGCCTGATTGCCCAGACTAAGAGCTTGCTGGATGTCTGGGCGACCACCAAGAACACCAACTCTTGGGCGACCCTCTATGGCGCCCTCGGCTGGGAATATGCGACACCGGGTCAACTCTCGAATCCGACCGGCAGCAGCTCCATCAAGGGCCCGGCGGATGGTTCCGGCGGCACGACCAACATGCAGGCCCAAATCCCGCTCGCGATCCGCGAAGCCCGCTACAACCTGTATCTCATCGAGCATGACGGCAGCAAAGGCATCCACAATGCGCCGTATGCCCGTTACCTATTGCAAGTCGCGCAACGGAAAGTGAACGCCGAACTGGCCAAGTAGCCGTTCCGGCGCCAGTCACTGGTCATAGCCGACGCCCGTGGTCCGTCAGGGACTGCGGGCGTCTTGCTTTTCCGGCCGCACCATCGCGGGCGAATTGACCCGGTCAGCCCGAAATGTTGGGCTTGGCCCATGGCCAACGCTGAATTGAAGATCGAGGTCCTCGCCCAAGGGCAGGGCGCAACCCCCAAGCGCGGGTCCACCGTGGTGGTCCATTACACCGGCTGGCTGACGGACGGCACCCAGTTCGACAGCTCGGTGGACCGGAAGGAGCCCTTCGAGTTTGTCCTGGGGTTGGGTCAGGTCATTGCCGGGTGGGATCAGGGCGTGGCCACGATGAAGATTGGCGACCGCGTCCGCCTGACGATCCCACCGCATCTCGCCTATGGCACCAACGGTTACCCCGGGGTGATCCCGCCGGCGGCCACGCTCGTCTTCGAGGTGGAGCTGCTGGAGATCCAGTGAAGCGTCCGGGCCTGCCGGACTGACGCTCAGAGCAGCCGCCGCTGGGCCGCGTCGGCGGCCAGTTCGGCCCCCAGCCCACCGCCCCGCGCGCGCTGGCGCTCGATGATGTGTTTGTCCACCGACGCATCGTAGGGCACCGGGTAGTCGCCTGTGTAGCAGGCGAGGCAGAAATTGCTCTTCGGGTGGCCGGTCGCCTTCACCATGCCGTCGAGCGTCAGGTAGGTCAGCGAATCGGCGTTGAGGAACTTCCGGATTTCCTCCTGCGTGTTCGTGGCCGCCATCAGCTTGTTCCGCTCCGGGAAATCGATGCCGTAGACGCACGGGTTCACGTGCGGCGGGCAGCTGACCATGAAGTGGACCTCGGTGGCGCCGGCTTCCTTGAGGCTGGCGACCCGCGCCTTGCTGGTGGTGCCCCGCACGATCGAGTCGTCCACGATGATGACGCGCTTCCCCTTCACGAGGTCGCCGATGAGGTTGAGCTTCACCCGCACGGCGAAGTCGCGGATGAGCTGCGACGGCTGAAGGAAACTGCGGCCGACGTAGTGGTTGCGGACGAACGCCATCTCGAACGGGATGCCGCTCTCCAGCGAATAGCCGAGCGCCGCGCATACGCCGCTGTCGGGCACCGGCACGACGACATCGGCGTCGATGGCCGCCTCGCGGGCGAGTTGGCGGCCCATCTCGGTTCGAACTTTGTAAACATTGCTGCCGGCGATCGTCGAATCCGGGCGGGCAAAATAGACGTATTCGAAGATGCAGAAGGCCTTCCGGGTGTGTTCCGGGAATGCCTGGATGGACTGCAGCCCGGTCTCGCTGATCACGACGATCTCGCCGGGTTCCACGTCGCGGACAAACTGCGCCTGGATCAGGTCAAAGGCGCACGTCTCGCTCGCCAGCACGTAGGCGCCATTGGCCAACCGGCCCAGGCTCAGCGGGCGGAACCCGTGCGGATCGCGGACGCCGATGAGTTCCTTTTCCGTCAGGATCACCAGCGAGTAGGCGCCCTCGATGCGGCGGACCGCCTCGACCAGCGCACTGCGGCCGCCGGGGCGGACCGGCTGGGCCAGGAGATGGACGATGATCTCGGAATCCACCGTCGTCTGGAAAATGGAACCGCTCGCCTCCAATTCGTCCCGCAGCATCGAGGCGTTGGTTAGGTTGCCGTTGTGGGCGATGGCGATCTTGCCCTTCGAGCAGTCCACCATCAGCGGCTGCGCGTTGGCCAGGTTCGAGGAGCCGGTCGTCGAATAGCGGGTGTGCCCGATCGCGGCCGGGCCGATCAGGCCGTGCAGCCCGTCGCCGGTGAACACGGCCGGCACCAGCCCCATGCCTTTGTGCGAGTAGAATTTCTGCCCGTCCGTCGTGACGATGCCGGCGGATTCCTGGCCCCGATGCTGGAGCGCATAAAGTCCGTAGTAGGTGAGTTCGGCGGCGTTCGGATGGCCGAAGACGCCGAAGACTCCACAGTAGTGTTTCGGATGAGAAGGCGTATCCACGAGAAGTGCGAAAGATGGGGGGCTCGCCGGGGAACGGAAGAAAATTTCCGGTTCGCGGACGAACTCGTCCGGGGGACGGACTTCCCCCTTGACGTAGGCCTGTCAGGCTTACGGGCGTCGGGCCGAGAATTCTGCATCCAATCCTGCCCGGTCGCCGGATAGTCCCGCAGAACCGTGTCCGACCGCATGCCGCAGCCCGCCCCAGAGCCCGAGCCGCCGATTCCGTTTCCCGGAACTGGCCCGGCAGCGGCTGGCGTGGCGGCGACGACGGACCTGGATCCGGCCGTCGATGCCCGGTTGCTGGCCGAATTGGCTGCCGGTCACTCGGGCGCGCTGGCCGAACTGTATCGGCGCCGGGCCGGAGCGCTATTGCGCCTGCTGGAACGCATCCTGGGCGACGTGCGCGAAGCCGAGGAAGTCCTGCAGGACACGTTTGTCCAACTGTGGAAACGTGCCGGCCGCTACGATGCCGCGAAGGCCGGCCCGCTGACGTGGATGATCATGGTCGCCCGCGGGCTCGCGTTGGATCGAATGCGCCAGCGGTCGCGGCGGCAGACCGGCCTGGAACGGTTCCGCGCCGCCTCGGAGGCCGACGGCGTGCAGGAGGAAAACGCCTTTACCCGGCTGTCCGACCAGGAATCCGCCAGCCGCGTTGGCCGGGCATTGGGCAGCCTGCCGGCGGAACAGCGGACCGCCATCGAACTCGCCTTCTACCGCGGTTGCACCCAGGAGGAAATCGCCCGCACGACGGGCGAACCCCTCGGCACCATCAAGGCCCGGATTCGCCGGGGAATGCTGGCCCTGCGCCAGCGGCTCAAGGAACGCCATGACTGAACTCCGACCCACTTTCGACGCCGCCACCGAGGAGCGGGCCAGCCTCTACGCGCTGGACCTATTGCCGACCGACGAGCGCTGTCAGTTCGAGGCGCAATTGGGCCGCGAGGCGGGCCTGCGCGAACTGGTGCGCGAACTCCAGGCCAACCTCGATGCGGAGGTTTTCCACGAACCCGCGCCGGCAGCCCCGCTTTCGGTGTGGGGACGTATCTCGGCACAGACCCGTTCGGACGACGCGCCGGTGCTCAAGTTTCCGGCGGTAGCCCAGCGCTGGGGCCAACGGTTTTTGGCGGCCGCGGCCAGCCTCGTCCTAGGCGCTGGGATCCATTCATGGTGGGTTAATCGGCCCGCTTCGCCGGTGCCGGTGGCCCTTACGCCGGCTGACCCGGCCGCGGAACCCGTTGCCCGGCCACCCGTAAACGTGCTCCCGAACCCGACTCCCGTGGCGCGCGTTCCGACGCCGGACGCCGTGGCGAGCGTGCCCGGGCCGGTGCCGGAAGCGGCCACGCCGGTCCGCGACCCCGAAAAGGTGCTGCTGGAGCGGCGGGTGCGGGCGCTGACGGCTCAGGTCGCGACCCTGTGCCAAGTGCTGACCCAGCAAATGACGGTGCCCGGCGGAGTTACCCGGCTGCACGTATTTCACCTCGGTCACCCTGGCTTCACCAATGCCTTCGCCAGCGCCGGCCAGGAAGGCAAGGGAGTCAACCTCGCCGAAACCCTCGCCCGACTGGCGGCGGAACGCCTCGCGGCCACCCAGTTGCCGCCCCCGTTCACCTCCCCGACCGAATCGACCGCGTCCGCGGGCATCGCGACGGGGACGGATCCGCAGACTCCGCCGCCGGAAACCGTGGGCGTCGTATCGGTGGTGCCCGCCGCCCCGGAGCCGGGCGAAGCCAACATTTCGCTGACGACCGCCGGGGCAAACGCGGGCATTTCGGCCGCGAATCCGGAAGTGTCGGCGATCAGTCCGATCGTCTTTAGCCTGCCGGAAACAGGCCTCAACGCACTGGCGGTGCCCACTGCGCGAAACGGGCAGTATCAGCTCTGGAACCGGGCGACGGACGGCACGGTGTCCAGTCTGGGTGTGGTGCCCAATTCCACGAGCCCGGTTTCCGTCGTCACCTTCGAGCACGCGTCGCCGAACGGTTTGTTCATGTCGTTGGAACCGGTCGGCGGATCCCTCCAGCCGACTGGTCCGATCCTCGGTGGAGGATCCGCCGCCAACCCGCCCTGAAATCCAACCCGCCGGTCTCTCTTCAAAGCCACCTCTCCGAGCCATGAATGCGTTCCTTGCCTCAGTATGGCGACTGCCATACACTTTCCGAGTCGTCCGCCGTCCCATGAAACCACTCGTCCTTCTCCTCGCCGTGACGCTGCTGTCCGGCCTGTGCCTGCCCTTGGTGGCGGCTCCGGTCGAGCCGACCGCCATCACGGGCATTGCCATGGAGGGGCAATCCGTCGTGGTCACCGTGCGGGTGCCGACCGGGGTCCGACGCGTCACCCTCGAATCGCGCCCCAAGTTGGGCCGGGGCACTTGGACGCCGCGCGATGTGAAGTGGACGGACGGCGCGGCGGGTGAACTCACCTTCCTGCTCCCGGCTTCCGCCGCGGAGGCGGAATTGCTCCGGGTGCGCGACGAGGCGGAAACGGAACTGGCGCTGCCCGCGGGCTTTTTCCGCGGACCGACGACCTTCTCGCCCCTGACGACGGTGTCCGAAACCCGGGCCGTGCCTGGCGTGGTGGATTTTGGCGGCGCGGCCACGATTCCCACCACCGCCGGGCCCAACGCGGGCACGGACCTGAACTTGAACGGACCGTCGCGCGCGGTAGTGGAGTCCGACATCTGGAAGGTCGAGGGACGCACGATCTACTTCTTCAACCAGCAACGCGGCTTGCAGGTCATCGACGTGACCGATCCCGATGCGCCGCGGGTGCGCGGCACGTTGCCGCTCGCCGTCTGGGGTGAGCAGATGTATCGGCTGCCGGCCGACACGGGAGACGGCACCGTCTGGCTGGCCCTGCTCGCCCAGAGTGGCTGCGACAACAATTCCGAAGTGCTGCTGGTCGCTGTGCGCGACGGTCAGCCCCGCCTGCATGGGCGGGTGCCGCTGGCCGGTGCGCTGCGCGAGAGCCGCTTGGTCGGGGACGTCCTCTACACCGCGAGCTTCACCTGGTTCCAGCCCCCCGCGGAGCCGAGTCCCAATGGCGCCGGCATGATTTGGCAGCCGGGCGAACCGCGGACGACCGTCGCGGGTCTTGATCTCGCCGATCCGCGCCAGCCGGGCATCCGCGCGGCGGTTGAGCTCGCGGCGTCGCCCAACGCGATTTCTGCGACCGATCGCTGGCTGCTCGTCGCCACCACCGGCACTCGCACGCCGGCGCCCAACGAACGACTGGCCCCCTGGGCCATTGCCGGCAACCAGGCGGTCATCCTCTTCGACATCGGCGATCCCCGCGGGAAAGTTCACCAGGCTGGCGCCGTGCTGACCGCGGGCCGGGTGGACAGCAAGTTCAAGCTGGGGCTCAACGGCGACGTGCTGACGGTTGTCTCCGAGGCGGGCAACACGAGCACCCTCCAGCCGGTCATCGATCCCGCGACCGGCCAGGTCACCGAACAGTGGACGTGGCAACCGCCGCGCGCCGTGCTGGAAACCTTCTCCCTGGCCGAACCGAACCAACCGGCCCGGCTCGCCGAACTCACGCTCATCCAGAACCAGCAGGTTTACGGC
>JBEISV010000065.1:0-15359 GCA_040375265.1 Verrucomicrobiales bacterium
AGCGCAGCGTCCGTTCCCATACAGGGGGCAAAGCCACGTTGGCATGCTGCAACTGCACGCAGCCCTGGAGCATCGTCTCATACAGCACGACGTGCCCGAACTGGAGTCCAGCCAGCGGGATGACCGCGAGCCGGAGCAGGGAGGACAGGCCGATCTCGACCAGGTGGAAGCGATTGGCGGTGGTCACGTCCATCCGGGCGTCGGAATGATGCACGCGATGGAAGTTCCACAGACCGGGCAGTTCGTGGGCCGAGCGATGCCACCAGTAGGTCCAGCACTCGAACAGCAGCACGCCGAGCAATGCCGCGGGCCAGCCGGTCAAGCCCAGCCAATTCAGGAGACCGAATTGGTGTTCCGTCGCCCAGTTGGCCACGGCTTTCCATGCCCAGACGAACCCGACGACCACGAGCAGCGCGTTGACCGCCCCAACCACCACGTTGCGCAAGCCGTGGCGCCAACGGTCCCGCGAACCGAGGAACAGGGCGAAACACGGAGCCGCCGTTTCCCACAGCAGCAGGACGATCAGCCAGGCCGCGCTGGCCAGCCCGCGCCAGCGGCCGAGTTCCGTGAGGTCGCTCACCGGGGCGCCTCCACCTTTGCCGGACGCAGCTCGGGGTGAAGCAGCTTGCCGAACGTGGCGTTGTAGGGATGCACCTCGCGGACTCGTTGGCCGTCACGCTCGACCGGATGGCCGTCATTGGCCCACTGGAAGATCGAGCCTTCTAGGTTCAGCACGTTGGTGAAGCCCGCCTGCAACAGCCGGGTGGCGCAGTCGCTGGAGCGATAGCCCACGGAACAATAGACCACCACGGCGCGATCCCGGGGCAGGGTGGCCGCCAAGGCCGGACCGGAGATTGCCGGGTCCACCTGTCGGGCGCCGGGCAGATGGCTGACGGCGAACTCAGTCGGGGTGCGGACATCGAGCAAAAGCGGGGCTGGGCGATTGGTGTCGGCCAGCCACCCGACGAGGTCGGCCGGCGGCAGTTGGCGGACGTCGGGAAAACGTTCGCGCACGAGCGTCCGCATGCCCTCCATGCCGTCGCGGGCGGGTTCGAAGGCGAACACCACCAGCGCGAGACCGACCACCGCCACGAGTGCAACGAAAGCCCAGTTCATGGAACGCATGCGCAGGTCGTCGGTAACATCCCGCCGCCGCCCCCGGCAATCGCCGGGCGTGTTTTTTCCAAACGTCACTCCGGGGCAAACCGGCTTGGCCCGCGGTCTGGGAGCTGGCACGGCAACTGCGAAGCCGAACCCAATCCCTGAACTTGACTTGAGTGTGTCTGTATGCGAACACGCAAACAGTTCCCGCCCGCACCGCGCTTGCCTGCCTGCCCCTGACACCATGAATTCCCATCTCTTGCCGTCGGCCTGGTGCCGATGGAGTGCCCTGATCGGAACGCTGGCCCTGTTGGCCGGGGCCTTGCCCGCGGGGGCGGCCAACCTGCCGCCGCAATTGCTGATCCTCAATTCGACCAACGAACTGACCGCCCGGGAGGATACGCCGATCGCGCTGCGGTTGGTCGTCACTGACGCGGAAACGCCGGCCGGTGATTTGCAGCTTACGGTGAAGCCCGTAAATAGCCGGCTGCTTCCGGCCGGCAACATCGTTGTCGAAGGGCAGGGCAATGAACGGGTCATCCGGTTGACGCCCGCTCCCGATGCCAGCGGGGCTTCCGGGGTGGTCGTTGCCGTCGAGGATGGTTCCGGAGCTCTCGCGCAGGGGCACGCCTACCTGACTTGGACGCCGGTGGACGACCTACCGGTGCTGGCGCCGATCCCGCACCAGATTACGACGGAAGGTGCGCCTCCATTGTGGGTGCCCTTCAGCTTCACGACGCCCGAACTGCCCGACTTGGTGCGCTTCACCGCGGCGAGTTCCCGCTCCAATCTCGCGATGTTGCCGACGATCACGTCGACCGGGACGAATCGTTGGCTGAACCTCCGCGTCGCAAACGGCTTCGTCGGCAGTTCGGTGATCACGATCTATCCGCAGGCGGCAAAGGAAGTTGCCGCCTCGGCCAGCGTCTCCTTTGCGCTGACGGTTCTGCCGCGGGAATTCGCCCTCACCAACGGCACTGGCACCTCGGGGGATCGGGCCGTGATCTTCGACGCCAACCGGGATGGTGGACTGGATGTTGCCTCCGGACTCCAGACGGGATTCACGGTGCTCAGCCAAAACCGCTCCAGCGTTCAACTGCCAATCGCGGCGTCGAGCCTAGCGCTGGGTGATCCGGATGGCGACGGCGACGTGGATGCCTATCTGGCCGAGGCGGGGGCTCCCGGGGTTTATTGGCGAAATTCGAGCCCCCTGACGTCCCTGCAATTCACCAAGGCGGATTCGTTCTTCGGGTCGCAAGATTCCTCGGCCAATGCGGCTTGGGCCGATTTTGACGGGGATGGCGACCTGGATCTCGTCGCCGGGGGCGGATCCTCGCTGCTGAATCGTTCATCGCTGACGCCGGTGCTCTTCGCCCGCAATGACGGGGCCGGCAATTTCGTTACCCTGACCAATCGGCTCCCCGCGGCGAGCGATGCCCTGATCGTTGCCGACTTTGATGGGGATGGGGCCCCGGATGTCCTGTTGGGTAGCGGTCTGGGGCAAACCAATCAGGCGGTGGTCTGGCGCAATGAAGGTGGCTTCCGTTTCGTGCGGACCTCCTGGCAGGTGCCCGCGCCGCTGCTCCTGGCGGCGGGCGCGGTGGACTTCGACGGGGACGGCCGGCTCGATCTATGGGTGTTGCATCGGAGTTCGGCTAACGTGCTGGGCTCACCGCGCGTCCTCGCGCTGTGGCGACAGGCTTCGGTCGGCTTTGCCGAGGTCCTGCGGCTGCCCGGCGAGGCGGTGGCCCATGCCGGATCGCCGGCGTGGGGCGACTTTGATGGCGACGGGTGGCTCGACCTGGTCGCGCCCCGGCTCAGTCCGGCGGTGTGGGGCACAAGCCTGGGCGCGCGGGCCACCAACTGTTTTGCGCTCTACCGCAATGATGGCCGCGGCGGTTTCACGGCGGGCAATTACCTGTTCGGCAATGCCAACGGCTACAGTCCCGCGGCGGGAGACTTTAACCGCGACGGTTCCCTGGACCTATGGGTGCCGGAAGGCCAGGGGCGGCTGATGTTCAACCAGCTTCGCCGGCCCAACCTGCCACCGGAACCGCCGACCGGTCTGTTCGCGCTCGCCGCGGGCACCAACGTGCTTTTCACCTGGTTGCCGGCCCACGACCTGAATCAGACCGCGCCGCTGACCTACAATCTCCGCGTGGGCACCCGGCCCGGCTCGAATGACGTGGTGGCCTCCATGTCGTTGGACGACGGCACGCGGCTGCTGCCGGCGCCGGGCAACGCCGGCTTTGCGCTCTCGCGGCGGCTGTTGCTGGGCCCGGTGGATACCGACGTGCTCTATTGGAGCGTGCAGGCCGTTGACAATTCCTTCGCCGGCGGCATGTGGGCGCCCGAGCAATCGATCCCCGTGCAGGGCATTCCGAACGATCCGCCGGTCATCCGGGGCATGGCGGACGTGGTGATGAACGAGGACACGACTGCCGTGCTCGCGGTGACGGTCACGGACGATTTCAGTTCGCCGTCCCAAGTGGTGACGGAGGTGTTCACCAGCAACCTGAAGCTGTTTCCCACGTTCAAGCAGGGGCCGGCGCGAGCCACCGTCTTTTCGCCCTCGACGAACCGGCCGATTACCTTGCGGCCGGCCGAAAACGCATTCGGCGAGGCGGAAATCACGATGATCGCCACCGACGGCCGGGGTGCGAGGTCGACGAACCAGGTTAAGGTAACCGTGCTGCCAGTGAATGACGCGCCGTTCATCAGTGAGCCCCAACGCCAAGTCGTGTTCATGGGGCAGCCCATTCCACCGGTATCCTTCACGGTCGGGGACGTGGAATCCGCGCCCGACTCGCTCCAAGTCTTCGCCACCAGCCTGACTCCGGACCTCATCGCCACCAGTCGGATCGGACTGTCCACCAACGGTGCGCGGCGGGAATTGACCGCGACTCCAGAGTCGGGTCGGACGGGCTTGGCGGAGATCGAATTGACCGTCTGGGATGGTTCCAGTGAAAACGGGTCTCGGCGCCAAAGGGTCTTCATCGAAGTCCGCGATCAGGCGTTCACACCTGTCACCGGCGCGTTGGCGGAGGAACCGGCATCGACGCTCACCTGGGGGGATTTCGACGGCGATGGGCGGCCTGATTTGCTGACGGTGAATCGCGACACCCGGGCGCTGCGCCTCTGGCGCAACGAGGGAGCGGGGACGTTTTCCGCGGCGGCGGCGGACCTCGCGGCGGCCGGTGAAGTCACGCTGGTCGCGGGTGGTGACCTCGACGGAGATGGCGACCTTGATATCGTAACGATTGGCCATGGCGGAAAGGCGGCCTGGTTGCGCAACGACGGTGATCGGTTCGTCGCGCTGTCGCTGCCGACAGGCTACCTCGGGGCGGCGCCGGCGGCGCTCAAGGTGGCGGATTTCGATGGCAATGGGAGCAAGGACGTCGCGCTCGTGAGCACGGCCACGTCGGCCGTCATGCTCAAGGTATGGCGAAACCTCCCTTCTGGATTTAGCCTTCGGGCGTCGAGTTTCGGCTCGCTCACGCTGACCTCTCAGGAACTGTCCGCGGTGGTGTTTGCCGACCAGGACGCCGATGGACGAATGGACCTCGAGGTCGCCTTCCATGCGCTCGCTACCGCGCCGGACACAACCTCCCTACGGCTGCTGGGCACAGCCGACGGCACCTTTGCCGAGTCCACCCGGCCGTGGCATCGCGGCCACCGCGAGCTGCTGGCGTGGGACGACCTCACGGGCGACGGACTCGGGGATGCGTTAGTGGTCCAGTTGGAACGACCGTGGGTTACGGTTTTCGCCGGACAGCCCACCCCCAGCTACGTGGCGGGTGCGACGTTCGAACTGCCGCTGGAGAACGGCGTCACCGCCGACCTGAACGGCGATGGCCGGACCGACTTTGTGGCCTATGGTGGCGCGGCGATCAGGCCGTTGCTGAATTCGGTGGCCAGTGGCTGGTTCGCACTCCCCATGACTGTCGGCGTCGGCACGTTGGAAGGAATTCCGGCTCCCTTGGCTGATATGGATGGCGATGGGGATGTGGACCTCGCGGCCCTTGTGTTTGACCGAAACTCCGCCTTGGTCGCCGGCGTCATCCGGAACGACCAACTCGCAACCAACCGACCGCCAGAGCCGGTGGTTTCGTTGAAGCACTTTGTCCATCCAGATGGTTCCGTTGCCTTGCGGTGGTCACCCGCCTTGGACGTCGAGCCAACCAATGCGCTAACCTACAACCTACGGATGGGCACTGCGCCAGGAAGCAACGACGTGTGGGCGGCCGAGGCATTGCCCGACGGCCGCAAACTGGTTCCTGGCCATGGCAACCTCGGCTGGCAGACCAACGTGATTCTCAGCGGACTCATGCCCGGCCGCACCTACTACTGGAGCGTGCAGGCGGTGGATGCGTCGTTTGCCGGCGGGCCGTTTGCGCCGGAGCAATCGTTCCGTCTGATCGGGCCGCCGGAGTTCACGGGGCCAACCAACAACTCGCTCCCCGCCGTGGTGGCCGAGGGCGATGAGCCGGTCCGGTTGGATTTCACGCTCATTGATCCTGAGAATCCGGCGGTCGTGCCGGAGGTGACTTGGGAATCGTCCAATCGAAACCTGTTGCCGGACGACCGGATCCGCTGGGAAGGCACTGGCACGAACCGCACGCTGGTGTTGCGCCCGGTCGCGGGCTGGGCGGGCACGACGGTGGTTGAACTGCGGGCTACTAGCGCGACTTCCGGAAACGCTGGCACCCACCGTATCGCACTGCGCGTGGTGCCGGGTGCGAACTATAGCTTCAACGTCCGGCGAGAATTGGCGGTGTGGTCGGGGGCAGCGGTCGGCATTGATCTCGGCTTCGGGATTCCGGCGGACACGTTCAGCAACCTCGCGGTCACCCGATCGCCCAGCCATGGCCGGCTCACGGGAGTTCCGCCCCGGCTCACCTACGAGCCGGAGCCTGGCTTCGTTGGCTTTGACCGGGTCATTTACGCCGGCGATCACATCGGCGGATTGGGCCTGGCAGGCGAGGTCTTTTTGGTGATTGGCGAACCGAAGCGAGTGAACACCGTGGTGAAACGGGGGCCTGGCAAGACGCTGGAATTCTCGGTCAACGGGCGGCCGCACGTCAGTGTCCGGTTTGAATCCAGCCTCGACCTGAAGCTCTGGCAAACCGTGCAGTTCATGAGCCTGGATGCGGCCGGTGAGCTGAACTTCGGCATCAGCCCCGAGGTGCCGGCCGGCGGCACGTTCTACCGGTTGGTCGAAATCCCGTAGGCCAGTTCGCGGACTCGGCGGCTCAGATGGACGGCGTGGCGCCGGCGCCGCCGGGGCGTTGTTCGTGCCAGAGCGCGGCGGCGGCGTGGCGATTGGTCACGCCGAGCTTCCGGATGATGTTCTTGTTGTGGATCTAGACGGTGTGGACGCTGATGCCGAGCTGCCGGGCGATGTGCTTGCAGTCGAGTCCGTCCACGGTGAGATCCATGACCGCCCGTTCCGCGGGGCTCAGCAGGGAGACGGTCTGTTCGCCGCTTGGCCGGTGGAAGCTGCCGATGATCTTGCGCATGGCATCCTCCGAGATCACGGGCTGGCCCGCGCAGACGTCGAGCAGCGATTGGGCGACGAAGTCCATCGACTGCTATTTCAGCAAATAGCCTTCCGCCCCCGCCTTGAGCGCGCCGAGGATCGCCTCCTCGTCATTGGATGAGGTGAAGGCGAGGACGTGCGTGCGCAGCCCCTCCTCGCGGATCCGGCGGATGCAATCGAGCCCGGAGGAGCCGGCCAGGCGCAGGTCCACGAGCACCGCGTGCGGGGCGAACTCACGGATGCCCGGCAGGGCGGCGCCGGCGTGCGCATAGACGCGGGGCCGGGTGAAGCGGGGATGCCCGGCGAGGAAGTCTCCCAGCAGTTCGGCCGGGACCTCGTCGTCCTCGACCAGGACTACTCGGAGGGCCTGGCGGTCGGGATGGGTTCCGGTGACGCGCATGTGGCAGGCAGAAAGCCGCACGGTGGGGAGGGATCTCAATGCCAAACTGTGCCGGCCAATGCCAGTTCAACCGCGCCGCCGAGTTAGGCTACGACCACTGCTGTCCGGTTGTTGAGCGGACACTCGTCGGTTAGTGACTGCAAACACGGTGGTTGGAAGAAAAGGCGGGTGTGACGGACATCAAGTTGGCGGTGCGCGTTTTCCCTGAAGGGGTTCAACTTTGGGATGGCAAGTTCCGGGCGGTTCGTGTTCTCCCAGCTCGTCGAGCTGGTCCACCGGCAGCTTTTCGCGCGCTGCGTCGGCTGCTATCAGGGCGACTATAAGGTCCGACATTTCTCCTGCCGCGAACAGTTCCTCTGCCTGGCCTTCGCCCAGCTGACCGGCCGGGAAAGTCTCCGCGACATTGAGGTGTGTTTGAATGCCCGGCCGGAGCGCCTCTATCATCTGGGCTTCGGTCAACCCGTCGCCCGCAGCACCCTGGCCGAAGCCAACGAAGCGCGGGACTGGCGCATCTATGGTGACCGGGCCCAGGCGTTGATGGGCCGGGCCCGGGAACTGTATGCGGGCGAAGACCTCGGGGTGGACTTGCAGGCCACCGTCTATGCCCTGGATTCGACGACCATCGAACTGTGCCTGAGTTTGTTCCCCTGGGCCCGCTATCGGCGCAACTGCGGGGCGATCAAGCTCCACACCCTGCTCGATCTCCGGGGGCCGATTCCCTCGTTTCTCCAGTTTTCCGGAGGAAAACAGGCCGATGTGGACGTCCTGGACTCCCTGCTCCCCGAACCGGGCAGCTTCTATGTCATGGATCGCGGCTACCTGGACTTTCGGCGGTTGCACCGCCTGCACCAGGCCGGGGCCTTCTTTGTCACCCGCACCAAGCGCGGGGTGCGCCTGGCCCGGACCGGGTCGCGGCCGGTCGACTGGGCGAGCGGTCTGCGCTCCGACCAGACGGTTCGTTTGGTCACCGCGGCAAGCCGCGCCCACTACCCCGATCCCCTGCGCAAAGTTCGCTTCAAGGATCCCGCCACCGGTCAGCTCCTCGAATTCCTGACCAGCAACTTCGATCTCCCCGCCCTCACGATCACCGCCCTGTATAAGCAGCGGTGGCGGGTGGAGCTGTTTTTCAAGTGGATCAAGGGACACCTCCGGATCAAGGCCTTCTACGGAACCAGTCCCAATGCGGTGCAGACTCAGGTGTGGATCGCCCTCTGCGTCTACCTCCTGGTCGCCATCCTGAAGAAGGAACTGCGCCTGCCGCTGAGCCTCCACACAATGTTGCAAATCCTGAGCGTCAACGTTTTCGAGCAAGTGCCTCTGGCTCAACTGTTTGCAAACGCGCCCTCCGAAATGAAGGGAAGCGGTGTCTGCAACCAATTGGTCTTCAACGATTTATAGCCGGACAGTAGTGGGCTACGACGTGCCCCGGGGTGCCTTAACCAAGGATGATTGCGAGGGCTGGTGGAAAGCGGGTGATAACCACTATTGGTTATTGCGACATGAGGGCGGTTGTTGCGTGATATGGAAATATTCAATTGCACGTTGTGCTGGATGCGGCCGTCGTGGCGAGCGGGGCAGGGCTCGCGCTGACGCCAAAGGCTTCCTAGGGCTGCTATTTTCTCGATGTGCCCGAACCAAACATATGAAGGTTACTCTGACAGGGGTGACTAGGTTTCGAAAAAAACTGAACCTAGCACCGGATTCCAGATTGTCTCCGCGGAGTTCTGCTGGTTTGCCTAAGAAAGGCTTCTCAAACCCAATGTATGGGTTGCCCGCGGCGAAAGCGAGCGGGTTGGGCGATCCGGACGAGTGTTTCGGGTGCGGGGCGGTCTTGCGCCATTCCGCTTTTGAATGCACTGACTGTGTTATTGGCACCTGCAATTAATTACAGCGTAAATCGAGCATGTGCAGAGCTGGTTGTCCGATTGCGGCGAACTGGTGTATTGATAATTGGTAATCGAGCGCGATGCGAAGCAGGCGCACAAATATCTTCCAACTGATCATGTCTGATGCCAACGCCGTTGTTCCGCTGCTTAACAAGATTCAGATCCTTCTTGTGGAGGATGACGACACGATTCGGGACCTTTTGGCTGACATCCTGATCCTCGAAGGGGCGGAGGTGAGAACCGCTGCTTCCGGCAACGAGGCACTCAGACTCCTGACGACAATCCGGCCCCAGCTGATCATCTCCGACATTATGATGGCGGATGGGGACGGTCACGATCTGCTTCGGAGCGTGCAAACCGACCCTCTCCTCAATGGAATTCCGTTCATCTTCCTGACGGCGCGGAGCGAGCCGTCTGACCTACGTCGGGGCATGAACCTTGGGGCCGACGATTATCTCATCAAGCCCGTCGCCCGGCAGGACCTCATTAACTCCGTCCGAATTCGCCTAGTCCGGTCGATGGTCGCGGGCCGGTGCCAGCGGCAGATGCTCGATCAGTTCCGCGACGGACTGGCCCGCAGTTTGCCTCACGAGCTGCTGACGCCGCTGCATACGATCCGGGGCGCGACCGAAGTCCTTTTGCTCGAAAATGGCCTCGATTCAGGCGGTAAGGAACTACTTGGCACTATCCTTCAGGGCTGCGACCGCATGACCCGGACCGTGAAGCGTTTCTGGCGCTGGAACGAACTTCAGATCGACCTTAAGAACCGGGCGGCCGGGGAAGTCCCGCTGCGCCGGGAGGTGGCCCACACGGATCGGATCATCGAGCTGGCCAACGTCCTCTTTGGCGACCACGGTCGGGAAGATGACCTGAAGCTGGACCTGATGCCATTGCGCCTGCCGATCAGCGAGGATCACTTGCGCCTGGTGATGCAGGAGTTGATCGAGAATGCCCTGAAGTTTTCCCCGCGGGGACAGAAGGTGGAGATTAGTCTTCGGGAAACCTCCGGCGGTTGGTCGCTGACCGTCGCCGACTACGGCGAGGGCATGCTCCCCGAACAGGTGGCGGCGGTCGGCCCCTTCCTGCAATTCGATTGCCCGCTCCGCGAAAAGCAAGGTTCCGGGCTCGGCCTGGCCATGGTCTCGGCGGTCGCCAAGCTCAACGGACTGCTCATGAAGTTCGACTGCGCACGGCCCAAGGGGATCGCCGTGACCCTTTCGCCCGCTCCCCTGTTGCCCTAATGGATAATCTAAATCCCATCACTGCCGCCCAACTATGTATGGCTTGGTAAATCGTTCGATAGAGGACCTGATCGTTTCCCGTTACGGGGACGCAACCTGGGAAAAAATCCGTATTGCCTCAGGTGTGGAGGAAGAAGTTTTCCTCAGCAATGAAAGCTACCCCGACAGCCTGACCTACCAGCTGGTGGGGGCCGCCAGTCAGGTGCTGGGCTTGCCGCCGTCGGAAATCCTGGAGGCGTTCGGGGAGCACTGGGTGCTCAAGACCGCCCGGGAAAGCTACGGGGCGATGCTCGATGTCTGCGGCAGGAACCTACCTGATTTCCTGCGGAACCTGCCCAACCTGCACTCGCGCGTCATCCTGCTGTTTCCGAAGCTCCAGCCGCCGCGATTCACCGTCACGGACGTGACCCCGACCTCGCTGGTTCTGCACCACCAGACCCATCGGGAAGGATTGGCCCCGTTCACTGTTGGCCTCATCAAGGGCCTCGGACGACATTTCAACACCCCAGTTACGTTGACGCAGGTAGGGGCGCGCGGGCCGGGCTCCGACCGGGATTCGTTCCGCATCGAATGGATCGCGTCCCAGCCGGCCATTGCATGAACGCGTCAGCCGTCCAACCCAGAGGGACGGTGGGACCTACGCCGGAACAGTTCGCAGAACTGTTCCCGTTTCACTTGGTCGTGGATGCGGCTAACCGCGTGGTGCAGGTCGGCCGCACCTTGGTGAGCGTCTGCCCGGGCATGACGGTCGGCGTTAGCTTCGACGATTTTCTGACCATCCAGCGGCCGGCCGTGCCCTCGTTGCCGGCCGCGGTCGCCAGCCACCTGGAATCGCTGTTCCTGCTGCGGCTGAGCACCCGTGACCTGCAGCTGCGCGGCCAGATCCTGTCGCTGCCCGGTGGCCAGGTGATGTTCGTCGGCTCCCCCTGGATCACCGACATGCGGGACATCCGGGAACTCGGCGTCTCAGTCGAGGAGTTCGCCCTGCATGACGCCTCGTTGGACCTGATCCACGCGGTGCAGGCGCAGCGCATGGCTGCGACTGACCATCAACGCCTGGTCGAGCGGCTCAAGAGCCAGCGTTCCGAACTCCAGCAGGCTAACGCCCTCCTCAAGGTCCGAGAGGCCGAGGCGACCAAGCTGGCCTACGTCGCCGCCCGCACCCACAACGCGGTGGTGATCACGGACCGGCAGGGCCGGGTCGAATGGGTGAACCAAAGTTTTACGCGGCTCACCGGTTACGCCGCCAGCGAAGCGGTGGGCCAGATCCCGGGCAGGATGCTGCAAGGACCCGATTCCGATCCCGCGACCGTCGAATTTATGCGGGGCAAGATCGCCAAGTCGGAGGGGTTCAAGTCGGAGTTGGTCAATTATGCCAAGGATGGCCGACGCTACTGGATATCCCTAGAAGTTCAGCCGGTGCTCAATGAGGCTGGGGAGGTCACGAACTTTGTCGCCATTGAGGAGGACATCACCGAACGGGTCGAGGAACAGCGTCGGCGCGACCTCCAGCAAGCCGTCTCGACCATCATCACCGCGAACGATTCGCTCGAACAGGGCGTGTTCCAGTTGCTGAAATGCCTCGGCACCTCGTTGGAGGCCGGCTTTGCTGGCTGTTGGCCGTTGGATCAGACCAGCTTGCGAGAAACGCCCCTCTCGATCTGGTCAAACGGGGACTTGGGACACGATGCCTCCGCGGACCAGGCAATCGAATTCGTCCGGGAACGGCTACTGCCAACGTCAGTTACCGATGAACCGGTTTACCTGACTCCGCCGGCCGCTGGTGTGGAGGTGCTGACCACGTTCTCGATGCCGGCGCTGGTCATGCGGTGCCGGGCCGACAACCGTGTGGTGGCCAAGGTGATCTTCGTAGGGGAAAGGATTTCCCCGCCCTCCGCCGAGTCGGGCCGCCTGATGGGCATCCTAGGCAACCAGATCGGCCAGTTCATCGCCCGGAACCAGGCCCGCAAGGAAGTGCAGCGTTCTCGCGACTTCGCCATGCAAGTCATGAACCTCATGGGCCAAGGACTGACCGTCACCGACGAGTTGGGCTACTTCTCCTACGTCAACGAAGCCTTCGCCCAGATGGTCGGCCGGCCGAAGGAAGACCTGATCGGTCGGCTACCGTCGGAGGTTTCGCCAGCGGACGATCGCGATACTTTAACCCTGGTCCGCGAAGATCGGGCGCAGGGCAAGTCTTCGTCTTACCAGGTCAGGCTCGAACAGCCCGGCGGCGCGACGTTGCCTGTGATGGTCACCGGCGTGCCGCGCATGGAGCGGGGCCGCCTCGCCGGCACCATCGCGGTGGTGACGGACCTCTCAGAGCAGAAGCGCGTGGAGCACCAGATGGAGGCTGCGCTCGCGCGGGAGCGCGAACTCAATGGCCTGAAGAGCTCCTTCGTGACCATGGCGTCGCACGAGTTCCGGACTCCGCTCACCGCCATTGTTCACGCCGCCGAGTTGATGGCCAGCTATGTGAAGGCGCTGCCCGATGGCACTGCCACGCGCCAGCGGCGTTATTTGGAAATCATCATGGAAAGTTCCCAGCGGATGGGTGACCTGATGAACGACCTCCTGCTCCTCGGTCGCATCGAGTCCGGCAAGATGGCGACCGCCCCGGTTTCGGTAGAATTGGCCGCATTCGCCGAGGAACTTTGGCGGCAGAGCGGCACAGGTAACGAGCGCATCGAGATCCGGCTGGACCCCGCGCTTCCCGCCGTTGCCCTGCTGGACACGAACATCCTCTCCCACGCCTTGCTCAACCTGCTCGGCAACGGGCTCAAATACTCCGTGGCGCCGGCCGGCGTCACGCTGGCCATCGCCGTGGAGCCCCCGGACGGAGACCACCCCGCGCGGCTTTGCTTCGCGGTGCAGGACCGCGGCTGCGGCATTCCGCCGGCGGACCAGGAAAAGCTGTTCCAGCCGTTCTTCCGAGCGACCAATGTGGGCAAGATCCGCGGCACCGGCATCGGCCTGACCATCGCGCGGGACTGCACGCGCCTGCATGGCGGCGAACTGACGTTCGAAAGCCGGGTCGGCGAAGGCACCACGTTCTTCGTCCGCGTGCCCTTCCAGCCGGCCAAATAGCTCCCGGACTGAGCCCTATGAATCCAGCCGAAACTCGGCGGCGGCCTGGCGGTCGCCGTTCACGGTCACCTCGACCCGATGCCGGCCGGGGTGATGTTTGCGGGTCGTGAAATCCTGGATCCGCTGGCGTTTCGTCACGGTGAGCCGTTCGCCCGGGGCCAGCATGACGTTCTTCCACTTGAAGACCTTCGCCGAGGTTTTGCCTGACTGCTTCACGTAGTGGATCGTGTAGTCCACGACCAGCTTCTGCGGCCTGGCCGCCGCGGACTTCAGTTGCAATTCCAGGGTCACGGCTTCGCCGAGGCGAATGGCCTTGGGCGCGACCTTGAACTCAACTTCCGCCACCTCGGCCTTGCGTCCGGCGCCGACCAGGCCGAGCGCCCGGCGGTCGCCCAGCTTGATCAGCGTGCGCAGGGCGCGCTGGGCGATCCACCCGGTGTGCGTGTGGGTGAGGTCCCAGCGGCCGAGGCGTTCGAGCACCCATTCGGGATGATCCTTTGTGATGTCGTTGAGGTGGTTGGCGACCGACTTCCGCACGTAGAGGCTCGGGTCCGCGCGGAGGTTTTCGAGGATCGGCGTGACCGGGGCGGGATCGGCAAGGAGCGCTTCCAGCCGGAACGACCATGGCAGCCGCGGCCGGCAGCCTTCCGAGGCCAGCCGCCGGACGTGTTCATCCGGGTCCGCGCTCCACTCGGCCATGACCGCCAACGTGCGACCCAGGTCCCGGCGCAGAAACTCACGGATGGCGAATTCGGACGAGCCGAACGGCGTGAAGAACTTCAGCGCGGCCATCGACTCCGCAAAGTGGCCGTGGCCGTGGAGCCCAACGTAGTCCGGCAGCACCAGCGACACGAAGTTGTGCCGGAACTTCGGCGCCAGCCGCCGCAGGATCGCCACGGCTGCCGGGAAGTCGGCCGGCAGCACCGCTTGCAGCGCCTCGGTGGTCCGGCGCAGGCGTTGCAACAGGCTGAGTTCGTCCAGGCCCGGCAGCGTCCGGGCGAGGAACGCCTTCGGGTCGGCTGCCGGATAAACGTCCGCCAAGTTGGCGGCGATCTGGCGGTAGCGGGCGGCGTTGAACCACTCCTTGAGCTGGGCGGGCTGGCTCATGGAGGCGCTTCAGCGGCCGGCCGCGGCAATCCCCCGGGCGATGGCTGGGGTGAAAAATCGTTTCATGCCGGCAGGATGGAAACTCCGGCGGGGCTGGGCGATGGCGAAGTGGTGGGCGGTGGCCGTTTGCCCCCGCTTGCGGCGGTTCGCCCCGGCGTGTTTCACTTCGCGTCCCGTTTGGCCGGCGCCGGACGGCTCACGCACATGGAAGACACGAATTCGCTCATCGAACAGCGCAAGGCCAAGCTCATCGCCCTCCAGGCGAAGGGCATCAACCCCTTCATGAACAAGTTCACGCCCGACCGCGGGTGTGACGAGGCCCGCGCCGGCCTCAAGGCCTGGTTCGACGCGAAACAGACCGACCCGGCCACCACCGTCGGCCTGCCCGAAGGCACCCGTGTGAAGCTCGCCGGCCGCATCACCGCCCACCGCGACATGGGCAAGAGCCAGTTCCTCGACCTCAAGGACGTCTCCGGCCGCATCCAGCTCTACGCGCAGAAGCAGGCCCTCGGCGACGACCAGTTCGAGGTCTTCAAGCACCTCGACCTGGCCGATTTCATCGGCGTCGAGGGCACGCTGTTCGTCACCCGCGCGGGCGAACCCAGCCTCAAGGTCGAGAAGTTCACCATCCTCGGCAAGGCGCTGCGGCCGCCCCCGGCGAAGTGGGAAGGGCTGGCCGACACCGAGATCCGCTACCGCCAGCGTTACCTCGACCTGATCGCCAACGACGACGTGAAGAACGTCTTCCTCAAGCGCTCCGCCATCGTCCGCGAGATCCGCGCCTTCTTCCACGAACGCGGCTACGTGGAGGTCGAGACGCCCGTGATGCAGGCGATTCCCGGCGGCGCGGCGGCGCAGCCCTTCATCACCAAGCACAACGCGCTCGGCTGCGACTTCTACCTGCGGATCGCGCTGGAGCTTTACCACAAGCGCCTGCTTGTGGGCGGCGTGGACCGGCTGTTCGAGATCGGGAAGAACTTCCGCAACGAGGGCCTGTC
>JBEISV010000254.1:0-6678 GCA_040375265.1 Verrucomicrobiales bacterium
GGCGGTCACGGTGACCGAAGGGCACTCGCTGGACCTGATCCCGCGGGTTCTGGTTCCGCCCGGCACGACCTTTGCCTGGAAGCGTGACGGCGTGACGCTGGGAACCCAGCCGGAGTTGCACCGGCGCAACCTACAACTGCAGAACGGTGGAATTCTGGAGTTCGTGGTTACTTCGCCGGGGGGGGCGGTGTCGCAGACGGTGACCGTGACGGTTGTGGGTGGACCGTCCCATCCGGGTTCGGCCGACGTCTCGTTTGATGTGGGCGAAGGGGCGACGCTGAACTCCACCTGGCCATTCGTGCCCGGGGTATCCAGCTTTCAACGCCCAGCGTTCTCCCTCGCCCAAGGGACGGATGGCCGGACTTTCTTGGCGGCAAATTTCGACCGCTTCGATGGTGCTGACCGGTCGCAGTTGGTGGCGCTGCTGCCGGACGGCCGGCCGGATCCGACGTTCAACTTTGATCCAGTGCTCGGGCAGCTTTTCGTCAAGCGCATCGCCAAGGTGGCGGTGCAGACGGATGGCAAAATAGTCGCCGCGGTGCTACTGGATCGAAACAAGTTCCCCCGGACAGTTTCCAGCACGGATGTGATCCGCTTGGAGGCGGACGGCACCTTGGACAGCGGATTTTCCGGTGACGCTGTGCGGACCGGCGGGGCCGATTTTGGAGGACTTGGGATCGATGTCCAAGGACGGATAGTTGTATTGCGCGACCGCGCTCCAGTTCTGCGACGATTGCTGCCGAACGGGTCGGTGGATCCGTCCTTCACGGCCCCGGCGTTCACCCGTAATGGCGCCAGCCGGATCCCGACTTCTCTGGCTGTCCTGGCCGATGGGCGCGTGATCCTCGGCGGTGACTTTGGCGCCGTAGGGGGAGTTGATCGGAACGGGGTCGTTCGCCTGCTTTCGGATGGTTCGGTGGATCCTACTTTTCAGCCGCCGGGCAACTTGGTGTTGAAAGTTTCCGCGGTCGCGCCGCTGTTGGACGGTCGGCTGATGGTCGGCGAAACTCCGGCTGCGTTCACCGCGCCGGTTGCCCACGGCCTGGTGCGGTTGCTCGCGGACGGTTCGCTGGATCCGTCGTTCTCTGCCGACGGGATATTGACCAACGGCGTCGCTCGCCTGGCAGTCGACGCTTTTAGCCGCACGGTCGCGTTGCCTTACGCCAGCTCCGGCGGTGAGTCGGCCGAAGACGTCGTCGTTCGGTTGAGGCTCGACGGCGAGCCAGATCCAGATTTTGTGGTGAACGTGGGGCGAACGTTTTTCCACGGCTCGGGAACGGCGCTCCTGGTCCAGAATGACAGCCAGATCGTGGTGGCCGGTGATCTGTGGCAGCCGGAGGGCCTTCGCCGGAGCACCGTGATCCGGCTGAACGGCTCAGACGAGCGCCGCGTGAAGCCTTTCCGATTGGCCGATGGCCGGCCGGTGTTGCGGCTCAACAGCCGGACCGGCCGCAACTATCGGGTCGAGCATTCCTTCCAACTGAATCCCGCAGAGTGGACCGAAGTGAAGCGGATTGCCGGCACCGGGGACGTGGTTGAATGGATCGGCGCGGGCCCGGAGGCGGATGGATTCTACCGGGTTCTGTCGGAATAGCCGTCCTTGTGTGATGGGTAGCGTGGGTCCGTCGCCGCCGGGCAGCGGTGACGGACCTTCGTGTCAATTGTCCATCGGTCGCCTTTATGTTTTCAGGTGTCAACGAAAATTGTTGACAGATGTAATAGGTTTGCGTAGACCAACGCCGGTCACCCAACCGCACCAAGCTAAACCTCCTGGCCAACCGGGTCTGGGGTCCGGCCATTCCTAACGCTCGCCGTGCTGCCGTCGGCACATTACCTTCGCCGGGTGTCACCGAATGATTTCTTTCGAGGCGAGGATTCCATCTTCGCGGTGCGCTCCAAGGGCGCCGGACCGGCGGGCAAGCTGCCGTTGACCGAGGAGCAACTTCGCGGGGCGCCGAGCGGCGACCTGTTCGGCCTCACGCAGAATGCTGGCATGGGTTGGAACCCCGACGAACTGAACCGCGACCAGTTCCTCATCCTCAGCACGCTCGGCGGCCTGCGGGCGCCCGATGGGAAGCCCATCGCGCTTGGTTACCACACCGGCCATTGGGAATTGGGCCTGCAGGTCAAGAGCGCGGCCGAGGAATTGCGCCGGCTCAAGGCGGTTCCGTTCGCTGCCTACGTGTCCGACCCGTGTGATGGCCGCACGCAGGGCACGGTCGGCATGTTCGATTCGCTGCCGTATCGCAATGACGCCGCAATCGTTATTCGCCGGCTGATCCGCTCGTTGCCGACGCGCCGCGGGGTCATGGGCGTGGCGACCTGCGACAAGGGGTTGCCCGCTATGATGATGGCGCTCGCCGGCACGCCCAACCTACCCACGGTGCTCGTGCCCGGCGGCGTCACGCTGCCGCCTGAGCGCGGAGAAGATGCCGGCGCGGTGCAAACCATAGGGGCGCGTTTCAGCCACGGTATGCTCTCGCTGGACCAGGCGGCGGAACTTGGCTGCCGGGCCTGTGGCAGTCCGGGCGGCGGCTGCCAGTTTCTCGGCACGGCGGCGACGTCGCAGGTGGTAGGCGAGGCCCTTGGGCTGTCGCTGCCGCATTCCGCGCTCGCGCCCAGCGGTGAAGCAGTTTGGAACGAGCTTGCCGTGCAATCGGCCCGGGCGCTCATGGAGATGTCCGCCCGGAAGCTGACGACCCGAGACGTGCTCACCGACGCGGCGATCCGCAACGCGATGACGGTCCATGCCGCCTTCGGCGGGTCCACCAATCTGCTCCTGCACATCCCCGCCATCGCCCATGCCGCCGGGTTACGCCGGCCGACGGTGGAAGACTGGACGTTCGTTAACCGCCGGACTCCGCGCCTTGTGAGTGTGCTGCCCAATGGGCCGGTGCATCATCCCACCGTGCGGGTGTTCCTCGCCGGCGGGGTGCCGGAGGTGATGCTACATTTGCGGACGCTGGGGTTGCTTGAACTCGAAGCGTTAACAGTGACCGGTGCTCGTCTGGGCGAGGTGCTGGCGGCTTGGGAAACCTGCGAACGCCGGGAGCGTTTCCGCGAACGGTTGCGCGAACTCGACGGCGTGGACCCCGACGATGTGATTTTGCCACCCGAGCGGGCGAAGGCGCGCGGGCTTACGAGCACTGTCACCTTTCCTCGCGGAAACTTGGCGCCCGAAGGTTCGGTGATTAAGTCGACGTCGATCGATCCGCGGGTCGTGGATGCGGACGGCATTTACCGCCACGAAGGACCGGCCAAAGTGTTCACGCGCGAACGGGACGCCATTGCCGCCATAAAGCGCGGGGACATCCAGGCGGGTGATACGCTGGTGCTGATGGGTGCCGGGCCATTGGGCACGGGCATGGAGGAAACCTATCAGCTCACCAGCGCCCTCAAGCATCTGCCGTTCGGCAAACATGTCGCGTTGGTGACGGACGCACGGTTCAGTGGGGTCAGCACCGGTGCGTGTATTGGCCATGCTGGCCCGGAAGCGTTGGCTGGCGGGCCGTTGGGAAAGCTGCGGAACGGCGACTTGGTCCGCATCGTCGTGGATCGAAATCAACTGGCGGGCACGGTGGACTTTCTCGGCAGCCCTAACCAACCCGTCTCGCCGTCGGAAGGAGCGGCGATTCTCGCGGCCCGAGAATCGCACCCCGGACTGGCGGCCCACCCAGATCTGCCCGACGACACCCGCCTGTGGGCGGCACTGCAGGCGGTCGGCGGCGGGACTTGGGGCGGTTGCGTTTACGACGTCAACGCGATCACGGAGCGGCTGAGCGTTCACTGAGGTGGGGAGTTGGGTCGCGCGTGGCGGCCACGACCAGCCGGGCGACCGAAAGCGTGAATAGCATATTCCGGCGATTGAGAATGACCTGTGCGATCGGCGTGACAAGTCCGACGGTTAGGCGTTCGCTTTGCCCACGATGGTTAGTCATTCGCGGAAATCCAAATTGTCTTCGAGCAAAAGCAAATCGCGGTAGAACAAAGGCTTCCCATTTCGGAAGCCGAAGACCCGTTTCAAGAGTGCCGATCCGATAGGAACGCGTGGGCTGGCCAGATGGCGTTTACCGCCATCGTGAGCATCGCGCGAAAACGTTCGCCTGGCTGCAGGACGATCAATTCGCCGTCCGGTCTGCCAAACGAGTTGGGCAGCACTGTCCATGGTTCAAGGTAATAGAAGTTTTCGCTGGATGAACGCGACCAGAGCACCAAGTATCTGTCGGCGGCGCAGTTACCCCGACTGAGCTCCACTTCCAGCCCGCCATCCAGATCGACCAAGGCCAACCGGCGCTCCGCGAGGTCGCCCAACACCAGCGTCGAACTGGTATCCTCCTGACACTCAGATCTTGGGCAGGAAAGGGCTCCGAGAGGAATCTCTCCGCGCGATTGACCGTATTGAATCGGGTTGCGCTTGGAATGCGGACGAAACAGCGGATCCGTTTGCCCCCTGGCTTCAATGGCACCGGCAGGTAAGGATGAAAAGCGGTGCTGAAGGGCAGGGGCTGCCGGTCTCGATTCTCGACAATCTGTTCCCATTCGAGCCGGCCTTCAACCAGCCGGTAGCTGAGTTCATGGCGAAATGAAAACGGATAGCTGGACCGGGATAGTTCAGACTCCGTGACTTCCATGGTGAGGCAGTTTGCCTCCTGCTTCACGATCCCCCCCGGTAGTGTGCGGAAAGTTCTGCAAAAAGCAGAAGGGTCATGGGAGGAACGGGAGCGAGCAAAGCACCCCGAACCCCATGAGATCCATGACCCGTCAAAGCCCTACCCGAAGTGTGAACGAACTCAAGGCCCATTTGGCCGAGGAGCCCGACCTGTTGCGCCCGCTGGTGCAGCTGGCCGTGCAGGAGTTCCTCGAGGCCGAGATGAACGAGGCCCTCGGAGCCGGCAAGGGTGGACGCTGCGCCGGCCGACTCGGCTACCGCAGCGGCCACTATCCGCGCAAACTGATCACCCGCGTGGGCACCCTCGAGCTGCGCGTGCCGCAGGACCGGCAGGGCCGTTTCAGCACCGAGCTTTTCAGCCGTTACCAGCGCAGCGAGAAGGCCCTCGTGGCCGCCCTGGTCGAGATGTATGTGCAGGGTGTCTCCACCCGGAAGGTCAAGGCCATCAGCGAGGAACTCTGCGGCCACGAGTTCAGCGCCGGCACCATCAGCGAGCTCAACGCCACGCTCGACGCCGAGCTGGAGCGCTTCGCCCGCCAACGCCTTGCGGCCGAGCATCCGTATCTGATCCTCGACGCCCGCTATGAGAAGGTCCGGGAGGACGGCGTCATCCGCTCCCGGGCCGTGCTCATCGCCATCGGGATCGACTGGGAAGGCCGCGAGAGCGCCACCAGCTGGCGGGAGTTCCTGCTCGGCCTCAAGCAGCGCGGACTCCACGGCGTCCACCTGGCCATCAGCGACGATCACCCGGGCCTCCGGCGGGCCGTCGCCGAGATCCTGCCGGAGGCGGCCTGGCAGCGGTGTTACGTCCACTTCCTGCGCAACGCCCTCGACCACCTCCCGCGCAAGGCCAACGACGACTGCCTCACCGAGCTGCGCTGGCTTTACGACCTCCGTGATGCCGGTGAAGCCCCGCCTCCAGCTCCGGGCCTGGCTCGGCAAATGGGCGGGCAAACACCCCCGGCTCTGCGCCTGGGTCGAGGCGGGCATCGAGGCGACCTGGACCTACTACCGCCAGCCGCGTGCACACCATAAACACCTCAAGAGCACCAACCTCCTCGAACGGTTTAACCAGGAACTCAAACGCCGCACCCACGTCGTCCGCATCTTCCCCCACGAACAGAGCAGCCTTCGACTCATCCGCGCCCTGGCGGCCGAACAGCATGAGGAGTGGCTCGACGGCCCCGTCTACCTCGACATGCAGCCCCTCCGGGACCAGCTCAAACCCTCCCTCCACCTCGCCGCCTAAACGAACCCACTCGCAACGCTCCGTCTCCCTTGACCCGCTCTTTTGCTGAACCTTGACCGACACACCCCCTTAAGGCACGCGGCGAGAGAAGCCGTGCTGCGGTGATTGAAACAACTCGCTGTTCAGCTCGTCTTGCCCCTCATGGCCCTGGGTGTCGTTGAAGCTGACGTGTGGAAATAGGACTGAGTCGCCAGCCCACATTCGGTCCGGGTATCGGGCAATTGCCGCGTCATCGTGGTGTAGGGCGTCAATCCAGCCGTGGACCGGAACGTTTCGGGCATAACGAGTAATCCCCCCCAATTCCGGACACCCACTGCGTAGGCCCGATCAGCGTCACGAATTACAACCTGATTCGCAATGCGTAGAGACCTTAATCGGGGAGGCAAATGCCCAAGCCAATACGCGTCCGACAAAGGTCACCCTGAATTGCGGATCGCGATTCTAGTCCTAACCAGATCCGGGGCCGCGTGCGGCTGACTACCGGGTGTGGTTTGAGTCCCACCTGTCCCTCGACATGCAAATCGGACAAACTGATGGATTGCACGAACTGGGGCTAGCCGCCCTCTGATGAAGCAAAAGATGTGAATAGACAGGATACCGAAACAAGACCGCCTCCCGACCGCCGCCCAACGTGCCATGCACCCCGCCGGACGAGCCTTTAAAAAAAACTCCACGAAACTCTTTACACGGCCGGGGGCGCCGAATACTTTGTCCCGGTCGCAAGCGAACAAAGCGAACGACACGCGGCGAATCTGCGAAA
>JBEISV010000653.1:0-2102 GCA_040375265.1 Verrucomicrobiales bacterium
ACATCAGGAAGGTCTGGTGGGTGGATTGCGTGCCTCCCGAATACAAGGTGAAGGACGGCAAGCCGATCAAGTATCCGGCCGCCGAAGGCCCCAGCGAGATCAACGCCACGCCGGTCTACTACGACAACAAGGTGTATGTCGCGGTCGGCCAGGACCCCGAGCACGGCGAAGGCGTCGGCAACCTCGTGTGCCTTGATCCCGCCGGGAAGAAGGGCGACGTAACCAAGTCGGCCGTGGTCTGGAGCTACAAGGGTGCCAAGCGATCCATCTCCACCGTGAGCATCGATCCCACGAACGGACTGCTCTACCTCGGCGACTTCTCCGGCTACGTCCATTGCCTCGACGCCAAGACCGGCAAGGTGAACTGGGTTTACGACATGAAGGCCCACATGTGGGGTTCCACCTTCGTGGCCGACGGCAAGGTCTATGTCGGCGACGAGGATGGCGACTTCGTGGTCCTCGCCTCCAAGGGCGGCGACAAGGCGACCGTCATCAGCGAGACCAATCTCGGCGCGCCGGTCTACGGCACGCCCATCGTCGCCAACGGCACGATGTATGTCATGAGCCAGACCCACCTCTTCGCGGTCGGCGCCGACGCCAAACCGGTTTCCGCCGACGCGGCTGCCGGCGTGCAAATCAAGAACTGACCGAACCCCTCTCCAAGAGCCGGCCGCGAACTCCATCGCGGCCGGCCTTTTGCTTTCCGGGATGCGACGTTGGCTTCCGGGCGGGTCGCAGTTACTGTCGCCGCGCTTGAACCGAGATGGAACCAAAGCCGCGAAGGCGTTCGTCGGCATTTTCTTCGCCACGTTGTTTCTCTACGTGACGTTTTACGGCGCCTGCGCGGCCGCGCGTCGCAAGGGCGGACCGTGGGTGGTCACCCAGGACCGCCTGGCGGACGGCACGCCTGTGCTGCGGATTGAGCATCACAAGATCATCGGCCTCAGCAACGTGGTCAGCATCACTTTCCCCGGCGAACGCGCCCCGGAACGGTTTACGAACGCCCCACTCCAACGTATCTACACGCTGCCGTCCACCAACGCCCTGCCCTTTGGGCCCGTGGAGTTTGTGGACGTCACCTTCCTGCCCGGCACCATCGCGTTGGATGCCTTTGGGCACCTGGTGGAAATGGTCCAACGCACGCTCTACCTGGACGGCCACGAAATTCCCTGGACGCCAGGCACCAACATCGTCGCCAATCCGGACACCAAACTCGCCGCGGACAGGCGCCCTCAGCGCAAGGCCCGTTAACCCGCGGTGGTTCGCCCGCACTGCGCCTCGTGGCGCATGGCGTGGTCCAACAGCACCAACGCGGTCATCGCCTCGACCATCGGCACGGCGCGGGGCAACACGCAGGGATCGTGGCGGCCGCGGCCCTTGAGCGTCGTGTTGCTGTAACTTAGGTCCACGGTGTCCTGCTCGTGCATGACGGTGGCCACGGGCTTGAAGGCGACCCGGAAATAGATCAGCTCGCCGTTTGAGATGCCCCCGACCACGCCGCCGCTGCGGTTGGTCACCGTCCGCACCTCGCCGTTCACGTTGCGGATGGCGTCGTTATGCTGGCGGCCGGTCAACTGGATGCCCTCGAAGCCGGACCCGACTTCGAACGCCTTGGTCGCCGGCAGCGAGAGCATCGCCTTGCCGAGGTCCGCTTCGAGTCGGTCAAACACGGGGTCGCCCCAGCCCACCGGGACATTCCGGGCGACGCCCAGCACGATGCCCCCGACGGAGTCGCCCTCGGTGCGCCGTTGTTCGATGAGCTGAATCATCTGTTCCGCCACGGCTGCGTCGGGGCAACGGACGATGTTGGATTCAACCTGCCCCAACGTGAACGTCTCGGGGTTAACCTCGGCCCGGATGCCTTGCACCTGGGTCACGCAGGCCAGCACTTCCACGCCCCAACGCTCGCGCAGTAGCTTCTTGGCAATCGCGCCCGCCGCAACCCGTCCGATGGTTTCGCGGGCACTGGTGCGGCCGCCGCCAGGCCAGGCGCGGTGCCCATACTTGGCCTGGTAGGTGTAGTCCGCATGGCTTGGGCGGAACTTCGTCGCCATCTCCGTGTAGGCTTCCGAACGTTGGTCCTCATTCTTCACGAGGAGGCT
>JBEISV010000518.1:0-3294 GCA_040375265.1 Verrucomicrobiales bacterium
GCTGGAGATGAAGTAGGGCACGAGATACTGCTCCTTGCCGGCCTGTTCGCTCAGGTCGAAGAACTTCTCCATGAACGCCGGGAAGTCGCCGGCCGGCTTGCGCATGCGGCGCAACGTGGACGGGTCCATGTGCTCGGGCGCGACCTTCATGTGACCGGACACATGGTTCTGCACCAGCTCCTTCATGTATTCCGGCGTGCGCAGGGCGACATCCATGCGGATGCCCGACTGCACGAAGACGTGCTTCACGCCGGGCTGCGAGCGCGCCCCTCGGAGCAAGTCGAGGCCGGCCTTTTCATCGATGCCGAAAATCGGGCAGATACTCGGCCAGAGGCAGCTCGGCCGATGGCATTTCTGGCATTCCGGCGCGTGGCCGTTCTTGGCGCCGTAGAGGTTGGCGGTCGGCCCGCCGAGATCGGAGACGGTGCCGCGGAAGGTGTCGGCTTCCGTGAGCTTGCGGATCTCCTTCATCACCGATTCCTGGCTACGGCTCGACAGGAACTTGCCCTGGTGGAAGCCGAGTCCGCAGAACGTGCAGCCGCCCGGGCAGCCGCGCGACACGATGATCGAGTCCTTGATCGTCGCGAAGCCGGGCACGGGCTGTTGGTAACTGGGATGCGCGAGCCGCATGAACGGCAGTTCGTAGAGCGCGTCGAGGTCGGGGCCGTCCACCGGGAAGGCCGGAGCTTCCTGGAGCAGCGCGCGATTGCCGTGCATCTGCACGAGGCGCTTGCCGCTATAGGGCGTCTGCTGGGCCTCGACCACCTTGGTCAGGCGCATCAGGTGGTTCTTGTCGGCCTGCAGTTCCTCCCACGAAGGCAGGACGATGCAGTCGCTGAAATCCGCTTCGGCCGTCGCCTTGCCACCGAGGAACAGCGCGGTGCCGCGGATGCCGGAGAAGTCACGTTTGCCAGCCTGCAGGCGGCTGACGATTTCGCGGACGGCGCTTTCTCCCATGCCGTAAACGAGCAGATCGGCCTTGGCATCGGCCATGATCGAAGGCTTCAGCTTGTCTTCCCAGTAATCGTAATGCGCCACGCGCCGCATGGACGCTTCCATGCCGCCGAGCACGACAGGCACGCCGGGAAAAGACCGCCGGGACATCTGGGTGTAAACCACGGCCGCGTGATTCGGGCGCTTTCCGGGCAAGCCGCCTTCGCTGTAAACGTCTTCCTTCCGCTTGTGCCGCGCGGCGGTGTAGTTCGACAGCATGGAATCGAGGTTTCCGGCCGTGACGCCAACGAAGAGTTTCGGCGCGCCCATGACCTCGATTGAGCCCGCCTGCTTCCAGTCCGGCTGCGCCACGATGCCCACGCGGAGGCCCATCGACTCCAGCACCCGCCCGATCATCGCCGCGCCGAAGGACGGATGATCCACGTAGGCGTCGCCGGTGATGATGAGCACGTCGAGCTCGGTCCAGCCGCGGGCATCCATCTCGGCACGGGACATCGGCAGGAAGCCGTTGGACTTCGACTTCGGTCGGGAAAAATGGATCGGGACACTGGCCATGCGCGCGACCAAGAGAATGCATGCGGCGAGGATAGGCAAACGAAAGCAGAGTGATTCCATCCGCTTCAAGCCCGGCCCCGGGGCCCGGCGGGTCGTTTGACACCCGAGGGCGTTTTTGCGCTACTCCGCCCGCAGCCGAGGCCCGGCCGATTCCAGAAACCGGGCGCGGGGGACCCATCAGCCGGGGCAGAAATGCCACGGCCGGGGCGTGCGGCGCCGGGTAACCGGCGGTCCGGGAGCACTTCCAGGCTCCAGCCCGACAGCTAACCTCGCAGGCAATTGGAAGGGCCGTCCCGCCTCCCTTTGGACGCGGCCGGACGACGCCCCAAACGCAGAGCGTCCGGGGCGGTATTCGCGATGAAGACATATTCACACACACAGCGGGCCGGGCGTTGGCTCCTGATCCCGGCCAGCATGGCCCTGATCCTATTGATAATTGCCCTCTGGCTCCGGCTCTGGCCCATCTTGGGCGGCATCGTCGTGCTGGTATTGGCCATGTGGCTGTTCGGTTCCCTGACGATCGAACTGGCGGGCGGCGTGCTGAATTGGCGCTTGGGTCCCGGCCTGATCCGCCGAAGTCTCTCCGTGAACCTGATTGCGGAAGCCCGGGCCGTGCGCACCCGGTGGATCGACGGCTGGGGCATTCACTACACCCGGCTGGGCTGGCTCTACAACGTGGCCGGCTTCGACGCCGTGGCCATCACGCTGAAGAACGGCAAGCAATTC
The DNA here is from genome assembly GCA_040375265.1 of Verrucomicrobiales bacterium. Lineage (GTDB taxonomy): Bacteria > Verrucomicrobiota > Verrucomicrobiia > Limisphaerales > UBA9464 > CAIWAH01. The sequence continues at coordinate 2,236 of JBEISV010000518.1, forward strand.
GCCCTCGGCACGGACGAACCGGAGCGCCTGCTCGCCGCGCTTAACGCCCCTTCGGCCCACCTCTAGATCGCTATCGCATGCAATCGGACTCCTCTTCCCGCAGTCGGATGGCGGCCCTGACCTTGGCGGCCCTGGGTGTCGTCTATGGCGACATCGGCACCAGCCCACTTTACGCGCTCCGCGAGTGTTTCAACGGCGACCACGGCGTCCACCCGACCCCGGAAAACGTCTACGGTGTCCTCTCCCTCCTGATCTGGTCGCTGATCCTGGTGGTCTCGATCAAATACTTGGTGTTCGTGCTCCGGGCCGACAACAAGGGTGAAGGCGGCATCCTGGCCCTGATGGCCCTCGCGTTTCCGGAGCGGAACCCGGGCAAGTCGGGCGGACGAATCCCGTTGGTGATGACCCTGCTGGGCCTTTTCGGCGCCGCCCTGCTTTACGGCGACGGCATGATCACGCCGGCCATTACGGTGCTGGGCGCCGTGGAGGGGTTGGAGGTGGTGACCACCCGGTTCACTCCGTGGGTGGTGCCGACTTCGGTCGTGATCATCATCGCGCTTTTCTGTGTCCAGAAGGCCGGCACCGGGGCCATCGGCAAGGTCTTCGGTCCGGTCATGGTCGTCTGGTTTTTCGCGATCGCGGTGCTGGGCATCAGCGGGATCATCCAGCACCCGACCGTGCTGGCCGCCGTCAGCCCGCACTTCGCGCTCGAATTCTTCCTGACCCACAAGGGCCACGCCTTCGTTGTGCTGGGCTCGGTATTCCTCGTGGTGACCGGCGGGGAGGCGCTTTACGCCGACATGGGACACTTCGGGCGGATTCCCATTCGGCGGGCGTGGTTTGCCCTCGTCCTGCCCGCCCTGCTGCTCAACTACTTCGGCCAGGGAGCCCTGCTGATCGAGAACCCGGCGGCCGCGGCCAATCCGTTCTTCAAGCTGTGCCCGCGCTGGTTCCTGCTGCCGCTCGTCGGATTGGCGACCTGCGCCGCCGTCATCGCTTCGCAGGCGCTGATCAGCGGCGCCTATTCGCTCACGATGCAGGCGGTCCAACTCGGCTACC
>JBEISV010000533.1:0-3196 GCA_040375265.1 Verrucomicrobiales bacterium
CGAAGCTCGCCGCCAAGGACGCCGAAGTGGCCGAACTGAAGGCCCGGCTGGAGAAGTTGGAACGCCTGGTCAATGAGAAGCTGGGAGGCGGCCAATGAAGCGAAGCGGGGGTTTGGTGGATCGGGTAGCCGCCGACGTGAGGAGGCAGACTCTTCGCGGAGAGACCAGAGACTCGTTGCCGCGTCTCCTTCGCCGCGGGGTTGGGCTGACCGGTATGGGCCTCGCCTTGCTGTCCGCGCAGGCGGCAACTTACACGGTAAGTCAGGCCAAGGTCGCCGGCGGTGGCGGGAGCGGGGCCGGCGGTGCGTTTTCCCTCCGGGGCACGGCTGGCCAGGCCGATGCCCACGCCGCGCGGGTCTCCGGTGCGTTCACGCTTACCGGCGGCCTTTGGGCCCGGCCGCGCTTTGCGGTCGCCAACCGGTTGCCCGTCGCCGGCACGGATCTGGTGGTGCGACTCGACGACGCGCTCTTCGCCAAGATTCCGGTCGCCACATTGCTCGGCAACGACGTGGACTCGGACGGCGATCCGCTGTCGCTCACCGGGGTCGCCGACGCACTGCCGGCGGGCGCGAGTGTGGTAATGATCGGCCCGTGGGTGATCTACACTGCCCCGGCCGTGGAGGCCGGGGCGGGCAGCTTCACCTACACGCTTTCGGACGGTCCCGGCGGGCATAGCGCCACGGGCTTCGTCACCGTCTCGGTCGCCGCGGCGCCGGAACCGGAGGGGGCGCCCAATCCGGTCGCGGTCTCGGCTACGGGCCAAGACTTCTCGGTCAGTTTCCTCGGGGTGCCGGGCTACCGCTACCGGGTGCAGTTCAGCTCGGACGTTGCTCTGCCCTACACGTGGCGCGAATTTGATCCGCCGGCCGTTTACACCGCCCCGGAAACAGGTGCCGCCGGGGTGTTCAGCCATACCGATCCCAATCCGCCCGACGCGCTACGCCTGTATCGCGCGGTGCCCGAGCCATGAAGGAATGCAATATGACCAATGAAGGCATGAAGAACCGTGGCTGCGGAATCCCGGCGGGCCACGGTTTACTGAAGACTGAACATTCGATGAGAACTTTGCCGCTCGTTGCCGCCGCGATCGCCGCCACCGCAGCTGCCCACGGCGTCATCGTCACCGAACCGACCCGCACCTACGCGGTTGGTTACAACCTCGCGGACGTGGTGAATCCCGGCGCCTTCTTCCAGCAGACCGTCACCGACTCCGCCATCGTGTCGCTGACCGACGTGCGGGTGGGGTTGCACTTGGAGGGGCGCGGCGTCGGTGGGTTCGCCGGCGAGCTCGTCGTCTCGTTGAACAAGGATCTGAGTGTGACGAGCCTTTTGCTCAACCGCGTGGGTGTGTCCGCCGGGAATTCGTTCGGGTTTGGTTACAATGGTTGGGACGTCAGCCTCGCCGACACCGGCAGCGGCGGGGACATCCACGCCGCGTCGTTCGTCACCGGCATCCTCACCGGCGAATTTACCCCCGACGGCCGCACCTCGCCGACGAGCGCGCTGCGCCCGGCCCTGCTCAACGTCTTCAACGGCGGCACCGGCAACGGCGACTGGTATCTGAGCGTCGCCGATGTTGCGGCCGGCGGCACCATGCGCCTCGAAAGCTGGTCGCTGACCCTGACCGGCGAAAACGGGGTGGCGGCGGTGCCTGAAGCGGGAACCTGGGCGGCCGGACTGCTTGTGGCCGGCTTGGTCGGGCTTCGTGCCGGCCATGGTCGGCGTTAGGCCGAGGAGCAATACGCCTTCCGCCGTATCGACGAGGGCGCGGGCGTCGGGTAGGAGTCCCGGCGTCAATTCTGATGCGCACCCGGTTCGAACTTCCCTCCGGCTTGCCGGCCGTTCGTTCGGCCCGGTGGGCCGGGCTTGCGTCGGCGATGGGGGGCCGTTGGTTGCGGGGTCGCTTTCGCGGCGCCTCCCGGCGAGGTGCTGACAGGGTCGTCTGGCTTGGGGCCGTTCGCATTGGGATTGGCGCTTGGCCTCGGCGTGGCCGGTGGAATCCGACTGCTGTTCCGGCGCGGAGCCGGGACAACCGCGGCGCCCGAGGCGGTCCATTTGGGTTCTTTGCTGGAACATTCGTTCGACGCGACGCTGGTTCTGGATCAGGACGGCCGCGTGAAATACCTCACGCCGGCCGCCCGGCGTCTGCTGGAGGTGCCCGCGGGAAGGGGCGAGGCCGACCCCAATGTCTTGGCCAAGGTGCTTCACCCGGTCGACCAGGCCCGCGTGTGGTCGGCCCATGGGGACGCGCTGATGATGCCGGGGCGGTCCCGTCGGCTCACCGATGTTCGGCTGACGATGCCCTCCGGCGAAGTCCGCCGGATCGAAGGGGAGATGACGAACTGCCTGATGGTGCCCGGCGTCGCCGGCGTGGTGTTCAACCTGCACGACATCACAGAGCAGGCGCTGGCCATGGCCGGTTTGCAGCGGTCCGTCGAGCTGAACCGTCGGCTGAACGAGTTCGCGGGTTCGTTGTCGCCGTTGCACGGAGAGGACGACGTTCTGTGGGAGATCACCCGCCAGTGCGTGGATCTGCTGGGCTTCGTCGATTGCGTGATCTACCTGCGCGACGAGGACCGTGAAGTGCTGGTGCAACGCGCGGCGTTTGGCCCCAAGAATCCGCGCGACCGCCAGATCCTGAATCCGATCGAGATTCCCATTGGGCAGGGAATTGTCGGCTCCGTGGCGCGCACCGGCACGGCAGCGCTGGTCACCGACACCCGGAAAGACGCCCGCTACATCGTGGACGACCAGGCGCGGCTCTCCGAACTGGCGGTGCCGATCACGGCGGATGGCCGGGTGCTGGGAGTCATTGATTCCGAGCATCCCGAAGCCCGCTTCTTCACGCCGGAACACCTCACGATCCTGGCGGCCATCGCGTCGGTCTGCGCCACCAAGTTGGTGCGGGCCCGGGCCGAGATGCGCCTCCGCGACGTCAACCAGGAATTGGAACGCCGAATCGCGGCGCGCACCGTCGAGTTGGTCCAGACCAACGAGCAGTTGAAGCGCGAGATCGCCGAACGCCGGCGGGCCGAGCAGGTTCAGCGGGCGCTTTTCGAAATCTCCGAGGCGGTCCACGCGGTGGTCGACCTGCCGAGTCTTTACGCACGCATCCACGAGATCATCGGCACGCTGATGCCCGCCGAGAATTTCTACCTCGCGCTCCTCGACGAGGAGACGGGCATCGTCAGTTTCC
>JBEISV010000179.1:0-8541 GCA_040375265.1 Verrucomicrobiales bacterium
GGGCTGGAGCGGATGGTCCAGCGGGTGCACTCCAACTACGCTGCGCGAACCGACCACAAGGCCAGCATCAAGCGGGTCGAGCTGCCGCCCATCGGTGAACTGAAACGCTCCGTGCTGCTGGAGATGCTGCGGCCCGACCCCGAGGTCAGCGCCGAATTTCAGGCCGCCCTGCGGGCCCGCCTGAGCTTGCCGGCTGATTACGGTGTCCCCGCCACGAATGCGCCGGCGGCGAAGTTGCCTTGAGGTGGCTTGAACCGACAGGAGCGAGGGTTTTGCGTTCTGGAATCCTCACCAACCAACTTCGGAATAGACACAGACGACGGATGCGTCGGGGCTGATGAAAATGGTCTGGTTGAAAAACCATCCGGGCGGTTCGTCGCCTCTCGCGGGGCGGCTGAAACTGAGGTCCTCCCGCGAGTGGTCCCATAGGGTCCCGCCCTGAAACGGCGGGTGTGGAATCTTGGTCCGCTTCCAACCGTCGGCGTCCATTGCGCCAGAGATGCGGGTAACCAAGTCCTCTCGGGTGACGTTTTGGCCCGGCAACCGGATGAGCCGTTCAGAAATCCACATCCCACCCAAACCGAGGGTAACTGAGTTGGTCGCTTGGGCGTATTCGTTGAGGGCGAATTTCCGGAACTTTGGCCCAATGTTTGGTGTGGTTGCGACCGGCTGTGGCGACGGAGATCGCCTTTGGCAGCCGGCGGCGGCGGTCAGTAGGGCCGCGAGTGAGCAATGAAGCAGGAAGGTGGACATCGCCGAGTCCTTACCGGAAAGGCACCAGCACCGCCGACTGGATGCTCAGCCAGCCGGAACGGCCTGAGGCGGGTTCCTCCACCCGCAGCCAACCGTCGCGCCGCTCGGTCAGGCGAAACTCCGCGCCGTCGTTGGCGGTGAAGGCGATTTTGGCCTCGTCCAGGGGACTGATGCGGACCGCGGCGTTGGCCTGCTTGGCGATGACGGTGGGTTCCTGATTGCGGGTCCACCAAGCGAGGCCCAGAGCCATGGCGAAGCCGAAGGCGATGAACCCGAACGAGATGACATAACCCCGCACCTGTTGACGGAGGACTGGCCGCAGCCGGGTGGCCAACAGCAGGCCGAACCAAACCCAGGCACCCAAGGCGGCGAGCCCGGCCCATTCGTTCAGGGTTAGCCGGCCCAGCGTTTGTCCCAAAGCCGAAGGCACCGAGGCGGGACCGCTGACCCGGGCGCGGACTTGGCGGAGCGCGACACCAATCTCGCGGTCCCGCGGAGCCAGCCGTTCCGCGCGGCGCAGGCGGCCCAAGGCCTGGCCGAGTTGTCCCAGTTGGGAGTGGGCCAGGCCCCGATTGAACTCCAACGCGGCCGAAGTGACTTCGGGCGCAATCTGGCCGTAAGCGGCCAAGGCCTCCGCGGGCTGGCCCTTGGCGAGGTGCGTGTTGCCGGTGTTGAAATGTTCCGTGGGTGAGGCGGCCCGGGCACCCAGCGCAGTGAGCCAAGCCAGCAGCAACCAGAGCCCGGGAAGCCGACCGGCGCCGATCCGGCTTCCGATCCTCGGCACCGCGTTCCCGGAACCGATCATCGTTCGACCTCCAGTTTGCGCAGGGCCGCGATGACGCCCCGCGTGGACTCCGCGAGCTTGGCCAGTTCCGTCTGCGAGGTGATCGGCGAATACCGGGCCTGCGCCATCGCCTCGAAGAGGCCGCGCAGCACAGCGGCGTCCGCTTGGTCCAGACCGGCGGGTTCCAACCGGCCGGACACGACGTCCTCGGTGAAGGCTCCGGCGGCGCCGCCCAGGGTGAGCGCCAACTGCTCCTGTAACGCGCGGTTCAGCGCGGTGAAAAACTCCACCGAATGACCAGCCCGGGCCGGCCCCTCCAATTGCGCCAATGCTTCGGCGACGGCCCGCTCCCGTTGGCCCCGGATGTCCGGTCCGCGGGCCCGCGCACGGGCGCGGAGGCGGCCGGCTGTTTCCAGCCCGAGGTAAAGCAACGGCGGGGCGGCCAACAGCAGCAGAAACCACGGCTGCTGCACGAGCGCGGGTGTGAACGCCATGACGGGACCCAGCTGCGTCTTGAGCGGCACCACTTCGGGTGTCGTTGAAGCCCGGGGCTCGATCGGGTCGGCGACCTTGGCCACGGGCAGGTTCCCGAGGGGTTGGGCCTGGGCGTTGGCGCCGGGCCGGACGTTCAAGGCGATGGCCCGGGGCTCCAGCACGTCGTAACGCTTGGACTCAGGATTCCACGCCACGAACGGCGGCAGGCGCAGGGTTTGGGGTCCGGCCTGCTCGGGGACGACGACCTGTTCGAAGGTCTTCACGCCCTCCACGCCGAGCACGTCGGTTTCGTCGAGCGAATTGGTGCCCGGGTAGGCTTGGAAGCCGGCGCCGGGCGGGAACTCCGGCAGCTTGAGCCCGGAAAAATTGCCGCGGCCACGGACCGCGATCCGCACGGTGACGGGATCCCCGGCAGCGACATTGGTCGGCGAGGCGGACATCGAGTCGATGAGGAAGCGGCCGGCCGCACCGGTGAAGCCGGCGGGTTGGTTGACCGTCGGCGGGGGGCTGACCCGGATCTTCACCAGCTCGCTCGTGAAGTTGATCTGCTTCTGCTCGCCGCCGCCGAAGAACGGATCGTCGAAGATGCTCCGGCGCCGGTTGGAGCGGAACACGTAGAGCGTCTCGAATTCGGCCGGGCCGAGGTCCAGTTCGCCGGCCTTCACCGCGGTGAGGGCGATCGCATGGCGGAAAACGCTGTAAACTTCGCCGCCGATGGTTTCCGGGGGCAAGTTGTCGGAGTTGTCCTTGCCCTTGATGAAGCCGTCCAGCCTGAGCTTGGGCGGATTCTGCCGCGCCGGCGCCGTCTTGAAATAGAAGCGGATTTCCACCGGGACGGTTTCGCCGACGTAGAAGTCGGTCTTGGGCACCACCAGTTTCAGGAAGCCGACCTGGTTCTGGTCGAAGCCCTGGCCAACGCGGAGCTTGAGCGGGTTGCTGATGTAGCGCTGCCCGTTGATCTCCAGCGCCATGGCCGGAATCTCGACGATCCCTGGCGCCTTCGGCTGTAGCACATACTGGTGGATGATCGAGGTCGAGCGCTCGAAGTTGACGATCGAAATCTGGCTGCCCGAACCGGCGAATTGCGTCGGGCAGTTGGTCAACTCCGGCAGGGCCGGGGCCTGGACATTACCCAGATCGGTGAAGATCAGCTTCAACGTGGCCGTGTCGCCGGCGGCGATGGAATCCTCCTCCAGTTCAGCCCGGAAACTTGGCGCGGCGGTCACGACGAGCGGGATCACCAAGGCCAGCAGCAGTGTCCAGCAACGCCGGGACGAGGCTAGGACCGATTCAACCAGACCCGCTCCGCGACCCGGATTCGCCATGTCGGATTCGCCTACCATTGCTTCAGCTTCTTGCGTTGCCGTTGGCCGGCTTCCTTGCCGGCGGCGGCGGACTTGAAGATGAGGGCCTTCTCCTCGCCCTTCTGCTGGTCGAGGAGGCGTTCGGCCTGGACCGGGGTCATCTGGCCCGGCTTGCCCTGCTGTTCCGCGAAGGACTCGTTGCCCGCGCCCTGGTTGTCCTTACCCGGACCGGCTTCCTTACCCCCCTCCTTCTGCTCAGTCCCCTTGTCGTGGTCCTGTTCCGCCGGCTTTTGCTGGGCTTCTTTGCCTGGGTCCTTGCTGTCCGACTTCTGGGGATCCTTTGCCGGATCGTCCTTCGAATCCTGGTTCTGCGGGTCCTTGTTCTCTTGGTCTGGCTTTTGCCCCTTCTTGTCCTCGGACTGCTGTTGGTCCTTCGATTGAGGCTGGTCCGACGGATTTTTTTGGTCGTCCTGCTTGTCCTTCTTCTGCTTGTCGTCTTGGCCCGACTGCGGCTGCTGGGGCATCTGCTGCTTCAACTGCTCCAAGGCTTGTTGCACGAACGCGAGGTTGGCGGCGGCGTTGGTGTCGGCCTGGTTGAGCTTTAACGCGGAGCCGTAGTGCTGGAGCGATTGTTCCCACTCTTTCATCCGCGCCTGCGGGTCTTGCGCGGATGCACCCAGGCGGAACCGGGTGTTGCCGAGGTTGTAGTAGGCCTGCTGCTGCAATTCGAGGTCGGGGGCGCCGGAGGCGGACTCAAACCAAGTCGCGGCGTTGGTCAGGTCGTTGTTCTTGTAGGCGGCGGCGCCGGCATTGAAGCGAAGCCGCGCGTCGTCGGCCTTCTGTTTAGCCAACTGGGAATACTGGGCTTCGGCGCTCCGGAAGTTGCCCCGCCGGTAAGCGTCGAGGGCGGAATCGGGCGACGACGCGGCCTTCGTGGAAGTGGTCAGTAACCAGTAACCAGTGATCAGTGCGAGCAGGGCTCGCGCTGGACTTGATTTCCGAACTGTCCGAAAGGTTTTCACTGATAACTGAACATTGATGACTGATTACTTCACCGCCGCAGCGCCGCCCAACATTGCACCCGCGGTTCGCGGGGCAACGGTCCGGCGCTGTTCCGGCAACAGGATTTCCACCATGAGCAGGAGGATGGCGAAGCCCAGCGGCCACTGGAAGCGTTCGATCCACTGGCGCTTCTTGCCGGATTTCAGGTCGGCCTTGGGCAGCACGTCGAGGCCGCGTTCGTAAAGGGTCTGGATGGTCTGGCGGTTTTGCAGCGGCAGATAGAAGCCGCCACCGGCGTCGGCGACCTGCTTCAAGGCGTCCTCATTGAGCTTGGAGCGGACGGCGTTGCCCTGTTCGTCGCGCACGAACACCGGGTTACCGTAGGGATCCGTGGAACGCAGCACCGCGCCGGCTCCGGTGCCCACGCCGAGCGTGAAGATGCGCACGCCATCCTCGGAGGCCTTCTTGGCCGCCTCGATCGCGCCGTCGCCATGGTCCTCGCCGTCGCTAAGGAACACGATGGCCTTGGCGCCCGCACTGTCCTTGCCGAAGGCGGCCACACACTCGGCGATGGCGTCGGCGATGGCTGTGCCCTGCTCGGGAATGAGGTCGGTGTCGAGCGCACGCACGCTCTGCCGGAAGGCCTCGTCGTCCAGCGCGAGCGGGCACTGGAGAAAGGCACTGCCGGCGAAGGCCACGAGGCCGAGGCGGTCCGACTTGCTGAGGCTGAGCAGGTCAAAGGCGGCGAGCTTGGCCTTGGCGAGGCGATTGGGTTTCACGTCGTCGCCCAGCATCGAGCGGGACACGTCGAAGCACACGATGATGTCGAGGCCGGAGGCGGTAGTCTCCTCCTCGTGAAACCCCCACTGCGGCCGCGCCAGCGCGACGAGCAGCGTGACTACGGCCAGCCCGAGCAGCACCCGCTTGGCGATCTGCCGCCCGGCGGAAAGACCGACGGTGAGCTGCCGGAACAGGCGCGACTTTACGAACGCCTGCGCCGCCCGTTGCTTGCGCCGCCAAGTCCACCACAGGAACCAAGCGGTCAGCGGCGCGAACACCAGCGTGAGCAACAGAAACTGTCTTGAACCCCAGTTCACGGAAGTTTCCTCCACACGGTTTGGCCGAGGATGATTTCCAGCGCCAACAGGCCCAGTCCCGGCAGCACGAACCAACTCATCAGTTCCTCGTAGTAGGCGAAGCGTTTCAGTTCGGCCTCGGTCTTCTCGAGCGAGTCGATCTCGGCGTAGACGCGCCGGAGCGTCTCGGTGCTGTCGGCTCGGTAGTATTTCCCGCCGGTCTTGTCGGCGACCTTGCGGAGCGTGTCCTCGTCGATGTCCACGGCCTGCTTCACGTAGACCTTGCGGCCGAAGGCGTCACGCGCCGGCACCGGGGCGAAGCCGCGCGTCCCGACGCCGATGGTGTAAACCTTCACACCCAGCGACGCGGCGGCCTCGGCGGCGGTGAGCGGCGGAATGCTGCCTGCGTTGTTCTGGCCGTCGGTCATCAGGATCACGATGCGCGACTTCGACTTCAGTTCGCGCAGCCGGTTAACCGCGGCGCTGAGGCCAGAGCCGATGGCGGTCTGCTGGCCGTCGATGACGCCGAGTTCCAGCCGATCGAGCACGCGGCGGAGGAAGTCATGATCCAGCGTTGGCGGGGCCGCGATGAAGGCTTCCGAGCCGAAGGCGACCAGACCGATGCGATCGCTGGTGCGCTGTTCGATGAAGCTGCCGAGCACGTCCTTGAGCATCGTGAGGCGGTTCACCCGCTCGCCGCGCAGCTCGAAATCCTCGGCAATCATCGAGCCGCTCAAGTCCACGGCCACGGCGATGTCGATGCCGCTGGCCTTGAGCGGTGCCTGACCGCCAGCGACCTGCGGCCGGGCCATGCCGATAAACAGCAGCGCCAGCGCGAACCAGCGGAGGTTCAGCAGAAACGAACCCGCCCGGCTGCGGCTGAGCTCGGTGATGCCCTTCACCAGCGTGAGGCTGGAATAGACGAAGGCACTCTCGCGTCCGGCCTTGCCGCGCAGCCAGGCCAGCAGCGGGATCAGCAACAGACCCAGCAGCCACCACGGTGAAGCGAAGGAGAAGTTCACGTTCATGGCTTGGGCGCGGAATTGGCCGGCAACGGCGGCGGCACGAACCGCGGCGTGGTTTCCTCCACCAGGCGGAGCGCGGCGGCGTGGAGTTCCTCCAACTCGCGGCGGCCCGGCTCAAAGCGGGCGAACTTCACGAGGTCGGTGCTCGTGAGGAAGTCCGACAACAGCGCTTTGTGTCGGGATTCCAGCACGGCATTGCGGGGCAACTCGGCGAGAAACTCCTCGGTGGTGCGTTCAGGCGCCTTCAGGCCGAAGCGTTCCTCCAGATATGTCCGCGCGATTTCGGAGACCGTGGTGCAAAAGCGCTCCGGCTGCTCGATGAGCGCAAACGCGGCGGCCAGCCGTTCTCGGGCGCGTTCGTCCGGCGGAACCAAGCGCGGCGGTGCGGTGGGTGGACGTTTGCGGCGCCACCACCACCACGCGGCGGCCAGCAATCCGAGCGCGGCCAGGACAATGGCCCCGCGGATCGCCCAATCGGTCCAGGTGGTGATGTCGATGGGCCCCTTGATGTCGTGCAACTGCGCCGGCACGGCCGGCGCGTTGGTCTTCGGCGGCACGACAACGGCGGCGCCGGTGTTCGTCTTCGTCGCGGCGGCGACTACCGAATGGTTCAACAACCACGCAAGGGCGACGACGGAATGACCAATGGCCAATGACCAATCGGTGAGCCGTCGGCCATTCCGCACTCCGCATTCCGCACTCCGCATTCCGAGGCTCATCCGTGCCGCCTCCGTTTGTCGCGCGTGTCGAAGAACTGCTTCAGCGCGAGGTCGTAGGGTTCGCCGGTGCGGACGCGGATGGCATCGACCTTCGCGCCGCGGAACAGCCGGTCGAGTTCCGCCTGGGTGCGCCGGCCGCGCTCCGCAAAAGCGGACCGGCGGCGTTCGTCGGAGGTGTTGATCTCCACGAGGTCGCCGGTTTCGGCGTCCTGCAACACGAGGCGGCCGAGGTTGGGCAGCTCAAGTTCGTAGGGATCGGTGACCTGCACCGCAACCAGGTCATGCCGGCGGCTGACTTGGCGCAGCGCCGTGGACGAAACGCGCCCGAGCGTTTCGCTGCGGATGGCGCGGCGACGCAGGTGCGCGGCGATCTCGGCCCGGCTGGGATTCGTCTCCGCCAGGAAATCGGACACCAGAATCACCACCGCGCGGTGCGGCAGCACACGGTTCACGAAATCCAGCGCACCGTTCACCGAGGTGCCGTGGAACTGCGGTTCGTGGCACAGGATGTCGCGGATCACGCGCAGCACATGGCGGCGGCCCTTCTTCGGCGGGATGAACTTCTCCACCGTCTCGGTGAAGAGCACGAGGCCCACGCGATCCTGGTTGCGGATGGCGGAAAAGGCCAGCACGCAGGCGAGTTCGGCGGCGAGTTCGCGCTTGGACTGGTCGCCCGAGCCGAACAGGCCGGAGGCGCTGACATCCACGGCAACGATCACCGTCAGTTCCCGTTCCTCGCGGAACTTCTTCACGAACGGATGGTTCATGCGCGCGGTGACATTCCAGTCGATGGAGCGCACCTCGTCGCCGGGCTGGTATTCGCGGACCTCGTCGAAGTCCATGCCCTGACCCTTGAACGCCGAGTGATACTGGCCCGCCAATGACTCGTCCACGAGCCGCCGCGTGCGCAGCTCAAGTTGGCGGATCTTCTTGAGGAGTTCCTTGGGGATCATCCGGCTAGGCGAGCAGGCGAAGTTTGAGTTCCGCGGTGGGTAGCAGGCAGGCGTCGTGCCGGCCGAACCAGCGGTAGCGATTCCGGGCGATGACGTCGTAGGCCCAGTCCCGCAGGCCGCGGGGCAGGATCACGGCGGCGCGGCCCCACGACCAAGGCCACTTGAGGTAGGAAGCGACCCGCAACGCGGCGTCGGACTTCAGGAACACGCGTCCCGCTTCGATGACCACGAGGCTGCCGCGATACTCGGAGCCGATTCCGTGCCGGGTCAGCAACTGGGCGCCGGCTGCCGATTCCAGCGCGCAGAAGCGCAGCTCCGGTCGCCGCTCATGCCGCAGAACGAAGCGCACCGAGCCGTGGCAGAGATTGCATACGCCGTCGAACAGCAGGATCGGTTGATCCGGCGGACGGGATTCAGGCTGGACGGTGGA
>JBEISV010000382.1:0-4778 GCA_040375265.1 Verrucomicrobiales bacterium
AACACCGCGTTGACCCAGGCGGGCCGGGCGTTGCGCAGCAGCAGATAGAGCAGGCTCATCAGCAGGAATCCGGCAATGAAGCCGATGACCGGCGACGAAAACATCGGGATGACCACCTTGTGCAGGATGCCTTCGTGCTTCACCGCACCAGTAACCTTGTCGACCTTTTCCACGGACCAGAGGATGGCCTTCCAGTTGCCGTGGGCGGAAGCGAGTGTGGCGCCACAGAGACCGCCCACCAGTGCGTGGGTCGAACTGCTGGGCAGCCCCAGCCACCAAGTGAGCAGATTCCAACCGATGCCGCCGATCAGGGCGCACACGATCGTCTGGTTGGTCACAAACTGGGAATCGACCAGCCCGCTCGAAACCGTCTTGGCCACCGCGTGGCCGATCAGCGCGCCGACGAGGTTGGTGCAGGCGGCCAGGAGGATCGCCTGGCGCGGCGTCAGCACCTTGGTCGAGACCACGGTGGCGATGGAATTGGCGGTGTCGTGGAACCCGTTGATGTATTCGAAGATCAACGCCACGACCACGACCGTGAGCAGCAACGTCATGGCCGTGGGCTCAGGAGTTCTTCAGCACGATGTGGAAGATCACGTTGCCGGCGTCCCGGCAACGGTCGATGACCTTTTCCAGCAGCTCGTAGAGGTCCTTCAACGCGATGACCCGGACCGCATCGTGATCGCCGGAATAAAGTCCCCGCAGGAGGTCGATCATCAGATTGTCCGCGGCGCCTTCGAGGTATTGGAGCTTGTCGTTCAGCTCCTTGACCGTCCCGAGGTTCGGCTTGCGAAGCTCCTTCACCATAAGCACCACCGTCTGGGTGGCGGTTTCCAGCAGGGAAGACTGCCGGGAAAAACTGGTCTGCCGGACGTGCTCTGGCGCCAGCAGCAGCCGTTCGCCGAATTTCTCCAGGGTCTTGGGAATCTTGTAGAGCGCGTTGGCCAGCGCCTCGATGTCCTCCCGTTCCAGCGGCGTCACGAAAGTTTTGGTCAGTTGGGTGCGGATCTCCTGGGTAATCTGCTTGTCCTTTCGTCGGAGCAGGGCGAATTCGTCCAACGACACGGCCCGCGAATCCGGGTTCAGCAGCATCTTCTGCATGAGCGCGACGCTCTCCTGGGCCTCGGTGGCGGACTTTTCCAGCAGTTCGAAGAAGATCTCATCCCGGCCCAGGAACTTTTGTAGCGAAAACATAGTGAAGCGTGAAGGCTGATACTGTGCTTTCACCGGCTGCTGCAAATGCCGCCCGGGTGACGATTTAGTGACAAAACCCAAGGCGAAGATTCGGTTCGCCCTGCCCTGCCGGTCCGCGTTCGGCCGCCGGGCATTTTTCCCAATCGTAACTCCAGACCCGCGGTCCGCCGGTCGAAGTTCAGGAAGCCACATGCAGCCTGAACACCCGCATCCTCCCTCAGGGAAAATATGGCGGCGCCTGGTGATCGGCGGTATTGCGCCCACCGTGCTGCTCGGCTTCGTCGCCATCTTGGTGGAGATGCATTACCTGCGCCAAGCTCGCGATTGGCGGCGCCTGGGCGAGTGCAGCCTCCAGACCCAGGTGGCGCTGGGGGAAGCCCGGCGGGGCGAGAAGGACTTCCTGCTGCGGGACCGGCACAACCCGGTGTTTCTCATCGGTGGCCGGAGCCCGAACCTCGAGCGGCAGCGCCAGGCGGTCGCGACGCTCGCCTCCAACCTGACCGTTCTTCGGGCGCACGCATCGGCGGAACAGTTGGACCTCTTGACCGCGGCCCACTCCCAGGTGGCAGCCTATGCCGCCGACTTCGAACAGGCGGTCGTCCTGGTGCGGGCGGCAGGTTCCCACCACGAAGGCGCCGAAGGTCAGTTACAGGAAGCGGCCAAGGGGCTCTGGTTCGCCACCCTGCCCGACGACGCGGGGCGGCAGTTGCTGCTCGGCCTGCGCACCGCCGAGACCGACTACCTCTCCGCCCCAACGGGCACCAATGCCGACCGCTTGGCGGAGGCGCTCGGAAAAGCTGAACCTTGGCTCACGGCATTTCCCGGCGGCACCAACGCGCTCACCGCCTACCGCGCCGCCTTCGAAGCCCATCGGCACCTGTGGGCCAGCATCGGCTTTGATCCGGAGGAAGGGCTGCAAGGCAAGTTCCGCGAACGGGTGCATACCCTCGGGCCGCTCCTGACCTCGTCGTCGGAGCGCGCCCTCCGGCTGGCGGATGCCGCCCAACGCTCGGCCGTCTTCTCCACCCTCGCGCTGATCGCCGCCGCCCTGGCGGGAGGCGGGGTCACCATGGCCTATCTGGGCCGGCGGATCGTCCGCCCCATCACTATCCTGACCGCGGCTTCGCGCCGGATCCGTCAGGGGGACGGAGCCACGGTCCGGGTCGAGACGGGAGATGAGTTCCAGGAACTGGCGGAAGCTTTCAATGCCATGACGGGGCAGTTGATGGACTCAAAGCGCTCGCTGGAGGTCCGGGTGACGGAACGGACCCAAGCTCTCCAAGTCGCCAAGGATGAGCTCCAGGCCGCCAACCTGCGGCTGGAAGCCGCCCTGTTGGATCGAGGCGAAGCCGCCCGCCGGGCCGAACACCTTGCCGGGGAGGCGGCCGCCGCCAACCAGGCCAAGAGCGAGTTTCTCGCCACGATCAGCCACGAGCTGCGGACCCCCATCAATGGCATCATGGGCTTCGCCTCGCTCCTGCGGGATTCCCCGCTGACCAACGACCAGCGGGAATACGTCGAAACCGTGAACTCGTGTTCGGACCACCTGCTCGGGCTCGTGAACCAAGTGCTGGATGTCGCCCGGGTGGAGCAGGGTAAACTCGAACTCAGGATTTCAGATCTGGATCTAGCCCGTTTGGTCCGGGAAGTCGGTGGCTTGCTCGGCCCCCAGGCCCAGGCCAAAGGTCTCCAGCTCGAACTGCCCCCGGCGGCCGGTCCCGTTTGGGTGCGTGGGGATGTCGATCGCGTCCGGCAGGTCCTGTTGAACCTGGTTCACAACGCCATCAAGTTTACCCCAGCCGGGCGGATTTCCCTCCGTTGGGAGCCCGCCGAAACCGGGGCCGACGTGAAATTCGCCGGCTGCCGGATTGCGGATACCGGCGTCGGGATTGATCCGTCCCAGTTGCCGAAGGTTTTCCAAAAGTTTGTCCAAGCCGACGGCTCAGCCGCCCGCCGCCATGGGGGCCTTGGGCTGGGGTTGGCCATCTGCAAGGACCTGGTCGAAGCCATGGGCGGACAGATCGGCGCGGAAAGCTGTCCGGGCGAGGGCTCCGCCTTCTGGTTTGTCCTGCCCACAGCGCCCCACGCGCACCCGTCGGCAACAGTGCCGCATGCCACGGTCATCCCTTCGACCTCGCCGCCGCGCCGCGCCTTGGTCGGGAGCGCCGACCTGGTAAACTCCCAACTGGCCATCGTGATCCTGCGGCGGATGGGATTTGAAACCTTCCGCATCGCCTCTGCCCCGGAACTCGACGGATGGGCTGGCCAAGCCCTCGGTTTGCTGGTGCTGGACGAGTCACTTCCCAACCTGACCGCCGATGCCCTCGCCCGATTTGGCGCCATCCCTCCGGTCTTGACGCTGCGGGAGGCGGGACGTCCCAAGGCCTCGTGGACTTCGGGTGCCCACGCTTCCGTCACGAAGCCCATATCGCCGGCGGAGTTCAAGGAAGTGGTTGCCGCGCTCGTCCCCAGCTAGGCGGAAACCCGGCACGAGCCCGGCCTCCCACGTTACAACGGCAGTCCGCGGCCCCGGCGAGAATCAGAATGCCAAGGCGACGCGCATGGAGAGGTAACCCAGCAGGCCGGTGATCGGCAGGGTGAGCACCCACGCCCACAGGATGCGGGTAACCACGTTCAGCTTGAGCGCGCTGAACCGCTTCGCGCAGCCCACGCCCATGATGCTCGTCGTGATGGCGTGGGTGGTGGAAACCGTCATCCCGAACTGGCCCGTGATCGCCAGCACCGTGGCGGCCGTGGTTTCCGCCGCAAAACCATGCACCGGCTGCAGTTTCACCATCTTGTGGCCCATGGTCTTGATGATCTTCCAACCGCCTGCCGCGGTGCCCGCCGCCATCGTGAGCGCACAGACCACCTTGATCCAGGCGGGGACGTCCGGGGCGAGGGACTTCACCTTCTTGGCCGCGGCCGGAACCACCGGTTTCCCGGCCTTCGCCGCCACGTCCGTCTCAGCCTTCAGGGTTTTCAGCCAATCGGTCGGCTTGGCCGCCACCATCGGCCCGAGGAAGGGCAGCTTCGGCAGCCAGCGGGCGGCCTCGCGGTCGAGCGCGGCCTGATGAGTCGCCTGGGCCAGCTTCAGCTCGCGTTCCGCGCCGGCCGAATCGCCAGCAGCGGCGAAGGCATGATGCGCCAAGGCATGGAACGCCTCCTTGAATTCGCCGGTCTTTAGCTGGTCCGCCTCGGCCGACAACACCCGGGCGTATTGGACGGGATCCGGAGCGCCCTTCTCCAACGCAACGATCTGCTGTTCGGCCAGCTGGGACTTGTCCATCCGCAGGAAATGGAGGGCCGAGGGAATTCCGTTCAGCGAACCCGCCGTCGTGGCCGTCACCAGCGCGAGGGTGATGATTCCCATGGTTTTCTGGGCGTCCGCCAATCCATGGGCAAAACCCATATAACCGGCACTGACCAGCTGGAGTTTGCCGAACACCGCGTTGACCCAGGCGGGCCGGGCGTTGCGCAGCAGCAGATAGAGCAGGCTCATCAGCAGGAATCCGGCAATGAAGCCGATGACCGGCGACGAAAACATCGGGATGACCACCTTGTGCAGGATGCCTTCGTGCTTC
>JBEISV010000308.1:0-5791 GCA_040375265.1 Verrucomicrobiales bacterium
CCTGAAGACCGGCGGCACCATGCTGCTGTCCATCGGCGTTTACGCGTTGGCGTTCGGGTGGAAGTTCGCCGGCGGTTTCGTGCTGCTCATCTTCGTCCACGAGATGGGCCATGTCTTCGCCGCCCGGCAGGCTGGCATCGCGGTCACCGCGCCAACGTTCATTCCCTTCATCGGGGCGCATATCCTGATCAAGCAGGCGATGCCCGGGGCGTGGGTCGAGGCCAAGATCGGCTACGGCGGACCGCTCGCCGGCGCGTGGGCCTCGGCGCTGTGCCACTGGATCTGGCTGGAGACCGGCAACCCGTTCTGGGCCGCCCTCGCCTACACCGGCTATTTCCTGAACCTCTTCAACCTGGCGCCGGTGAGCCCACTCGACGGCGGACGCATCACCGCGGCGATCTCCCCGTGGCTTTGGGTGATCGGCTTCGTCCTGCTCTCCAGCTGGCTGGTGTGGGACCTCTATCAAGTGTTCCACGGCGGGCGGAAACTGGGCGCTGGCATCTTTGTCATGGGCATGATCCTCGTGAGCGGGCTGCCGCGGCTCTTCTCGCTGTTCCGGCCCAAGTCGGAGCACGAGCGCCGTTACTTCACCGTCAGTCCGCAACAGCGCATTGGCATGTCACTCGCCTACTTCGGCCTCATCGGCCTGCTCGCGTGGGGCATGGCCGCGACGCACGTGGCGCCCGAGGGTCTTTGACGGGCGGAGTGGGCGGCGATCGTCGTCGGGTGAATCATCGGCTCAGCGAACCGCCGCGCCTGGCGCAAACCAGTCGAAGGTCGGCCGAAACCCCTGGCCGGAGAATCTCGCGCCTGCGGGATGAAACGGAATCCCAGTAGTGTGGACGGAGGCGTCGCAGCCGAGCTCAAGCAACCCCGCCTGCGCCGCGGGAACGACTTCTCCGAAATCGCTGACCCCGTCGGAATTGCGGTCGTTCCAGAGGGCGAGCCCGGCCAACTCTGCGCCCGTGAGTTTGCCATCGCCGTTGTCGTCGAGGGCGGAGAGGGCTTCGTAGCCGTCGCGCCAGAACACCCAGAAGGTGACATTGCCGAACAGCTGCAGGCCGGAAGTGATGCGCCCGGTCCGCTGCGGATCCCAGACGAGCCAAGCGGCGTTGGTTCGGATCCAACCCCAGCGGCGCTGCAACCCGGAGCCGTCGAGGTCGAAGGGAACCGCGGCGGTGGGATTCACGAGCCCGGACAGGTCGGTGGTCGTGTCAGTGGGTATGAGGATCGGAGAGGTAAGCCGGCTGCGCTTTGGGAGCCGTTTTCGTAGCCGTTCAAGCCGGGCGATCTCACCCCGGTCTCGGTTTGGACTCAGGTGTTTGACCAGTTGCTGGATCGTTTCCTCCGTGCTGGCTTCCGAAAAGCCTGACGACTCGCTTTCCTCGATCCATTGCCTCGCCGCAGGCGGCCAGTTCACAAAACCAGGAATGTCCTTGGCCGATCCAAGTCCCTGCTTGGCGGCGGCCATTTTGACGGCGCCGCGATACTGCCTGAGGGCATCCTGGGAGCGGCCCGCCAGTTCCAAGGTCCAGGCACGGCCTAGGTTTGCCGGGAACAGTAGCCAGAAGTGTTGTTCGTTGGTCGAACGAAGAATCTGTTCCTGCGCCCGTTCGAAATAGGCCAGCGCATTGGTGAGATCGGCCTGCCATTGAATCCGAAGCGTTGCGTTGGTTACCGCGCTGGGGCCGACTGTGACTACCAATTCCACCGGTTTGGGTTCTTCGGTCTCCCGGTAGATCAGGACCTCATTGGTGAACGTGCCCGCCCGGAACGAATGCAACCTCGCCAGATGGAGAAGGGTGATGGGATCGTTGGGATTTTGACTCAGCTTCCGATCAAGATTTGCAAGGAGACGTTGAATCGGGATCAATTCCACGTCCTCCCGTCTGGGAATAGCACCTGCACAAAAGCACCAGCGGGCCAACGCTACGAGGAGGAGAATCCGGAGACTGCTCACAGCCGGACGCTAACGGCGACTGCCGTTGTGGCCAGTCCAAGGTTGGATTCCACTCAACCCTGTGAACCGGGTATGACGGTCGCGGCCCAGCGCTTGTAGCTCGCTTAGCGCGAGTGCGGGTCAAACCCGGCTCATTGCGTCGTCGGTCCGCAACAGCGCATCGGCATGTCGCTCGCCTACTTCGGGCTCATCGGCCTGCTCGCCTGGGGCATGGCCGCGACGCACGTGGCGCCCGAGGGCCTCTGATAGGTGCCCGGGATGGCGAAAGGGAAGAAGCGCGTTTTCCCAATCACGGCTCCGCGGCCTGCCAGCCTAGTTTCGCGGCCGAATAGATGCTGAGGAAGACCGCGTCGTCTGAGCCTTCATTGCGGGCGCCGTGGACATCGCCTACGTCCGCCACATCGACATCGCTGGACCGGATGATGCGCCGGACACCTTGGCCGAGGTAGTAGGTCAGTTCGCCGCGGAGCATGACCCAGGTGTCCTGTCCATCCGGGTGCGTGTGGGCTAGCACTTCCTGTCCGGGCCGGACGCCCCAGACGGCGATGCTCGTGTGCTTCGTGATGCTGAGTTCGGTGACGGTCGCCTTGTCCGCCGAAAACTGGACTGCTTCCAAGGCGTGGAGGATGCGTTGGCTCATTGAGGTGTCAGGTTGACCGCGCAGTGTTTGTAACTGGGTTGGCGGGAATGGGGATCAAAGCTGGCGAAGGTGAGTCGGTTCACCGCGTCGTAATGCATCGGGATGAAGATCTGGCCGGGCTGCACAGTGGGCGTCACGAAGGCCGTCGCGGTCAGGCTGGCTCGGCGGGAAGTCACGGTGACCGGCGAATGCGGCGCGATGCCGAGGCGCCGGGCGT
Organism: Verrucomicrobiales bacterium; assembly: GCA_040375265.1. Taxonomy (GTDB): domain Bacteria; phylum Verrucomicrobiota; class Verrucomicrobiia; order Limisphaerales; family UBA9464; genus CAIWAH01. Next base: position 2,818 of record JBEISV010000308.1, read on the forward strand.
CGTCGGGATGAATGTCCACGTAGCAGTCGGCCGGGTAGAGCTTGCGGAGGATGGCCGACTTGCCGGTGCGGGTGTTGGTATGCCACTGCGCCGAGCTGCCGCGACCGGTCAGCAGCACGAAGGGAAACTCCGCATCGGTCGGTTCCGCGACGGGCCGGGGCGGGTCGAACAGGAACCGCGCGCGTCGGTCGGGTGTGAAGAACTGGCCATCGGCGAAGAGGCGGCGTTCGCGGAAGGCAGAAGTCGAGGCGCCCGAGTCTGCTTCAGCCCTCTTCACTCTGCCTTCTTCATTCTGCCTTTCCGAGAAGGGCCACTGGATGCCGCCCGCCTCGTCGAGGTGCCGGTAGTCGCGGATGCCGGTGATGTCGCAGGGTTGGCCGGCGCTGAGCCGCTTCAGGATGTGGAAGACGGCTTCCGGGGAGGACCATTCGCGGAACTGCTCGCTGCAACCCCACGCGGCGGCGGCGAGCTTGAAGATGTTGAAGTCGCTCAACGCCTCGCCGGGCGCGCGCAGGACCTTTTTCACGAGCCCGATCCGGCGTTCGCTGTTGATGAGCGTGCCGTCCTTCTCGCCCCAGCCGGCGGCGGGCAGGATCAGGTCGGCGCGTTGGGCGGTCTCGGTCGTGGTGTAGAGATCCTGAACGACGAGGAACTCCAGCTTCTTGGTCAGCTCGTTGAAGCGGCCCTGGTGAATCCACGAGTGCGACGTGTTGGTGGCGATGATCCAGAGGCCGCGAATCGCGCCGGACTCGATGCCGTCCACGATCTGGTCATAGGCCCACGAATTCTCCGCGGGGATGCTTTCGGCGGGAAGCTTCAACAGGCGCGCGACGGTTTCGCGGTCCGCGGGCTTGGTGAAGTCGCGTCCGCCCAGCAGCGAGGTGGCGTTGGCGTAGAGCCGCGAACCCATCGCGTTGCACTGGCCGGTGATGCTGTTCGCGCCGGTGCCGGGCCGGCCGATGTTCCCGGTCATCAGCGCGAGGTTAATGATGGCCTGCGCCGTGCGCGTGGATTCGTGGCTCTGGTTCACGCCCATGGTCCACCAGAAGCTCACGCGCTTGCCGTTGGCGATGAGTTCGACGCAGCGGTCGAAGTCCGCGTGATCCAGCCGAGCGGCTTCGCAGGCACGTTCCGGTGTGAACTCGGCGACGAACTTTGCGAAATCGTCGAAGCCGCTCGTGTGGGCATCCACGAAGTCGCGTTTCACCGCGCCGCGGGCGATGAGCGCGTTGGCCAATCCGTAGAGCAGCGTGAGGTCCGACTTCGGCGCGAGCGGCAGGTGGAGCGTCGCGTTCATCGCCGTCTCGGTGCGGCGCGGATCGAGCACGATGATCTCGGGCGAATGCGGATTCCGTAGCACGCGCTGCCACATGATCGGGTGCGCGATGCAGGGATTGGCCCCGATGAACACGAGGCAGTCCGACTCCTCGAAGTCGGCGTAGGTGTAGGGCGGCGCGTCGAAGCCGAAGCTCTGCTTGTAGGCGACGTGCGCGGTGGCCATGCACTGGCGCGTGTTCGAGTCGCAATGGAGGCCGCCCATGCCGAACTTGAACAGCGCGCCGACAAAGGCCATTTCCTCGGTGCAGATCTGGCCGGTGCTCAGGTAGGCGATGCTGTGCGCGCCGTGCTTCGCCTGGATGCCCTTCATCCGCGTGGCGAACTCGTTCATCGCGCGCACCCACGACACGGATTCCATCTGTCCGGTGGCAGGATTGCGCAGCAGCGGAGTCGTGGCGCGGTCGGGCGCGGCGAGCGGCGTCAGGGCTTCCCAGCCCTTGGGACACGCCATGCCGAGATTTACCGGATACGCCGGGTCGGCCGTGAGGTTCACCGCCTGACCGTCGCGGAGGTGGACCTTCAGGCCGCAGCCCGTGGAACAGAAACCGCACACGGTCGTCGTCACCGCCTCCGGCGCTTGCGTGGCCGGCACCTGGCCGAGCCCGAAGTCGCCGGGCGCGCGGAGCAGCTCGGCGGTCATGGGACCGGACCAACGGCGAAACAGGGTGTTCGGGGGGGATTGGCTCATGGCATTCCGGGCATCTTGGGCGCGCTCGCCGCCGTGAAGAACAGGAACCGTTTGAGCACCGACGAGGCGAACGTCGAGGCGAACGACACCGTGGCCCAGATCGGACCGAGCCCGCCGAAGCCCACGATGGCCAACGCCCCGGCCAGGGTGGACACGACGAAGAGGCGCAGCCGGGTCCGCAGGATTCCGGAGTAGAGCGTCTGCACCGCGCGAACCGACCGGTGGGCCGGGTGGCCGGGGTCGGCGCCGGCCGCGCGTCGCAGGCGCCGGTCCCAGAGGAACAGGCCGGTGCGGACGGCAAACGCGACGCCCGCGAGGGCGGGGGCCACCCCGGGCGCCTCGCCGCGAAGCCAATGGGACCAACCAATTACTCCGGCCGCGCCGGCCGCGCCGAGCAGGAACACTTGGCCGAAAAAGCGGATGAACGTTTCCTGCGCCCGCCAGCACGGCCGCCGGGTGTCCACGTAGATCATCGCGGAGGTGAAGACCGCGATTAGGCCAACCCCGGCTGTTGCCGCCACCAAGACCGCCGGGTTCAGCGCGAGGGGCCAGCGACCCGCGGCCAGTGCCAGTTCCGCGCCGACCGTGGCCGTGGCGAGGCCGGAGAGGCCGCCGAAGACGATGATCTCGCGGCTCATCCAAGAAGTGCGCCAGCCGAGGAAAGCCCGCCAGGCCCGCAACGGTTGGCCCAGATGAAAGACGCTGGCACCGAGTCCAGCGTGCAGCACCGCCCAGGCTGCGACCATCAAGGCCAGTCGGCTGGCCGGCGCGAGCCGGGTTTGGCCCGCGGCGGCGGAAACCCACAGCCCGACGCCCATCTGCGTGAGGAGGAGCATCCAAACCAAGGGCCAATGGGCCGGCTGGGGTTTGAACCGGTCGTGATCGGCGGCGCGCAACGTGGCGTTGGGCTGACGGGTAAGGTAACGCGTCGTCGGCACCGTGATGGCC
>JBEISV010000536.1:0-3148 GCA_040375265.1 Verrucomicrobiales bacterium
CAGCTTGTCGGCGAAAACGGTCTGCTTGTCGGCACGGCCGTCGCCGTTCGTGTCCTCGAAGATCAGGATCTTGTCGTTGGGCCGCGATTCGCCGGGCGTGTAGTGCGGGTAGGTCGGCGTGGTGGCGACCCACAGGCGCCCGCGGTTGTCGAAGGACATCTGCACGGGTTTCTTAAGGTCGGGGAACTCCTTCTCCGAGGCGAACAGCTCCACCTTGAAGCCGTCCATCACCTTCATCTTCGCGATGGCCTCCACGCCGTCGAGATACTCGACGTCCCGCTTGAAGTTGGTGGGCACCGGCGGCAGCTCGGGCGTCTTCGAATCATCGGTGGCGATCTGCTTGGTCCGGCCGGCCGCGACGCCGTGGATGAGCGCGTCACGCAGCGACATCATCTCGCGCGTCTTGGCGACTTCGGCCGGGTAATTCTGCGGGCCGAATGGGTCGTAACGTTGGCCGTGTGTGTGGACGCCATTCACCAAGTTGTAGTCGTTGTTCCAGAAATAGTCCTTTTCCTTCACCGCGGCGTTCAGCAGCTCGGGCGTGGTCTTGGCCTTGCGCTTCGTCTTACCGAAGGCGCCGTCCGCGAGGAGCACGGCCAATTCCTGGTAACCGGCTTCAGTCGGCGCGAAGCCGTTGATCGTCAGCGGCGGCTGCACCTTCTTCTGCGCGAACCGCATCTGGGTCGCCGTGAAGAAGTCCACGCAGGTGAGCCCGTGTTTCGTGGCAACCTTGCGGACCGCCTCGGCGTAGAGCGCGAGGTTGGCGTTCTCACGTTTGCCGTCGGGCAGGTCCCGCTTGGCGGAGAGATTCTCGAAGGCCAGCGGGGTCACCAGCACGAGGCGCGGGGCGGCGACGCCGTTGTAGGCCTTGGAGAGCGTGTGCTTCGCGAAGGCGTCCAACTCGGCCTCGAAGTTCGCCACGCGGGTCGGCCCGTCGAACGACTCGTTGTAGCCGAAGAAGGCGATGATCGTGTCGGCCTTCAGGTGGGTGAGCCACTGGTCGGGCGTCGGGAAGAAGCCCTTGCCGAAGTGCGAGTTCAGTTCGGGATGGAACTGGTCCGCGCCCGGGAAGGCCCACTGCGAGACGCGCGCCGGATGCGGCCGGAAGCCCGGGGTGTCGCCCGGCCGGCCCAGGTTGCGCACGATCAGCTTCTGCTCCGGGAAGCGCAGGTGCAGCTCCGTTTCCAGGCGGCTGTAATAGACGTCGCGTTCCGCGAGCCCGTTGCCCAGGAAGACGATCCGCTCACCGACGGCCGGCGCGGCGATCTGCTGGGGCCGGGCGGACGCGGCGGCGGCCGGCTCGACCTGCGGGGCATGGGGATGGTTGTTGGGTTCGGCGGCGGACACCGCGAACGCAAGCGCGCACGCGGCGAACAGGCCGGACAGCGAGGGGTTCACCAGGAACCGCGGAGGAGATGACGGGAACATTTCAGTGCGCCAAGGAAAGACGGGAAATGACCGGAGCGGGAGGGAAAAGTCGGGGCGAGTGGAAACTCGGGCGCGGTCGCGTGGGAACGGATGGGGCGGTAGCACCTGTCCACCGCGCGGTCCAGAGCGGTATTGGCGGCGGCCAGCGGGTCACAACGGTCCGCCAACGTAAGTGCCCAGTAAGGCTAGAGGCATCAAACACTGCCTGCACCGGCACTGTTCTGCGGGTTCTCAGCCATCACCGCTTCAACTTTCTTGGCCAATTCATTCGCAACGTCGAATCCGACAGGCAGAGCGCCCGCTTCCGCCAATGCCGCGCCAGCTACCTCCAAAGGACGCACCCGCTTGCTACCAATCTGCTTTTCCATGGCTTCCTGACGCTCGAGGACGGTCTTGTCTTCCTCGATTTCACCGCTCGCCGCGTAACTGCAGATTCGCTCCTGCCACTCAATGTCTTCTGCCCGCTCAGGCCAAGTGTCATACTGGACTAGCGGCAGACTTACATCCCGAAAGAACGCCAGCACGAAATGGGAGCACGTCAGCCCTAGGTGGTCATTTCCGTAAATTGCATGCCCCGCTGCATGGAACCAATCTTGGTCAGGAGAACTTAGGCCAAACCGGATTCCGCGGCTCTTGTCGGCCGACGCAATTGCTTGAGCACGCTGGGCAATTGCTTCGGCGCGGATTGGATTAACCGCACAGATGATGCAGACAATTCCATCCCGGGCACGCTCATCCCGCAAATAAGCCTGATCGCGTAAGTGCAGGAGGTGTCCAGTGCTGTCAGATTCCACGCGAATGAATCCGCAATGTGGCTGACCATTTGACAGGCGTTCCACAAAGACGCCTATCATGATCTGCCCATCCCCAACCTGGGAAGGCGGCCATTTGAATAACCGTTCCATTCTATAATCCTTGAAGCACGTCGTCCGGGTCCTGCCTAACCGCCCGAAGGCGGTTTGCGGCAGCTTCTCGGAATTTGGTCCGGTGGGGCAGTTGCTTCGCTGCCGACCGCGTCGCCGTAAGGATGCCCACGAGGGTGACGAGTGGTGTCTCTCCGGGTTCTTGAGCCACGGCTCTGAGCAGAGCATCGCATTGTTCGAAATCCTTCTGCTCCAACATTGAATCGATTCGCGAGTAAATGGTTTGGAGGTTGTGGGTATGCATTTCGCCGCGCATCAGTTCTTCTCCGTGAGGCTTGAACGCATCGAGATACCATTGAGGCAGCTTAGATTTCGGCGCCGCCACTTCTTCCAGTGCAGAATCTTCTACCGGATTTCCTGCTGTTATTGGTTTAGGCGAGTTGCCCGGACGCTGCTTCTTTACCTTGGCGGTAGGCATCAGCGGGGTGGTCAGTTGTTCATAGAGCTGGAAGAGATACTCCACGCGGGCGCGGTCGCTGGGGAAGGGGGCGGCGCGGTAGCATTTGTCCACGGCTTTATCCAAGGCGGTGTGGGCGGCGGAGAGGGCGGGCGGCATGGCCAGCGGGTCGTAGAGGTCCGCCAGCGTCGCGCCGGGGAATGCGGCCCGCGCGTCCAGCACCGCCTGCGCCGCGCGCTCCACTGCTGCGCGCTGGGCCGGCTTCGGTGTCTCCGGCCACGGAAAGTTGTTGTAAACCAAGCCGACGGAATAGCGGTAACGGCTCTCCAAACGACCGCAGACTTGGCGCATCCACGCCATGTGCAACTGAGAAGACAACACGCCGAAGTGATACAGCGTC
>JBEISV010000505.1:0-3440 GCA_040375265.1 Verrucomicrobiales bacterium
GTTCCAGCACGGCGGACCGAGCCAGATGGACCTCTTCGACGCGAAGCCCGAGTTGAACAAACGCGACGGGCAGGATCATCCCGGCGGCCTGGACATCCATTTCGACACACAGGCCGGCATGCTCCTGAAGTCGCCCTTCGCCTTCTCGCCGCGCGGCCAGTGCGGCATGGACCTGTCGGAACTCCTCCCGCACATCGGCGGCATCGCGGACGAAATCACGCTGGTTCGCTCGATGAAGACCGACTCGGTGGACCACGAGTCGGCGTTGCGGATCTTCCACAGCGGAAAATTCCAGGCCGGTCGGCCGACGTGGGGTTCGTGGGTCATCTACGGCCTCGGCACCGAGCGCCAGGACTTGCCGGCTTATGTCGTGTTGTCCGATCCGGGCGGCCTGCCCGTGGACGGGATCCGCAACTGGACCTCCGGCTGGCTGCCCGCGGTTTATCAGGGCACCCAGATCCGCAGCGAAGGCACGCCCGTGTTCAACCTCGCCACGCCGGCGGACATCCCGGCGGCGGCCCGGGCGAACCAGTTGGACCTGCTGAACGACTTCAACCAGGCCCACCTTGCCCGCCATGCCGGCAACTCGGAACTCGCCGCGCGCATCAGCAACTACGAAATCGCCGCCCGGATGCAGTCTTCCGTGGGCGAGGTGCTCGACCTTTCGCGCGAGCCGGAACACGTCCGGCGTCTCTACGGCCTCGACCATGCGGACAAGGCCGCGGCGAACTACGGCAAACGCTGCCTGATGGCCCGGCGCCTGGTCGAACAGGGCGTTCGCTTCGTGCAGGTTTACCTCAGCGGCCAGCCGTGGGACACGCATGACAAGAACGCCGAGAAGTTGCGCGACCTGACCCGCATGACCGACCAGGCGAGCGCCGCGTTGGTGCTGGACCTCAAGCAGCGCGGTTTATTGGACGATACGATTGTGCTGTGGAGCGGCGAGTTCGGCCGGTTGCCGGTCTCGCAGGGCAAGGATGGCCGGGACCACAATCGGCACGCCTTCTCCCTGTGGCTGGCCGGCGGCGGATTTCGCCAAGGCTATGTCCATGGCGCGACCGACGAGTTCGGCTACCGCGCCGTGGACAAGGTTGTCCGGGCCTACGATCTCCAGGCGACCCTGCTGCACGCGCTCGGCCTCGACCACGAGCGGCTCACCTATCACCACGAAGGGCGCGACGACAGCCTCACCGACGTCGTTGTTTCCGGCGCGGAAGTCGTGCCAGAACTCCTGTCGTGACGATGAGCCTACGCCCTGCTCCCGACCGCAGCTCGACCCTGCCTCTGCGGTGGCTCTCCCTCTCCCCGCAGCGCAGCGTGGGGAGAGGGCCGGGGAGAGGGGTTGCCCACCGGCCGACGCGTGATTGGCTGACCACCTCCTCTCCCCGGCCCTCTCCTCCATCCCGAATGGAGGAGAGGGGGTGGCATCCGTGTTCAGGTTCACCCAACTCTCCTTGGCGTTACGGAACGCGGCTGCTGGCCCTCGGCTTCGTCGGAATCCTCCTCGCCGGCTGCGCACCGTTCCGGCCGGCGGCACCCCATGATCTGGAGCCGCTGCTCCGGTCCGGTGGCACGGTGTTGCGGCAGGCGATTGACCGCGGCCCCGAGTTGCGCCTGCAAGTGCTCATCGCGGAGTTGGACGAATCCCCGGGCCGCCCGCCGACGTTGCGGCGGCATGGTTTCCGGGTGGATGCCGAATACTTCTACCCCGCCAGCAGCATCAAGCTCTGCGCCGCCGTCGCCGCCTTGCAGGAAGTCGAACGTCTCGAAGCCGCCCAACCCGGGACCCAACTGGCTGAGGCACCGCTGGAAATCGCGCCGCTCTTCGCCGGTGACGTCTCGCAGACCAATGACCCGAGCCACCTCGCCGGCGGCCGGATCACGGTGGCGCACGAGGTGCGCAAGCTGGCCCTCGTCTCGGACAACCAAGCCTTCAACCGGCTGTATGATGTCGTCGGCCACGAGCCGTTGAACCGGGCGATGCACGCCTTGGGCCTGCCGTCCGCAGTCATCAACCACCGCCTCTCCGACCCGCGCGCCGTGCCTGACCAACACGCCTCCGCCGCCGTCACGCTGCGGCCGCCGGGCCACGCCCCGGTGGCCGTGCCGGCGCGGATCAGTCCGCTGCGCCTGACCAACATCGCGCCCGGACTCCGCGTGGGACAGGCGTTCCTGCGTGGCGATCAGCGGGTGGACGAATCCATGGACTTCGCCGGCCGCAACGGCATCACGCTCGTGGATTTGCAGAACCTGCTGGTGAAGGTGGTGCGGCCCGACGTCGCGTTGCCCGGGGCACCGCTGTGCCTCACGCCGGAACACCGCGCGCTGCTCGTCGGTGCCCTGACCGAATACCCGCGCGAATCGGACGACCCGCGTTATCCGGCCGCGGGCTTTCCCGACGACTCCTGCAAGTTCCTGCTGCCCGGCGTTCGGCGGGTGTTCCCCGCGACCCAACCCGGCCGGCGCATCGAAATCACCGGCAAGATCGGCCGCGCCTATGGCTTCACGGTGGAGAACTGCGCTCTGTGGAATCCTGCAACGGGCCGGACCGTGTTCGTGACCACGGTGCTCTACACCAATGCCGACGGCGTGCTGAACGATGACCGCTACGAATACGCCGAAGTCGCCGACCCCGTGCTGGCCGACCTCGGCGAACTGGTCGCGCGCCGATGGCTGGTGCCTGCCGGCTCGCATTGAACCAAGGACTCAGCGCGCCGGGAAAAGGAAGGTGAAGTCGGACTGACTCCCGGTCTTCGCATCCCACAATACTTCTCGCAGCCGCCCGGAGGAGACCTGCTGCACGCTGCCGTCGCCGAGCAGGAGATTGCCGGCCTGCCGGTGGATGTCCGGGGTGTAAACGGTCGCGTTGAACGAGGCGCGACCAGTGGTGAGCGGCACCCGCAGGGCAACCTGGGACGGTGGCGTGTTCGTGTCCGGGCCGAAGGGACCACCCGCCAGGTTTCGGTCCCCGCTGAGAATACTTTGGGGAAGTTCCTCCCGGGCGCTGGTCCCGATGAAATAGCTGACCATCCGGTCACGGGTCGTCATTTGGGCTGGCGCCATCAGATAGGCAAACGAGTTGGTCTTCACCGGGGCCCGCTTCCGATCTTCGGAGCAAATCACGAGCTTGAGCGAGGAGAGTTCATTCGACAGCAAGGCGAAGTTTGCGGCGACTCCCTGGGACGGCGGCAGCGGAATGCCCGGGAACGTGGCGTAGTTCGTGGGCAGCGCGGCCGGACGGTTGGTGGCAGTATATTCCCAGGGCAGGCAGTTGCCGTTGTCCGTGGCCACGATGCGGTAGGCGAGCCCGATGTTCTTGAGGTTGTTCACGCAGTTGATGCGCGAATTCTTGCCTCGGCCCTTTGTCATCGCCGGGAGAATCATGCCGACCAGCAAGACCACGATACACACGATCGCCGCCAGCATTTCGACCCAGGTGA
>JBEISV010000635.1:0-2315 GCA_040375265.1 Verrucomicrobiales bacterium
CCGACCGGCAACGCCGGAGCGACTACCAGCCGGTCGTGGCGCGGTTGCAGCCGGAGTTCCTGCCGGACAACCCGATTGCGCTGGAGGGCCTGAACGCGATCTACCTGAACTCCCAGCGCGCCCTCGAGCTGAAGGAACCCCAGGCCAGCGCGCTGCTCGCGTGGGTGTTTGCCGGCGGTCACCTGATCGTAGCGGTGGACCAACCGGCCGATTTCGCCTCGGCCCCCTGGCTGCGCGGCATCCTGCCGGCCGAGGTGGGTGGAATCGACAACCGCCCCGCGGGCGACGTGCTCTTCCAGTGGACCGCCATGAACGACTTCCGTCCGCGCCATGGCTTCGAGGCGCCGACGTCCGGGCTGGAGACCCACCAGCAGGGCGATGACGGCAAGCCGGACCAACCCGAGGACGAGACCCGCAATCCCTACCGCCAACTGGCCCTCGACACCGCATTCAGCGCCGCCCAGCTCCCGGTGGTCAGCCTCCGCAACCGCGACGGCACGCAGTTCATCGGCAACCCCGCCTCGCCGCTCGGCGTCACGGCGTCCCGCGGCCGCGGCCTGGTCACGTTGCTGGCGGTGAACCCCGAACGGGAACCGTTCAAGTCGTGGAAGCTCCGTCCGTGGTTCTTCGCCAAACTGTTGGGGGTTTCGCCGACCTTGCTGCGGAATGACGAACTCACGTTGTGGGGTGGCCGCGGGCTGGACTCCGTCTTCGGCGCGATGATCGAGACCAAGCAGATCCGCAAACTGCCCGTCGGCTTCCTGCTGCTGCTGCTGCTGGTTTACCTCGTGGTCATCGGGCCGTTCGACCGTTGGTGGCTGAAGAAGATCAACCGGCCGATGCTGACCTGGATCACCTTCCCCAGCTATGTCGCCCTGTTCTCGCTGCTGATCTATTTCATCGGCTTCAAGCTGCGTTCCGGCCAGCGCGAATGGAACGAACTGCACCTGGTGGACGTCATCCCGCAGGGTTCCGGCTCCCAGGTCGCGCTCCGTGGCCATACCTACGGCAGCATCTATTCGCCGGCCAACGACTCCTATCCGTTGGCGACCAAGACCCCGCTGGCGGCGGTCCGGGCTGAGTTTGGCAACCTGAACACCGCGTCCATCGACAGCGGCCGGGTGGCCGTCCGGGTCAAGCCCACCGGGGTTGAGGCGGACATCTTTGTCCCGGTCTGGACGAGTCAGCTCAACGTCGTGGAGTGGCTCGACTTCGACACGCCGCCGCTTACTGCGGTGAGCGCACCCGACGGCCAGGCCGGCGTCCTGCGGGTCGTGAACCAGACCCAGCATCGGTTCCAGTCCGTCTGGGTCGTGGACGACAAAGGCTACGTCCATCTCTGGGGTGAACTTGCCGCCGGTGCGACCGCCGAAAAATCGTTGGCCCGGGCGGCCGGCCAGCTGCCGCTGCAGAACTTCACTTCCGAACGCAACGCCGATTTCCAGACCGCCGTCTCGCGGCGCGAATCCGCCTTCGGCAGCAACGAGCGCGCGCACATCGACGACTGGGCCGGCGCCTCGGTGGCCGCCTCGTTCGGCTCTTTCCTGTCGCTCAACAACGGGGAGTCACGCGACTTCGTCTGGCCCAACGGCCTGGACCTGACCGGTCTCGTGCGGCGCGGGGACATCGTGGTGCTGGCTTGGATGCCCGACGCCTCGTTGGTCGCCCCGCTCAACCAGTTTGAAGTCACCCACCAGAAGAAGGGCACGCTGCTTCGCCTCGTGATTCCCGCCCGCTGAACCGCGCCCCCAATTCGCACCTCGAACTTCGTCACTCGAAACCTCCATGACCCCTCCCGCCCTTCCCGCCGTGCAGACCCGCGACCTCAGCCGGGTGTATGGCAACATGGTCGCGCTCAGCTCCCTCAACCTCACGGTGGAAAAGGGGGACCTCTTCGGCTTCATCGGCTCCAACGGCGCCGGGAAGACCACGACGCTGCGCATCCTCGCCACGTTCCTCACGCCTTCCAGCGGCACCGCCGAAGTGCTGGGGCACGACGTCGTGCGCGACGCCGACCGGGTCCGGCACCTCATCGGTTACATGCCCGACTTCTTCGGCGTGTATAAGGACATGGAGGTGACCGAATACCTCGATTTCTTCGGCGCCTGCTACAAGATCCCCGCCTCCCAGCGCGAGAAGACCATCACCGACGTGCTGGAACTCGTCGGCCTCAGCGAGAAGCAGGGGGCGCTGATCGGGGCCCTCAGCCGCGGCATGCAACAGCGTCTCGGCCTCGCCCGCGTGCTGATCCACGACCCGCAACTCCTGCTGCTCGACGAACCGGCGTCCGGCCTCGATCCGCGGGCCCGCATCGA
>JBEISV010000498.1:0-3528 GCA_040375265.1 Verrucomicrobiales bacterium
CAACGCGCTCCAAGTCTCACAGGACGTGCGGGCGGCGATGAACGAACTGAAGAAGACCTTCCCCGAGGGCCTGGACTTTTCCGTGGTGTATGACCCGACCGTCTTCGTCAGCCACTCGATCGACGCCGTGGTGCACACGCTCTTCGAGGCCATCCTGCTGGTGGTCATTGTCGTGATCCTGTTCCTCCAGACTTGGCGGGCATCGATCATTCCGCTGGCGGCAGTGCCGGTTTCGCTGGTCGGCACTTTCGCCGTGATGCTCGCGCTAGGTTTCAGCATCAACAACCTCACGCTGTTCGGCCTGGTGCTCGCGATCGGCATCGTCGTGGACGACGCCATTGTCGTCGTCGAGAACGTGGAACGGAACATCGCGCTCGGGCTGTCGCCGGTGGAGGCTACCAAGAAGGCGATGACCGAGGTCACCGGGCCGATCATCGCCATTGCGCTGGTGCTCTGCGCGGTGTTCGTGCCGACCGCCTTCATCAGCGGGCTGACCGGCCAGTTCTACAAACAGTTCGCCATCACCATCGCGATCTCGACGATCATCTCGGCGTTCAACTCGCTCACGTTGTCGCCGGCCCTCTGCGCGGTGCTGCTCAAGGGTCACCACGAACCCAAGGACGCCGTTTCCCTGGGACTGGAGAAACTGTTTGGCTGGCTCTTCCGCCCGTTCAACCGGGCCTTCGAATGGGCCGGCAACAAGTATGGCCAGTCCGTCGCCGGCGTGATCCGCAAGAGCGCCATCGCCCTCCTGCTCTACGCGGGGCTCGTGGGGCTGACCGGCTGGAGCTTCACCAAGGTGCCGACCGGCTTCGTGCCGACGCAGGACAAGCAATACCTTGTCGCCTTCGCCCAGTTGCCCGATGCCGCCTCGCTCGACCGTTCGGAAGCCGTCATGCGCAAGATGGCCGAGATCGGCATGAAGCATCCCGGCGTGCAGGACGCGGTGCAATTCCCCGGCCTCAGCATCGCCGGCTTCAGCGTCGCGCCCAACGCGGGCATCGTGTTCTTCTGCCTGAAGCCGTTCGAGGAACGCACCACGCCGGAGCTCAGCGGACCGGCCATCGCCGAGGCGTTGAACCGCGAATTCGCCGGCATCCAGGAAGCCTTCATCCTCGCGGTGATGCCGCCCGCCGTGAACGGCCTCGGCACCGTCGGCGGCTTCAAGATGTATGTGGAGGACCGCGCGGGGCTCGGATACGACGCGCTCTACCAACAGGTCCAGGCCATGACCGGCCGAGCCTTCCAGACGCCCGGGCTGGTCAACACCTACTCGACCTTCACCGTCAACGTGCCGCAACTCGATGCCGAGATCGACCGGGTAAAGGCGAAGACTCAGGGCGTTCCGCTCCAGAATCTCTTCGAGACGATGCAGATCTATCTCGGCTCGCTCTACGTGAACGACTTCAACCTGTTCGGCCGCACCTACCGGGTGGTCGCGCAGGCCGACGCGCCGTTCCGCGAGAAGGCGGAGAACATCGCCCGGCTCAAGACCCGCAACGCGAACGGCGAAATGGTCCCGCTCGGCACCTTGGTCACGGTGAAGGAATCCTACGGCCCCGACCGCGCGCAGCGTTACAACGGTTATCCCGCGGCGGAATTCAGCGGCGGCCCTGCCCCCGGCTTCAGCTCAGGCCAGGCCGAGGCGGTGATGGCGAAACTCGCGCAGGAAACGCTGCCAAAGGGCTTTGCCTACGAGTGGACCGAGCTCACCTACCAACGCATCCTGTCGGGCAACAGCGCGATCTACGTCTATCCGCTCTGCCTCCTGCTCGTGTTCCTCGTGCTCGCGGCGCAATACGAGAGCTTCCGCCTGCCGCTCGCGATCATCCTCGTGGTGCCGCTGTGCCTGCTGTTCGCGATCACCGGCGTCTACCTCAGCAAGGGCGACAACAACATCTTCACCCAGATCGGGCTGATCGTGCTCGTCGGCCTCGCCTGCAAGAATGCGATCCTCATCGTCGAGTTCGCCAAGGCGCGGCAGGACGAGGGCGCGTCCGCCTTTGACGCCGCGGTGGAAGCCTGCCGACTGCGCCTCCGGCCGATCCTCATGACGTCGATCGCGTTCATCGCGGGCGTGTTCCCGCTGGTGATCGCGAAGGGCGCCGGCTCGGAAATGCGCCAAGCCATGGGCGTCGCCGTGTTCGCCGGCATGATCGGTGTGACGGTGTTCGGCCTGTTCCTGACGCCCGTGTTCTACGTCGTGCTCATGAAGGGCAGCGCCAAACCAAACGCCGCTCCCGCCGCCAAGCCCGGCCACGGCGTGGTGACCGCGGTCGTGGGTTTGCTTGCCCTGCTCTTCGCCGTCAATCCGTTAACGGCCGACGCCGGCCCGCTCACCGTCGGCCCTGACTACGTCCGGCCCACCAACGCCGTGCCGGCCGCCTACAAGGCGGCGGAGTTCGGTGAATGGAAGGAAGGCCGGCCGCTCGACACGCTGCCCAAGGGCAAGTGGTGGGAAGTCTTCAACGAGCCGGCGCTGGACGAACTTCAGCAACGGGCCCAGGCGGAAAGTCCCACGTTGCGCGCGGCCGTCGCCCGGGTGGACCAGGCCCGGGCCGCCGCCCGCGTGAGCCGCAGCGAATTCCTGCCGAACCGTGATTTAGATCCGAGCTGGCGCCGCGAACGGTTTTCCCCGAACCAAGTCCCGGCCTTCGGCACGATGACTTTCAACACCTTCCGCGTGCCGCTCGACCTCAGCTACGAGGTTGACCTCTGGGGCCGCGTCCGCCGCGGTTTCGAAGGTGCCCGGGCCGACGCCCAGGCTTCCGTCGCCTCGCTCCACCACGTTCTGCTCACGTTGCAGGGCGATCTCGCGCAGAACTATTTCCGGCTCCGGGCGCTTGATGCCGAGATCGCCGCCGTGGCCGGCACGCTGCGGTTCCGCCGAGAACAGGTGGACCTCGTGAAGAACCGCCTCGAAGGGGGCATCGGCACCGAACTGGACGTCGTCCGCGCCGAGACGGAACTCGCCTCCGCCGAGGCCGAGGCCGCCGCCCTCGCCCGCAGTCGCGCCGAACTGGAAAACGCCCTGGGTATCCTCGTCGGGACGAATCCGGCCGGCTTCAAGTTCGCTGCGCTTGCCGGCGCGCAGTTGAACTGGAATCCGCAGCCGCCCGCCATCCCCGCCGGATTGCCAGCCGAGCTGCTGGAGCGCCGGCCGGATGTCGCGGACGCGGAACGCCAGTTGGCTTCGGCCAACGCCCGCATCGGCGTCGCCAAGGCTGCGTTCTTCCCCGTCCTGCGGCTGACCGGCTCGGCCGGCTACGTCAGCGGCGAGGTGGACAACCTGTTTAACTGGGATAGCCGCATCTGGAGCATCGGTCCGAGCCTTTCGCTCCCGATCTTCGCCACCGCGCGCAACCACGCGAAGCTGAGGAACACCCAGGCGGCCTTCGAGGAATCCGTCGCCAACTACCGCCAGCGGGTGCTCATCGCGTTCGGCGACGTGGAGAACAGCCTCGCGGCGATCCGTTTCCTCGCACAGCAGGCCGAGGCGCAGGACCGGGCGCTCGCCAGTGCGCGCCG
>JBEISV010000457.1:0-3944 GCA_040375265.1 Verrucomicrobiales bacterium
AGCTCGATCTGGAACTTGCTGTAACGCGACAGGTCCCAGGCGAGGGTTTCGAAGACCCAGCGGCCATATTTGGTGAAGCTGGCGGCACCGTCCTCGAAGACGGGCTTGTGGTTGCGATCGAAGATGGAGACCCGCATGCCGTCGGGAATCGGTTCGACCTTCACGGTCTGTTCCAAGGGATTTTCCTCGTTGGCGGGTAACGTCCGGAGCAAATCCTGCATCAGATTCCGCAGCATGTTCAACTCGACGGCTGACGAGGAATCCCACTTGCCCTTTTCACCGCTGACGGGTTGCACGTCCTGGGTTTGGATGATGCCGGTGGCGCCTGGGTTCGGGGACGAAAACGGATGGCGGAAGGCCCGTTCAACCGCCTCCTTGATCTTCTGGTCCTGGGCGGTCAGCCAGAGCACGAGGAACAGCGCCATCATCGCGGTGACGAAATCCGCGTAGGCGACCTTCCAGGCGCCGCCGTGATGACCATGTTTGCCCTTTGCCATGAAGGTCGAAGTTGGGAGTGGGGAAAACTACTTGGCGCCCTTGAGGATCGTTTCGAGGTCTTCCGCCGAGGGCTTCACGTCGGAGGTCAGCGCGCGGCGGGCCAGTTCGACGGCCATGATGGGCGCCATGCCGTTGACGAAGCCGACCACCGCCTTGGCGATGCAGCGCGTGTAGGTCATTTCCGCGGCGCCGGCGAACTCCATCGCGACGGCGAGCGGATTGAGGAAACCGTAGGAAACCAGGATGCCCAGAAACGTGCCGACCAGCGCAGCGGCGACGTGGTGGCCGATGGCGTCGGGCGGGCCGCCGATGGACGCCATGGTGATGACGATGCCGAGCACGGCCGCCACGATGCCGAAGCCGGGCATGGCGTCCGCCGCCTTCGTCAGGACCGACACGGGCTGGTGATGTTCCTCCTCCATGGTGTCCAGTTCGATCTGGATCAGGCTGTCGAGTTGGTCGGGCTTCACCTTGCCGTCGATGATCGGACGGAGGGCGCCGCAGAGCAGCTCCACCGCGTGGTGGTTTTTGGCGAAGGTCGGATACTTCGTGAAGATGCTGCTGGAGCCGGGATTCATCACGTGTTCCTCGAGGGCCACCATGCCGTTGCGGCGGCCGAGCATGAACAGCTCATAGAGCGCCTTGAAGAGTTCCTCGTAGGCCGTCTTGGTGTAGGGCGAGCCCTTGAGGCAGCCGATGATTTGGGTCACAAGCCCCTTGAGCACCCTCATGGGCGCCATGACGACCATCGCGCCGGCGGCGGAGCCGAGGATGACGACGTATTCGGAGGGCTGGTTCAGCGCCATGATGTTGCCGCCGGCCATGACGAATCCCCCGAGGACCGCGGCGAGCACGATGATGGAGCCGATGATGATGAGCATGGAGAATCAGGGATTAGGGTGGAATGGCGACGGCTCAAGCGGCATCGTCGCATTCAAGATTCTCGACGTAGGCGCGGATGGTCAGGACGGCCTGGGAATGGATCTGGCAGATCCGGGATTCGGTGACGCCAAAGACCTCGGCGATCTCCCGCAGGCGCAAGTCCTCGAAGTAGTAAAGGGCGAGCACCTTGCGCTGCATTTCCGGCAGGTGGTTGATGCGTTCGGCGATCATGCGGCTCAGCTCGCGCCGGGCCGTCACGTCCACGGGGTTTTCCTGGGACTCGTCGGCGACGGTGTCGTAACGGGAAGAATCACTGTCGCTCTCGCCGTCGGGGCCGGGCGCGGCGTCGAGGCAGACGAAGGTGGCGGGGCGGATTTCCTCGAGCAGTTCCTCGTATTCGCGGGGCGTGAGCTCAAGGGCGCGGGCCACCTGCGCGGGCGTTGGCACCTGGCCGTTCTTCTGTTCGAGCTCCTGGATCGCGGACTGGACCCGGCGGGCCTTGTCGTGCACCGAGCGAGGCACCCAGTCGAGGCGGCGCAGTTCGTCGAGCACGGCGCCCCGGATGCGGACGCGGGCGTAGGACTCGAAGGAGCTGCCGCCCTCGGGGTCGAAATTGCGGACGGCATTTAGCAGGCCGACGAGCCCGGCGCTGTTCAGGTCGTCGAGGTTGACGTGCGACGGGAGGTTGATGGCGACGCGGCCCACGACGGTTTTCACCAGCGGCAGGTAGCGCTCCACCAGCTCGGACTCGGCGGTGCTGCCCGGGTTGACGTAGTTGCGGCGGCGGGCGTTCGGCGCGGGCTTGCGGTTGCGTCCGTAGGTCAACGTGGCGGGTTCAGGGATCGCAGTCATGGGGATGCTGGCTGGGATTGAGAGTTGGATGCCGGGTGGACTCAGTTACGTTGCTGCTTGGTGAGGCGTTCGACATGGGCCTGCTGGATGCCGCGGACCCAGACCTGCCCCCACCACCGCATCAGCAAGCCGGCGACGAGGGCAGCCACACAGGAGCGCCAAAGCACGGTGGAATCCTCCGCGGCCTGCAGACGGCCGAAAATGATCCCGATCACGAACCCCAGCATACCTCCGATGAGCATCAGTTTCTTCATGGTTCACTCAGTGGTTTACCGTGAAGCAGCCGGTCTGCCAGCTGGCGGGGGACGCCGTCGAAGGGCGGAAAAGCCCCTAAATTCCGCTGAATTGGCGCGAAAATATTTTTTCGGCCGACGCGGCGAAGAGGTCTCCCGGAATATTTTGCCCGGCACTCAGGAGCCGCAGCGGCAAGTTTGTTCCGAGGGCCAGATTCCAGAGTTTTCCCCAGCGGGGTTCCTCGTCGAGGTGCGTCACGCAGAGGTCCGCCTCACCGAACTGGTTCAGGCCCCGGATCTGGCCCAGCAGCAGGGGGATTTCGTAGGCGGCGTTGACCACGAGATGGAGCTGTGCCCCGGGCACCCGGGCGAGCAGTCTGCGCACGGCGGTCACGGCGTGTTCGTCGCGGGGATTGAAGCCGGGCAGGTCGATGAAGGTGAGGTTGGCGCCTTCGCTTTCCTCGTCCCCGCGCCAGAAGCGGGCCACGGGCACGCCCAGGATTTCGCCGTAAACGCTCAACGCCTCCGCGGTGTTGGCCGTGCTGCCGTCCAGGCGCCAGACGTGGGCCGTCCGGCCTTCCAGCAGGACGCTTTGGGCGAGCCATTTGCAGAGCAGCGTCGTCTTGCCCGAACCGGGGCTGCCGAGAAATACGTGGGGCCGCTGGTGTCCTTCGGCCAGGGGTTGCGCCGGCCGCCAGAAACCGCCGAGCACTTGCTGGGCAAGCGCTAGCTCCTCCGGGAGGTCGGGCGGCGCCGTCGGGCCGAACTGTTCTTCCAGTTCGTCCTCAATCCGCTGCACATGCACCCGGTTGAGGCCGGCCTGTTCCAAGAGCCCGCCCACGCTCCAACCGGCGGCCGCTGGGGCGCGGGAAACCGCGGGTCGTGCTTCCCGAATCCGGGCGGGTGCCGGTGCGGACTGCGGGGCGATGGGCACGGGGCCGGGCCGCGGCGATTCCCGGGCGACCTGGGCGGCGGCGAGGCGCCGTTCCAGGTCCATCCGGTCCCGGATTTCCGCCAGTTCACGCCGAAGTTCGTCTAGGCCCGGCCTCTCCGGCAGGACAGCGGGCGCCGGCGCCGGGGCTGGAACCGGGGGAGCCGGCGCCTCGGGGACGTGGGCGACCACTTCGATCCGCGGTTTCTGCCAGAGCCGGGCAATGCCCGGGCCGGCGACCTGCCGCACGTTCAGGACCACGGCGTCCGGGCCCAGCTGAGCCCGGATCTTTGTCAGGGCGTCTTCTGCGGAATCGGCGATGAAGGTCTGGGGGGGCACGGTTCAGCGGGCAAAGTTCAGTCCATGCCGGGGACCACTGCCGCGCTCTGTATCTCCACCCGGGCTGGAACCTCGGTGTAGGCCAGCACGTTGAGGTCGGCGAAGGTGGTCTCGAAGAAGCGCCGGAACGCCAGCCGGATCTGCGGCGCGCACAGCACGAGCGGCGGCGTGCCGGCGGCAAGCATCTGCTGGATGTGCCGCGACAGGGA
>JBEISV010000481.1:0-3691 GCA_040375265.1 Verrucomicrobiales bacterium
GCGTGACCAGCAGCAGCCAGACACCCAACTGGCGTAGGCGACCGAGGTGGGCGCGATGATTGAGCAGTTCCTTCATCCGTTCGCGGCGGCCACGCTGGCCCGAACCGCCAGTTCATCGCAACGCCCAACCCGCGGTCGCGTTGGACGGCCCGGGTTCGTCCGCGGGCTTGCGCCGAAGCGACGGCATCGCTTTGCTGTCCCCGCGTCGCGGACGTGGCGAAATGGCAGACGCGCCAGACTTAGGATCTGGTCCCGCAAGGGGTGGAGGTTCAAGTCCTCTCGTCCGCACCACCTTCCCGCCCGCTCCATGTCGTTTTCGTTTTGCCGCCGCGTCGTTGTTGCGGGCTGTTGCCTTGGTTTGAGCGGCTTGACCGGCGCCGAATTCGTCCAATGGGATTTCGCGGGCAACCTCCTTTCGGCGTCCGGCGGCACGGCGCTAGTGGCCGGTTTCTCCGCTCCAGCCACCGCCGCCCAAGTTGCCTTCCAGACGGTCGCCATCGGCAACGGCTCCGCGACGATCGCCTCGTTTGGCCGCGGGACGCACCTCCGCGCCATCCATGGCCTCGGTGGCAACGGCGGCGGTTCCCGGCTGAACCAGTTTACCTTGGTGCTCGACCTCAACACGCCCAGCCGGCCCAGCGGCTGGGCGGCGCTTTACCAGTCCAATCCCGCAAACACCGATGACGGCGAATGGTTCATCAACCCGACCCGGGGTGTCGGCATCGGCGGCAACTACGGCGGCACGGTCGCGGACGGCTCCTGGGTCCGGCTGGCGGTCGTGGTGGACTGCGTGGCGGGAACCCTGACGAGTTTCGTCAACGGCCAATCGGTCCAGCAGACCACCGGACTCACGGTGGATGGTCGTTGGTCGTTGGGGCCGGAATTCCTGCTCTTCGCGGACGAGAACCAGGAAAACGCCCCCGGCCTCGTCAACGCGGTGCAGCTTCGGCCATGGGCCATGGCGACGGCGGAAATCGCTGCGCTCGGAGGCCCTGCGGCCGTTGGAATTCCGCGGCCGGTCACGCCCACGCTGACGTTGACGCGCCCCAACGGCGGGGAGCGGATCGCCGTCAGCACGGTGGAACCGGTGACCTGGGCCGCCACCGATCCGGGCGGCATGCTGCGCGTGACACTGACTTCCGCCGCCGCCGCGCCGGTGACCTTGGGCGAAGTGCCAATGGCGCAACGCTCCTTCAACTGGGCCATCCCGCCGTGGCAACCGCCGGGTGACACTTTCCGGATCGAACTGGCCTCGCTGGCCTATCCGGCGGTAACCGACACCTCGGACGCGAACTTCACGATCACGGGCTCTGGCCCACTGAATCCCAAGTTTGGCCAACCGCTCCAGCAAAACGGCGGGTTCGAGAACCAACTCGTGGACTGGTCCGTGGTTTTGGGCCGGCCCGTCGCGCTGGTCACCGGGGGCACCAAGGGCGCCGCCCACGGGGGCAACCGCTTCCTGCACGGCGGCTTGAACCGGCCCGGGGACGCGATGGTCCGCCAGGAAATCGACCTGCTGGCCGCCGGCTTCGTCCCGGAAGACCTAGCCGGCCCCGTGGTGGTGGAGGCCGAGGCGTGGCTCCGCAACCGTTACGGCGCGGGCACGTTCGACGACCAGGTGTTTTGCCGCATCGTCTTTGCCGATGCGGACGGCGGCGACCTGGGTTCGGTGCGTTGCCTGGTTGCGGCCGACAGTGTCTGGCTGCGTCGCCCGCTGGTCGCCCAACTGCCGCCCGGCACCCGGAAGCTGCGCCTGGAAATAGTCGGTCGCCACCGACGCGACGCGGACAATGACAGCATGGCCGACGATTTCACCGTGCGCCTGCAACGGCCGTGGCCGCCGGTCACGATGGAGCCCGTGATCACCAAGCTGCCCATGCTCCAGGATGTCCGCCCCGACGCCATGACCCTGCTGTGGGAAACCGACCACAACTTCGCGCGCCACGTCGTCGAATGGGGTCGGAGCAATGTGGCCGAACAAGTCTTCACGCGGGTCGAGACGCTGCAGATCGACGCCTCCCATTTTGTTCATCGCGCCACGCTCACCGGACTGGAACGTGAGACCGCCTACGCCTACCGCGTCCGTAGCGGCGCCACGGTCTCGCCGACCTTTTCGTTCCGCTCGGCGCCGCGGCGCGACACGCCGTTCGTCACCGCGTGGTGGGGCGACAACCACAACGGCACGGCCACGCTGCGCCAGCACGTCGCCAACCTGCTGCGGCATTCCCCGGACCTGATCTGCGTGGCCGGCGACATGGTTAACAGCGGCAACGCGCTCGGCGAATGGCACGACTACTGGTTCAAGCCGCTCGAACACCTCAACGCCGCGCAGACGACACCGGTGGTCTTCGCCCGCGGCAACCACGACGGCGAACACGCGCTGGCCTATGCCTACAGCGCCCTGCCGGGCAACGAATCCTGGTTCGCCTTCGATTACGGCAATTCGCGGTTCATCTTCCTCGATTCCGAGGCCGACGGCTCGGTTTCGCCCGAACAGCGCACCTGGCTGGCCGCGGAATTGGCGCGGCCGGAAACCCAGCAGGCGGCCTTCCGTGTCGTCTGCTTCCACAAGCCGCCTTGGAGCCAGTTCTGGAACGGCGGCGGCCACACGCAGGAGGCGTTCGTCGTCAACGAATGGGTGCCGCTCTTCCGCACGCTTGGCGTCGATCTCGTGATCTGCGGCCACGAACACGCCTATCATCGCGGCCTGCGGGACGGCGTGACCTACGTCGTCAGCGGCGGCGGCGGCGGCACGATCGACACCGAACGTGTGGCGCACTGGCCGCACGTCCAGGTGGAGTTCACCCGCTATCACTTCGACGTCATGACGGTGAACGGCCGTCGCCTGGGCTGGGAAACCTATGACAACGCCAATCAACTCATCGACGAGTTCAGCCTGGTGAGCCGCGTGCCCGAGGTGGGCCTGGAACCCGATTCGAAGGGCGACTGGCAACTGTCGGTCGCCGGTCGCGCGGGCAGCCGATATCGGCTGGAGGAATCGTCGGCGCTCGGCGACTGGACCGCCGTGGGCGAAGTGACCATCCCGGCGGACGGTTCGCCGGTGAACCGCGCTTGGGCCAGCAGCGGTGCGGTGCGGCTTGTCCGCGCGGTCGCCCTGCCGTGAACGCCCGGGTTACGGCGAAACGTCGGTGAGCCGTTCAAGCCGGAAGAACTTCGCAACCTCGGTGGCAGGGGCCAGCCAGACGTTTTCCGGAAAGGTGCCGTCTACCTCGGACGCCACCGTCAGCTTGGCCGGATCTTCCCCGGCCCAGACGCGATAGCGACCCGGCTGGCCGGGCCAGCTGAGCCGAACGACCGTCGGGCTCCAGAAGGTGAAATTCAGCGAAAGCGCGTATTCGGCCCGGCGCGGATCGGTGCCAGCCACGAACTCGCGCACGTTGCCATAACCATCGGCATCCGCATCGGCGGTGGCGGTGACTGCCAAGGTGCCGAAGTGTCGCTGTTCCCAGGCGTCATCGAGGCCGTCGTGGTCGGTGTCCGCGATCGGGACGCCCTGCAGGATCAGTTCCGCCTCCAGCAGCGAACCCGTGGCACCTTCGCCCTCGTCCACGACGTTGAGGCGCCATTCGCCGGCAGTCGGTTCAAAGAAATGCTGCGTGCTCAGGTAGGTCCAGTCGGCCGGGCCGGCGTTGGTGTCGGTGCCGTAAGTCTGCAACACGCTGCGGGTGCC
>JBEISV010000413.1:0-4410 GCA_040375265.1 Verrucomicrobiales bacterium
ACCTCGCGCACCCGCTGCTCGTGCCCTTCGCCCAGCGGCTCGTGTGGGGACACTTCGCCGCCGGCGGCAAGCTGACCGCCACCTTCCGCGCACTCGATGACCTTTCGCTCACCGACGCCGCGGACGAACCCGTGACGCTCCCCGCCAAGGGCGAAGTCGGCGTGGTCCATCCGCTGGAGCTGCCGGCCGACGGGCGGACCGCCTGGGTGAAGCACCTGGCGGACTACGCCGTGGAACCGCCCTTCAGGCAGCTCGACCGCCCCGTGATCGCCGCCCAGCCGGATCAGGCCGCGCAGAAGTTCGGCAAGGACCTGGCAGGCACCGAACTGAACGCGATGACCTTCAAGGGCCGCGCCGAACGCCTCGGTTGGGCGCGCGGCTCCGTGTGCGACGCGGGCGGCATCAACTACTACCGGAAGACGTTCCCGAACGCGGGCGTGGAGGTGTTCCTGGGCCTTGAGGGGATGTTCGTGGGCGTGGACATGTATTCCGACGTGACGCTCGGCGACTGGTTCTTCGTGCGGTCCGGCAGCGTGAAGATCGGCAGCTACGAATACGACGAGCCCGGCAATGACAGCGACCCGCGCTTGGTGCCATTCGCTGCGGTGCCGCCCATCGCCTACTCGGAAGCGTTGGGCGACCTGGCGCGAATCGCGGGGAAGGGGGCGGAGAGTGGGGCGTCGACGGAGGAGGGCTAAGCCAAATGAGAACCGTTAGGCAGGCATTGACGGCAGATCTGATGCGGCTGGAGGAGCTGCGGGCGGGACTGGGCGACGACTCGTGCCGTTACCTGTTTGATGGCGGCGACGAAGGCGTGCTCGCCAACATCGCCGGCGCGACGGGGGCAATGGAAGTTCTGCGGCTCCGGATGACTCCGGCATTCCGTCAGGATCCGGCCAGCGTGGGGCGGGAGGAGATTTTTGCCAGGTGGACCGAATCGACGGCGGATCCGGCGCTTTTGCTACGCTTGGCGAAACTCCTTTCGGCCGCCATTCGCCAACGGCCCAATCTGCTTCGACGCCCGCTTGGGAACGATAGGTGGGACTGGCTCGAGGTCTTCCTCGTGGAAGCGCTGGGCTCGGAGTTCTGGTCATATCCACCGGTGGTCAGCCGGCCCGGGATGATCCAAGCCTCTTTGGTGGAGCGGATGGTGACCCTGGATGGCGGATCACCGGCGGTGCTGCTGGCCGGTGCGTTGATCGAACCGCGGAATCGCTTCACGCCGGGAGGTTGGCGGGCGGAGTTTTGCGCCCTTGCGGGAGCTGCGGACTGTGCCCTGCGGCATGCCCAGGTTCTCCGTAACGCTCTCGCTGGCCCAACTGCCGGGGTTAAGGAAGAGGCGTTGAGCCTCCTGGCCGGTGCGAAAGTTCCGATTGAACCGTTTGCGGGGGAGATTGCCGGTTTGGCGGAAGGAAAATCCCGGGGACTGAGACAGGCTGCGCTGGCCCTGATCCAAGCCTCTTCCGCGATGCGGGTTTGGCTTGAGCGCGCCACCGAGGCCAAGGATGCGGCGGATCGCCAGGTCGCGCGCCGACGCCTGGCAGACTGGTTCGGTTCGGCTGCATTTCCCATATTGCGGGCGCAGCTCGGCACCGAATCGGACCCAGTCGGTCGACGCGCCCTGGAGTCCCAGCTGACGGCGATGGACGGAACCGACCTGACCGTGCCCGTGGATCTGCCGCCGGTGTCAGCGCCGGAGCCCAACGCCCCCCTTTCCGAGACCGCATGGGTGAAGTTTTCGGCCGCGTTCGCCGAGGCGCGCCGCTGCGCGCCGAAAGACGTCGCGATACCATCCGCCGAGGCCGTCCGCGTCGCGTTCACCGAACTGCAATGCCTGGTGCTGTCGCCAATCGAACTACGGGCACCGCGCGGCCGCGGTGAGCCTTGGCCGCACCAGGGCCTCGTCATCGGCCATTCGTTCACGGATCGGCAGCAGCGTCACTGGGACGTCATCCAGGAATTTTTCCGGTGTGCGGAACTGAAACCTATCCACTGTGTCCGCTTGCTTTGGCAGTTGGGCCAACTGTCTCCGGAACAGCTCTTCTGGAACGCTGATGGCCTGTTGAACGCCTTCCGGCAAAGCCACCCGAAAGTGGGGCTTCGCGAACTCGGCGCCGCCCTGCCGGTCATCGGACTTGAGGCGGGGCTGTTCGCCCGTCACCGGCTGCGATCAACCCGTTGGAGCGGAATTTCATTCCGGTGGGAACCGGAAGCAGTTTGGCCCTATTTCGCGGAGCACGTTGACCTGATCGCCGACTGCTTCAGGCCGTCGGACGACTACTTCGCGCGCAACTATCGCCGCAACGCCTTCGAACTGCTGTCCCTTTTCCCCACCCCGCCGGCCGCCCTGCGTCCCGTTCTGTGGGAAATGGCCCTGGGTCCCAAGCAGGACCGGGCGGCCGCTCAGGCGATTCTGGAGAAGGTGAACGGAATCGAGGGGCGGTTGATTCCGGCGTTGGAAGGTGGAAAGGCCGACACCCGGGCCGCCGCCGCGGAATGGCTCGGCCGCATGGGCCACGTCCCGGCGACGGAACCGTTGCTCAAGGCCCTCGCCCGCGAGAAGAACGAGCCGACAAAGGTCGCGTTCATGCTCGCACTTGAGGCTTTGGGCGCCCCGTTGGAGCAGTTCGTCAGCCGCAACCAGTTGACGAAAGACGCCGCCAAGGGGTTGGCGAAGGGCATCCCGGCCGAACTGGCGTGGTTCCCCTTCGGCGGGTTGCCGCCGGTGCATTGGGCGGACAACCGGCGGACTGTTGCCGCCGACCTTCTCAGGTGGCTTTTGATCCAGTCGGTTCGCCTCAAGTCACCGGAACCCGGCGCAATGCTTCGACGTTATTGCGCCCAGTTCGAGCCGGCCGAGCGTGAAGCCCTCGGCCAGTTCGTGCTGACCGCGTGGCTGGCCGAAGACACGTCGGTCATTGCGCCTGCGGAGGCGGAAGAGAAGGCGAAGGAATCGTCTCAATCGGGTTTCCAATGGCAGCAGCAGTTTTACCAGATGATGCAGGCCCAGGCCGCGAGGACCGGGCAGCCTACTCCGGTCGCTCCAACACTGACGCAGGAGCAACTATATCAGCAGGCGCTCGCCGTCTTTAGTCGCCAGCCCAAAGGTTCCGCGATCGGATCCAAGGGCGTCCTCGCGGTCGCCGCGGCGTGTTGCGGGCCGGCGGCGGTGCCGGTGGTCGGGCGCTACCTCAAGGATTGGTATGGCCAGCGTGCCGCGCAGTGCCGGGCGCTCGTGCAGGCGCTGGCGTGGATGGAGCATCCCACCGCGATCCAGCTCATGCTGGCTGTCGGCGGGCGGTTCCGCACCAAGAGCATCCAGGAAGAGGCTGCGAAACAGGCCCAGGCGTTGGCGGAACGCAAGGGCTGGACGCTGGATGAACTCGCCGACCGCACCGTGCCCAGCGCGGGCTTCGACGAGGCGGGCGAGCTGCGGCTGGACTACGGCCCGCGCCAGTTTATCGCGCGGCTGGGGGCAGACTTCGCGGTCACGCTGTTCAACCCGGACGGCAAGGAAATCTCGGCGTTGCCCGAGCCCCGACAGGACGACGACGCCACGCTCGCCTCGCAGGCGAAGAAGTCGTTTTCCACCGCCAAGAAGGAGCTGAAGACCGTGCTCCAACTCCAGCGTGACCGGCTCTACGAGGCGATGTGCACGCAGCGGGAATGGCGCTTCGAAGACTGGGAGCTGTTCCTGAACCGGCATCCGATCCTGCGCCACTACTGCGCGCGGCTGGTCTGGGCGAGTCCGCAGGCCAACGGTTCCCAACGGCTGTTCCGGCCGCTGCCGGATGGTTCGCTGACCGACGCGGACGACGAGCCGGTGACGCTGGTGGCCGAGGATCGCGTGGGGCTGACCCACGGCAGCCGGCTCTCGCCGGAAGGCACCGCGAAGTGGATCGCCCACCTGGCGGACTACGCGGTGGAGCCGGTGTTCAGTCAGTTTGCCGCGATGGCGTTCTCGCTCCCGGCCGGACGGGAAGCCGACACCGAGTTGGCCGACTTCCAGGGCCACATGCTCGGCGCGTTCCGCCTACGCGGCCGGGCGACGAAGCTTGGCTATGTCCGCGGTGCCACTCAGGACGGCGGCTGGTTTTACGACTACCGCAAGCGGTTCGTCGCGCAGGGGCTGGAGGTGGTGATCGAATTCACCGGCAACGCCCTGCCGGAGGACGACCGGCCGGTGGCGCTGCGGAGCCTGGCGTTCGAGCGCCTGCCGGCAGGTGGCGCCGGACAAGGCTTCCGGATGCCGCTGGGCGAGGTGCCGGCTGTGTTGCTCTGTGAAAGCTGGAACGACGTCCGCGCGCTGGCCGCGGAAGGCACCGGCTTCGACCCGGAGTGGGAGAAGAAGTGCCAATCATGAAGTTTCCCCGTCCATGTGAAGCAGGGCAGGCTGGCAGCCGGCCCTGC
>JBEISV010000125.1:0-10729 GCA_040375265.1 Verrucomicrobiales bacterium
CATCGGCGCGTCGGCTGGCGGCCTGGAGGCCTTGGAACGCTTTCTCAAGGCGATGCCGGACAACTCCGGGATGGCGTTTGTCATCATCCAGCATCTGTCGCCGGACTTTAAGAGCCTGATGCACGAGCTGCTGGCCCGGCACACCCGGATGACCATCGTGCCGGTGATGGCGACCACGAACATCCGGGCGAACACGATCTACCTGCTGCCGCCGCGGAAGGAGATGGTGATGTCCGGCGGCAAGCTGTTCGTCCACGAACGCCCCACCGACCAACCGTTGATCATGCCGATCAACGTGTTCTTCCGCTCCCTGGCCCGCGAGGCCCGTGACAAGTCCATCGCCATCATCCTATCGGGCACCGGCACCGACGGCACGTCCGGGCTCATGGATGTCCACGACCTGAGCGGCCTGATCCTCGTGCAGAGCGAGGAATCCGCGAAGTTCGACGGGATGCCCCGGAGCGCGATCGACACCGGACTGGCGGACCTCATCCTTGCGCCGGAGGAGATGCCCAACGCCCTCCTGGCCTACGCCGCGAATCCCTCCGCGCCGCTGACCGGCTCGAAGTTCGCCAAGGTGAGCTCGGAGACCCTCGCCGGCCTGCCGGCCGTGCTGGAGAAGCTCCGGGAGGTGTATGGAATCGACTTCAACTTCTACAAGCCGGCCACCATTTCGCGGCGGATTGATCGGCGGATTTCCCTGCTGAACTGTCCCACCTTCGGCGAATACAGCCAGCGCGTCCTGAACGACCCCGGGGAACTGGACGCCCTTTACAAGGACCTGCTCATCGGGGTGACCCGGTTCTTCCGCGATCCCGAGGCGTTCGCCTTGCTGGAGGAGAAAATCATTCCCCAGATCGTCGAGCACACGGCCAAGGAGGACGACATCCGCGTGTGGGTCGCCGGCTGCGCGACCGGCGAGGAGGCTTACTCGATGGCCATCCTGTTCGTCGAGTGCCTCGAACGGGCGGGCAAGCGAACGACCGTCCGTATCTTCGCCTCCGACGCCCACCGGGACTCGCTCCAGTTCGCCTCCGAGGGACTCTACTTCGAGTCCACGATGGAGGACGTGTCGCCGCAACGCCGGGAACGCTTCTTCACCCGGGAAGGCAAACGGTATCGGGTCGTGCCAACCTTGCGGAAGATGCTGATCCTGTCCCCGCAGAACCTCATCAAGGACCCGCCGTTCACCAAGATGGACCTGGTCAGCTGCCGGAACCTGCTGATCTACTTCCAGCCGGTCGCGCAGACCAAGGCCCTCGCCAGCTTCCATTTCGCCCTCAAGATGAAGGGGACGTTGCTCCTCGGCCCGAGCGAAAGCCCCGGTGAACTGGATGGCGAATTCGAGACCATCGACCGCCAGTGGAAACTTTACCGGAAGATGCGGGACTCCCGGCTGCCCCTCGACATCCGGATGAACCTCGTGCCCGCACTGGGCCGGGCCATGTCGCGTCCGGCCGTCCCCGGGGACCTCCGGCTCGCCCGCGCCTACGACGCCCTGCTGACCGGCTACGTGCCCACCGGGGTGCTGATCAACGACCGCCGCGAAGTGCTGCACGTCTTCAACGATGCCGACCGGTTCCTGCGCCCGCCGACCGGCCGCATGAACAACGACCTGATCAGCATGGTCCGGGGTGACCTCCGGATCGCCCTGTCCTCGGCCGTGCAGACGGCGCTGAAGAAGTTGGAGAAGGTCACCTTCAAGGGTATCCGCATCCGGGGCCGCGGCGACGACCGGGACACGCTGCTCAGCATTGTGGCGGACCCCATCCCCGACAAGGCGACCAACATGACCTACGTGTTCGTCCTGTTCCGGGAAGAGCACGAGGTGCGGCCGATCGCCCCGCAGTCCGGCGAGGAGTTCCACGCCGGCGAAGCCTCGCAGGAGCGCATCGTCCAGCTCGAACAGGAGCTGCTCCAGACCAAGGAATCACTCCAGACCACCGTCGAGGAACTCGAGACCAGCAATGAGGAGCTGCAGGCGAGCAACGAGGAACTGCTGGCCGCCAACGAGGAGCTCCAGAGCACCAACGAGGAGCTTCACTCCGTCAACGAGGAGCTCTACAGCGTCAACGCCGAGCACGAGCTCAAGATCAAGGAGCTGATCGAGACGACCAACGACCTGAACAACCTCATGCGGTCCACGGAGATCGGGACCATCTTCCTCGACCGCTCCCACTGCATCCGCCTGTTCACCCCCGCCGCGGCGGACATCTTCAACCTGCTGCCCCAGGACGTCGGCCGCGACATCAAGCACATCACCTACCGGGTCAAGGACGACGACATCGTGGAACAGATCGACCAGGTCTTCCGCGCCCAGCGGACGGTGGAAAAGAAGGTCACCGCAAACAACGGCCGCGACTACCTGCGGCGGCTGATGCCCTACCAGGACGAGGGCAAACAGGTTTCGGGCCTCGTGATGACCTTCGTGGACGTCTCCGATCTCTCCCGCGCAGAGGCGGCCCTGCGGGAATCCAACCTGAACCTGAACAACACGGTGCAGGAGCTCCGCGACAGCGAGGAAGTCTTCCGGGTGCTCGTGGAAGGGGCGCCCCAGTCGATCATCATGACCGATGCCCAGGGCCTGATCACCCTGCTCAATTCCCAGACTGAACGGCTCTTCGGCTACAGCCGCCAGGAACTGGTCGGGCAATCCGTCGACCTGCTCGTGCCCAAACGGTATCGGCCCAATCACCCGGCGATGCGCCACGGCTACCTGCAATCGCCCACTGCCCGGCCCATCGGCGTCGGCCGGGACCTGCACGGACTCCACAAGGACGGCACCGAGGTCCCCGTGGAGATCGGCCTGAGCCCGCTGCGGGTCAAAGGCAAGGTCTTTGTGCTGTGCACCATCATCGACGTCCGCGGACGCAAAGAGGCGGAGACCGCCCTGCGAGCCAGCGAGGCGCGCTTCCGGTCCGTTGCCGAAACTTTGCCGCAATTGGTCTGGACCTGCCCGCCGGACGGCCAGTGCGACTACGCAGGCCCCCAATGGCTGGCCTACTCCGGCTCCGATGAAACGGCCCAACTGGGCCTCGGCTGGCTGGAGTTGGTCCACCCCGACGACCGCTCCGTGGCCCGGGAACGCTGGCTGCAGTCGGTCGCGACCGGCCAACCCTTGGACGTCGAGTTCCGCCTTCGCGGGCACGACGGCGTCTACCGGTGGTTCAAGTCCCGCTCGGTCCCGCTCTTCGGCGAGGACGGGCGTATCTCCAAGTGGTTCGGCACCAACACGGACATCGACAGCCTTCGACAGGCGGAAGCCCAAGCCTCGGCCTCCTTGCAGGAGAAGGAGACCCTGCTGAAGGAGATCCACCACCGGGTAAAGAACAACATGCAGCTCATCTCCAGCCTGCTGCAGCTCCAAAGCGACTACATCACGAACCCCGAGGCCCTCTCCGTTTTCCGCGAGGGCCAGAACCGGGTGCGCTCGATGGCGCTCATCCACGAGAAGCTCTACCGCGCCTCCAGCCTCGCCCAGATCGACTTCGCCGAATACGTCCAGAGCCTCGTCAACATGCTCATGCCCACCTACGCGGTCCGCCCCGACCTCGTGAAGGTCCGCGTCCAGGCCCAGGTCGTCGAACTCGCCGTGGACACCGCCATCCCTCTGGCGCTCATCCTCAATGAATTGATCTCCAACTGCCTGAAACACGCGTTCCCCGGGGACCGCCAGGGCACGCTCGACATCGAATTGTCGGGCTACGCGGAGACCGAGGTCATCCTCTCGGTCCGCGACGACGGTGTCGGCCTGCCCGCCGGATTTGCTTGGGAACAGTGTCCCTCGCTCGGCCTCCACTTGGTGAAGATCCTGACCAGCCAGATCGAGGGCCGAATGGAGGTGCGGTCCGAGGGCGGACTCGAATTCCGGCTGAAGTTTCGCGAAACCAAACGCCGGCGGGTCGGATGACGATCAGGTTCACGGCGGCCGCCGCAATGCGGCCGGTGGTCGGCAAATGCCAACGTTCGACTTGCCTGCGGTCACCGGGTTGCGGTAGCCCAAACGCTGCCGGCAGAAGGTTGAGCTTGGCGTTGCCAATCCGGCGTTCGACGTGACCCTAACAACTAACATTTCCCTGTTCGCGGTCCGCATGCTGGTCGTCCCGGGTTGGGCGGCCAGCCGACGTGACCGGAGCACGTTCCGGAAGGACGCATTCGGCCCATGAGCAAACACCGCATTCTCATCGTCGAGGACGAAGCCATCATCGCCGCCGACCTCGAGCGCCGCCTGCGTTCCTGTGGCCATGACCCGGTCGGAGTTGCCTCCTCG
This sequence comes from Verrucomicrobiales bacterium, assembly GCA_040375265.1. GTDB lineage: Bacteria > Verrucomicrobiota > Verrucomicrobiia > Limisphaerales > UBA9464 > CAIWAH01. The sequence continues at coordinate 4,271 of JBEISV010000125.1, forward strand.
GGTCACGACGCCTGCCTCCAGGCCACCGCCCTGAATCCGGACTTGGTCCTCATGGACATCGTGCTCCAGGGAGACATGGACGGCATCCAGGCGACCAAGTCGATCCGCGAGAGATCCGACGTGCCGGTGGTTTTCCTGACCTCCCACGCGGACAACACCACCGTCCGCCGGGCCTGCGACACCGAGCCGTTCGGCTACATCCTCAAACCGATCGACGAACGCGAACTGCGGGTCGGCATCGAGGTTGCCATCAAGCGCCATCGTGCGGAAATCGAGCACCGTCAGATGGAACGGTGGATGAACTCCACGCTGAACAGCATCGGCGACGGCGTGATCGCCGTGGACCGCTCCGGCCGGGTCGTCCTGATGAACCCCTGCGCCGAGGGGTTGACCGGCTGTTCGCAGGCGGAGGCGCTCGACCGGCCGCTGGCCGAAGTGTTCTGCCAGCGCCACGCGCTGACCGACGCCGAGCTACCGGACCCCGCGGCGCTGGCCATGGAACGCGGCACCGTCGTGCGGCTCGGGCAGCCGGCCGTCCTGCGGCCCCGGCACGGCGACCCCGTCCCCGTCGACGAAAGCGCCGCGCCGATCCGGGAACAGGACGGCACCATTCACGGCGCGGTCATCGTCTTTCGCAACGCCAGCGAACGGGTCCGCGGCGAGGAGCAGTTGGGCGAACAGAACTCGGCGCTGGAACGGCAACTGCGCCAGCGGACCGAGGAACTTTCCGCCACCGTGGAGGAACTGGAGCAATTCACCGGCTCGGTCGTTCACGACCTGCGTCAGCCGCTCCAGGCCGTCCAAGGATTCGCCGCCCTGCTGGCCTGGCGCATTGAGAGCCTCGGTGATACCGAGGCAGTCAACCTGCTGGCCCAGATCGAGGACGGCACCCTGCGGATGGGCCACCTGATCGACGCCTTCCAACGCCTCGCCCGGTCCCACCGGCAGGATCTCAAGATCGAGCCCATCAATTCGGACGCCCTAGTCGCCGACTGTCTCGCGCGGCTCAAGCCCGAGTCCGGACCGGTCGCCCCGGTGATCGAGATCGGGGCGCTGCCGGCAGTGGACGGGGACTGGCAACTGATCCACCAAGTCTGGATGAACCTGCTTTCCAACGCGCTGAAATACAGCGCGAAGGTCCCGCAGCCCCGCATTTGGATCGGTTCCATGCCCTCGGCCAATGAGTGCATTTTCCAAGTGCGCGACAACGGCGCGGGCTTCGACATGCAGGCGGCCGGGCGGCTGTTCAAGCCGTTCCAGCGCCTGCACTCCGCCGCGAGTTTCCCGGGCCACGGAATCGGGCTGAACACTGCCAAACGGATCGTGCAACGCCACGGCGGCCGCATCTGGGCGGAAGCCTCGCCCGGTCGGGGCGCGACCTTCTGGTTTTCGCTGCCGAAGTCCTGCGCGCCATCCCCGGCGCACCGGATTGCCCCGGCGCCGCTGCCCGCCGCCATGGAAACAGCGCCATTCGCCTTTCCCGACGAACCCGAACCGGCCTCCACCGGGCGTATCCTGATCGTCGAGGACCAGGCCATCATCGCCGCCGACCTCGCCTCCCGGCTGACCAAGCTCGGGCATCAGGTCGTGGGCACCGTGGCCACTGGCGAGGCCGCGGTGGAACTGGCCCGGCGGATCCGGCCTTCGGTGATCCTGATGGACATCCAACTGAAAGCCGGCATGGACGGCGTTCAGGCGGCCGCGGCCATCGGGCATGACCTGCACATCCCCGTCGTGTTCCTGACCTCACATTCGGACCGGGCCACTTTCCAGCGCGCCAAGCAGGTTCGGCCCATGGGCTACGTGGTGAAACCGTTCCAGGACCGGGAACTTTCGATGGCGATCGAACTGGCCCTGCACCGGGCCGAGTCGGAAAAACGGGTCGCCGAGTCGCACCGCTGGCTGAACACCACCCTGCGCAGCATCGGCGATGGCGTGATCGCCACCGATGCCCAGGGCGTGATCCGGTTCATGAATTCCGCCGCCGAGGCCCTGACTGGCTGGGAGGAGAAGTTTGTCCTCGGGCGCGACCTTTCGAGCGCCTTCCTCGTGTATGACGCAGCGACCCGGCGGGTCATCAGCAGCCACGTGGCGACCGAACTCAAGTCCGGTCGCCTGAACGTCGCGGGCCGGGAGTCGATGCTCGTTGCCTTCGGGGGTGTCCACCGGCCGATCGAGGAACGCGGTTCCACCATTCGTGACGCCGACGGCCGCATCATGGGGAGCATCCTCATCTTTCGCGACGTCGCCGACCGGAAGGCCGGCGAAGCGGAGCGGGAAAAGATGATCGCCGACCTCACCAAGGCGCTGAACGACGTGGAAACGCTGCAGGGCCTGATTCCCGTCTGCGCCTGGTGCCGGAAGGTCCGCGACGACGACGGCTATTGGCGACTGTTCGAGGACTACGTGCGGCGCAAGACCCGGGCGGACATCACGCACAGCATTTGCCCGGCCTGCAGCCACACCCTCATTCCTGAGGAACCGGCCTGAGCGGAGCCATCAGGGCGCGGGGGCAGCCAGCCCGGAACGGGGCGATAGTTCGGCCAGCCGGGCCTCGCACGCATGGAGGCGTCGTTCGAGCCGCTTCCGTTCCGTGATGTCCACGAAGGTGGTGACGGCAGCGTGCGGCCGGGCATCGCCGCCCCGGAACAGCGGTGCGGCGTTGATCGCGATCCAGCGCTCGGTGCCGTCCGGCAGGTGCAGGCCCATCACCACGTCCTGCTGCGGTTTGCCGGTGCGGAGGACTTCCATCGCCGGATGGGTCTCGCCCGGAAACGGACTGCCATCCTCCCGGACGGCCCGCCACCGCGGATCGACCGAAGTCCGGAGCACCAACTGGTCGCGGCTCAACCCGAGGATGCGTTCGGCGGCGGGATTGCAGCCGGTGATGGCTCCGTCGGCCGCCTGGACCACCACCCCTTCGGCGACCATGGTCAGCACCGAACGCAGGTGTTGCTGGCTGGCCAGCCGGGTAAACGCGGATTCCGTTTCCATCGCCAGCACCCGCAGGAGCTCCAATTCGGTGATTCCCGGGGCGCGGGCCGAACGGTTGCCCACGGTGAGCAGCCCGATCCGTTCGCCGGCCGCGACCAAGGCGAGGCAATATTGGTGGCGAATCCCGAACGGCTCGGCGAGCCGACGCTCCTCAGGGAACCGTTCAAACACGTTCACCAAGTCCAACGGCCCGGCAAAGGCGATCGCCACATGGTCGTGGGCAAACGGCCAGCACGCGACCTGCTCCAGGTAGGCCGGCTCGAGGCCGCGCTGGTGGCGCAGCACCAAGTCCGGGCCCTCGATCAGGTGGATCGCGCCGCAGTCCATCTGGACCAGGTGAAGCGCCTCGCGCAGCAGGCACGCGAGGGCGGAATCCACGTCCGGGCAGGCGTTCATCGCCACCATGCATCGGTGCAGCTCGGCGGCGGTCTTCGCGGTCGCCTGGAGCGCTTGGAGCGATTCCTTTCGCTCGGTGATGTCGACGCACGAACCAATGTAGCCCGCGAAGTCGCCATCCGGGAGATGACGGGGCACGCCGTTGTTGAGCAGCCAGCGGAATTTGCCGTCATGCCGCCGCAGCCGGAACTCCGACTGAAAGGGGCGCCGGCCCGAAAAGCTGCCCCAGAAGGCCTCGAGGCACCGCGTGAGATCCTCGGGATGGACTCCTTCTGTCCAGCCCTCCCCCAATTCACGCGCCAGCGGCCGGCCGGTAAATTCCAGCCAAGTGCGATTGAAGTAGGTGCAACGCGACTGGACGTCGGCAGTCCAGATCAGCACCGGTGCAGCGTCGGCCATGGTCAGGAAGCGCTGCTCACTCTCGTGGGCGGCCTGTTCGGCGGCCCGCTTGTCCGTGAGGTCCAAAGTGACCCCGGAAATGCCCGCCACGCGCCCGGCTTCGTCGGTTTCGGCCCGGACGATGGTCCGCAGCCAGCGCATGAGTCCGTCCGAACGGCGAATGATCCGGTGCTCCTGATCCATCGCGACGCCCTCCCGCAGGCACTTGGCCAAAGTCCGCTCGAACGCCGCCCGGTCCTCCGCATGCAGCAGCTCTCGCCAAGTCTTGAGCGTTCGTTCACGGGCTCCAGACCAGCCCAAGATCCGATCCAACTGGCGCGAGGAGGTAAAGGTTCCGCCGCCGACGTCCCAATGGAAGCTGCCGAGGTTGGCAATTTCCTGGGCCTCGCTGAGTTCAGCCGCCAGGCACGCCAGTTCGGCGTGGTCCATCCGGGCCATCAATTCATCCGAATCAGCGGAGCGGGAACCGCGGGAAATTCGTTCGCAGGGGTCGGCAACTTCATCCATGTCGTCTCAGAACAGCGGGGTGCGGAGCGCCTATAATCATCAGCTCGTCCCGCTCAAACCGTCAACGGTTCCATTTGGGGCAGGACGCTGGGACGCCGGTGAGGTCTGTCCGCCGTGCCCGCCGCGACGCTCAGGGCAGCAGGCGATTCACGAGGCCGCTGAGGGCCTTGCCGTCGGCGCGGCCGGCCGCCTTGGCCTGGGCGATCTTCATCACCGCGCCCATGTCCTTCTTGGACGTCGCCCCCGCCTCGGCGATGGCCGCCTTGACCAACGCCTCCAGCTCTTCCGGCGACAGCTGCTGGGGCAGGAACTCCGCCAGCACCTTGAGTTCGGCCGCTTCCTTCGCCGCCAGTTCCGCGCGGCCACCCCGTTCGAACTCCGTGATGGAGTCGCGGCGCTTCTTCGCCTCCTTCTGCACGACCGCGAGGGTGTCGGCATCCGGCAGCGGTTCCACCTTCTTCTCGATCTGGGCGTAGCCGATGGCGGACTTGAGCATCCGCAGGGCGCCGGTGCGGTCGGCATCCTTGGCGAGCATGGAGGCCTTGAGTTCCGCGTTGATCTTCTCGACGAGCGTCATGATGGGATGGGCTGGGTTATTCGGAGGCCTGGAGTTTCTTCATTTCGTCGCGGACCTTGGCGGCCTTCTCGTAGTCCTCGACCTGGATGGCCTCGTCGAGCTGGCGCTGGAGTTTTTCCAGCGCGGACAGCGGACGCTTGGCCTTGATCTCGCCCAGCCACTGGCGCAACGACGCGAGCTCCCCGCTGTTCTCCAGCAGGTCTTCCCGTTCGTTGTCGCGGAAGAAATTCTCGATCTCCTCGACGCCTTCCTCGATGGCCTTGCACGCCGCGGTGTAACGCTTGCGCTTCAACTGCGCGGTGCCACGGGCGCGGGTGCGCATCATGAGCAACTGCGGCACGAACTGGAGCAGCGACCACGCGAGTTCCTCGCCCTTTGCGTATTCGGCCACGAACTCGAACACCGCGAGGTTCCGGTCGCAGTCGCGCTCGACCAGGGCGAAGTCTTCCAGCTGGAAGAAGCAGATGTAGCGATGGTGGAACTGGATGGCCTCCTGTTGCAGCCGGCCGCAGGCCTCGCCGTCCAGCGTGAAGTCGTCGTCATTGCCGTGCTCTTCCTGGTGCTTCGCGAGCCGGTCCAGATGGAAGTCATACCACGTGTCGTGGCCCATCGGCCGTTTGCCGTCGGGCCGGCCCTCGACATTCATCTGGAGCACGCCCAGGTCGACGCGAAGCTGCACCTTTTCGGCGCCGTCTTCGCCCGCAAACCGCCGGGCCACGACCTGCCCCGGCTGGTAGTCCCAGTCGGCGAGCAGCTGCGAGATGTCGAACTTCATTGGTGGCGCCAAGATGGGAACCATATGCCCCGGTGTCAAAGCCCGAGGCCGGACGCCGGTCTAAAGTTCCGCTTCCTCCGCCGCGCTTTCCGCCTTCCCGGAGCCGCCCTCGACCAGCACGACGAACTCGCCCTTGCGCGGACGGAGCTTCAGCTGGGCTGCCAACTCCGCCGGCGTGCCGCGCAGCCACTCCTCGAACTTCTTGGTCAGCTCCCGCGCCAGCACCACGCGCCGTTCCGGCATCGCGACCTGCAATTCCTCCAGCAGCCGTTCGACGCGGAAAGGCGATTCGTAAAGCACGAGCGTGCCAGGCAGGCGGGCGAGCGCCGCGAGGCGATTGGCGCGTTGCCCGGACTTGTGCGGCAGGAATCCGGCGAAATGGAACTCGTCTGTCGGCAGCCCGCTGGCGGTCAGACCCACAACCATCGCACAGGCGCCGGGAATAGCCTCTACGCGACATCCGGCAGCGACCGCGGCCTCGACCACCCGCTGGCCGGGATCGCTGATGCCCGGCGAACCGGCATCGGTCACCAGCGCGATCTTCTCGCCGCGCCGCAGCCGGCCGACGAATTCCTCGGACCGCTTAGCCTCGTTGAACTTGAAGTAGCTGAGCAACGGTTTGCTGATCTCGAAGTGGCGCAGCAGTTGCCCCGTGTGCCGCGTGTCCTCCGCCGCCACCACGTCGCACTCGCGCAACACGCGGAGGGCACGGAGCGTGATGTCCTCCAGGTTGCCGATCGGCGTGGCAACGAGATAGAGCGTGCCGGGGACGAGCGGGGGCAGGTTGGGTGAAGGCGATTCCATTTTGCGC
>JBEISV010000403.1:0-4491 GCA_040375265.1 Verrucomicrobiales bacterium
CAGCAACTGCTCGATGGTCGTTGCCGGGTCGGGGGCCGGGATGAACTCAATCTGTCCCCGGCGCCACGTCGCCACGCCGCCAGCGCAGGCGGCCCAGACCTGCCGATCCCGGTCCAGGTGCAGGGAACGCACGGCGCGCGGGCCCAGGCGGGGATGCTGGATATGAGTCCAGTTTCCGCCTTCGCGCCGGAACAGCCCCGCGTCGTAGGCGGCCCACCAGACTTCCGGCGACTCCTCCAGTGTGGCGTGCGCGAACACGAGGTGGTTGGTGGACTGCGCCGCGTCGAACAGTTCAAAACGGTCGCCCCGCAGCGTCGCGATGCCGCCGCCCTGGGTTGCCACTACCAGCCGCCCGGCGCGGTCGAAGCGCAGTTGGTTGATCGCGGGCACCGGCAGGCCCTCCCCGTCGGCGAACCCGGTGAAACGCCGGTCCCGGAAACGCATCAGCCCGCCGCCGGACGAGCCGAGCCAGATGCTGCCGTCCCGGTCCTCGAACGTGAGGCGGAGGGAGTCCGACGTCAGGCCATTGGTCCGGGTGAGACGCTGGGTCCGTCCGTCCGGCAGGAACAAGTCCAACCCCTGCCGGAGTCCGGCCAGCCAGATTCGGCCGCGGGAATCTTCCCGGGTGCTCCAGAGGTCCATCGCCACGGATTGGCCGGGCCGCTCCAAGGTGAGCCGGTCCGCGTCCGCCCGCCAGGCACCCGTGGTGCTGAGGAGCCAGACGCCGCCCTCGCGCCGGCGGCACAGGCCGCGGAAGAGCGGTTTCGGCTCCGGGGCGGGAACGACCTGCCAACCTTGGTCCCGCCAGCGGTAGGCCGAACCATCCTTCATGCTCCACACGTTGCCGCCGAGATCGGTCTCGACGGTGAAGCCAGCCCGGTTGGTCCCGGGTTCGGGCAGTGGCTGCCAAGCCGCGCCATCAAACCGTAGGCAATAGCCGGTGAAGGTGGCCGCCATCAGGCCCTCGCCGGTTTCCGTCCAGCTGCGGACAATTTCCCCCTTGGGCCAGCCGGGTTGACCGACCCCGGGGAGCACGTGCTTCTGGGCGAGCACGAAGATGCCGCGGTCGGAACTGACCCACAGGCGGCCGTCCTGCGTGGCCTTGAGCGCCACGACCCCCGCCGTCGGCGTCAGCCCCGCGGCCGGGTCGGTGATGAGTTCCAGCTCGGTGCCATCGAAGCGGGTCAGGCCGCTGAAGGTCCCGACCCACAGGTAGCCGTCCGGCGTCTGGGCGATGGACGTGGCGGAATTCTCCGGCATGCCTTCGGCGCTCTGCCAGGTGCGGGTGACGAAGTCCGGCGTATAGAGGTAGGCGGGAGCCGCACCGGCGGGAACCAATCCGACCAGCAGTCCCACGGCCGCGGCCAAGCCCAGCGCCGTGCGCCTGGCCTGGCCAAGGCAAGTCCACTGTCGTGGATGACCGGCGCGGAGCATGGTCCGGACCGTAGGCCGCCGCGGCGACAGCGACAACCGCCAACTCGGTGGCGCGGCGCGCGGGCAGTTGGGCCGGCTTTACGCAGGGTGAAGGCGCGGGGTAGCGTCGCGGCATGCAGGTCGAAGTGTTGGAACATTGGTTAAGCCGCCGGCTGCGGCAGGACTCCACGGTCTGTCTCCTGCTCAGTCCGGCCGCGCTGCTGGGCGGCCTGCTGGCCTTGTTCGTGACCTACTGGCTGGCCTACGCGCTGAGCTGGGTGACCGCCCGGGCGGTGCTGGCGGTGCCGGAGTTGTTGTTTGGGTGGCGGGGAAGTCTGGGGCATACCGGGCGCCTGTGGCTTGCGGCCGGGTTCGTGGTCTTGCTGCTGGCGACCTATGCCCGGAGCGATCGTCGGTTCCCTATAGGCTACGGGGATTTCCAGGAAGATGATCCCGCGCTGCTCGGCCGCACCTTGGCCAGCGGCATCCGGCCAGCGGAAACCACCGCGTTGCTGCTCTACCCCGGCTTTGGCGCGCGCATGATCGTGGACATCCTGTCCGTCGGCCCGCGCCTGCTGTGGGGCGCTGTTGCCCTGTGGGCGGAGGGCAGCGCCAAGCGAGGCGCCGATGCCTCGGCCGGCGCCCGGTTGCTTTGGACGCTGCTGGCCTCGCCCGGCAAGGTGGACTACGCCGCCCTGGCCGAGGCCTATGAAACCGGTGAACTTCGGCGAGGGCTGCTGACTTTACGCGGAGTCCCGGGAATTGTGTTCTTGGAACAGGGCCTGACCTTGGGCGAGGAACTGCGGGCCGAATTGGCCGCCTTGCCGGCAGTTTGAGCCGGCAAACCCTGCGCTTGGATCAGCGTTCCGGCCGTTGGCGTGGCTAACGGCGCTGGTTTCCAGCGAAAGTGCTCAGGGCAGGTTCAGGCGGAAGTAGCGGGCGTCCGATCCCACCGGTAGGAGCACGGTCATCAGGTCGCCAAGCACAGCGGGTTCGATCCCAACCGGCGTCCAAGCCTGGGCGTCTCCGAGTGAATCGGACTGTTGCAGAACCGCTCCCGCCGCCGTTGGCCAAGTCAGTTGAAATTGTTCGCCGATCCATTGGCCCGTCAGTTTGGGCGGAGTCGTGCCGGCCGCTACTGCCGTCCAGATCATGTTGGCCCCCGTGTCGGCGATGAACAGCCGGCCCTCCGGATTCACCACCAAGGTCGAGGGATAGAAGAGCCGGACCTCGCCGCCAGTTCCGGCCTGGGCGCCCGCCACGCCTGGCTTACCGGCCACCGTGGTCACGATTCCATCCGGGGAAACCTTGCGGATGCAGCGGTTGCCCGGATCGCAGACGTAGAGGTTTCCGACCGAGTCCAAGGCCATCCCGCCGAGGTTGCCGAATTTCGCCTGAAGCGCCGGTCCGTCCGCATGGCCGCTTGTTCCGGTGGTGCCGGCGTAAGTCGTGACGAAACCGTCCGGGGCGATGCGGCGAATCGTCTTGGTGGCGGTATCCGACACAAACAAGGTCCCGTCCGAGGCTAGGGCCAGTCGCCGGGGTTCCAGAAAACGGGCGTCGGTCCGGAATCCGTCGTTGGTGCCTTCCCGATCCCGACCGCCGGCCCAGGTGCTGACCGTGCCATCCGGAGTGACCTTGCGGATGGCGTGATTGAAGGTGTCGGCAACGAGCAGGTTGCCGTCGCGGTCCAGGACAATTTCATGCGGAGAACTGAATCGGGCCGCCTCGCCCTGACCGTCAGCAGAGCCGCCAATATTCGGTTTCCCGGCAAAGGTTTCCCAATTTCCCTCGGGGGTTCGGCGGCGGATGGTCGAAGCGTAGGTGTCCGCGACAAGTAGGCTGCCATCTTCGGTGATGGCCAGGCCCTTTGGCCCCCGGAACCGCACCTCGGCGTCCGTTCCCCCGTCCAAGCCCTCGACGCCTGGGGTGCCGGCAAAAGTGATCACCGTCCCGTCCTGGGCCGCCCGGCGAATGGTCATGTTTCCGCCATCGGAGAACCAGATGCTTCCCTCCGGGCCCGCCCACATGCCATCCACCTGTGAAACCCGAGCGTCTGTCCCGACGCCGTCCCGGCTCCCGACCGCCAATCCGGCAACCGTCGTGGTCACGCCGGCCGGGGACACCCGGCGCACCGCGTTGTTCTCCGTGTCGGCCACCCAGAGCGTTCCGTCGGGCGCAAAAGCCACGCCCCGGGGACCACGAAAACGGGCTACCCCCGGAGGACCGTCATCACTTCCGGGGACACCCCATTCGCCGGCGAAGGTTTCCATCGTCCCGTCGGTCCGGATGACGCGGATGCACGCGCCGCGGGTTTCGGTGATGTAGAAATTCCCCCCCTTGTCGCAGGCCACGTCGGTCGCGTCGCGGAACCCGCTGGCCGGGATGCTGATCACGGAGGAGACCACGCCGGCCGGAGAAACCCGGTAGAGGTTGGAGTTCTGCCAGTCAGCCACGATGAGGTTTCCAGCCAGATCGAATTCCAAACCCTCGGGGGTGCGGCCAAACGGTCCCACGAATCGGCTGACCACGCCGTCGGGATCAATCCGGCGAATCAGGCGGTTGGCTTGGTCGGCGACGTAGAGGTTACCCACGGAATCCAAGGCCAGCCCTTTCGGGTAGTTGAACCGGGCGGCAGCGCCGATGCCATTGGCCGAGCCCACGGAATTTTCCAGTCCCGCCACCGTGGTGACGTCACCCGCGGCGGTGATCTTCCGGATCGTATGGGTGCCCTCGTCCGCCACGTAGAGGTTGTCCAACGGATCCATCACCAGCGCCCGGGGCGACGAAAACAGGGCCTGCCCGGTCGGACCGTTGCGCTCGCCAGCGGTGCCGGCGACTCCGGCGTAAGTGCTGACCGTGCCATCCGTATCAATTCGGCGAATCGTGGCGCTTTGGTCGGTCACATACGCCCGGCCGGTGGAATCCACCGCGATGCCGGTCGGCCAGCGGAATCGGGCCTCCAGTCCAACGCCGTTGCGGAAGGAGTAGCTGGGGCCCTCGCCAACGAACTTTTCGAGCCGCAGAACGGAGGGCTCGGCGGCCGACAGAATGCCCGTCAAGGCGACGGGAAAGACA
>JBEISV010000095.1:0-12418 GCA_040375265.1 Verrucomicrobiales bacterium
CGCCTCGATCCGGCCCCGCCACTTCTTCCAGAAGTCGGGCTGCTTCGCGAAGCGGCCGGTGAATTCTTCGCGGGCGAAGAGTCCGGCGACCTTGCCCTTCGTGTTGAAGTTCTCCGGAAACGTGTCGATGAACGAACGCTTCGCGGTGTTCAGTTCCTCGTCGGACACCGGTTGCTCGGTGATCTTCTTCATTTCCTCCAGCACAATGCTCGCGGCGTAGGCGACGGTGCGCGACTTAGAAGCGAAGCTCGCCTGGAACGGCCGGGCGTATTCGATGCCGCCAGGGAACGCGCTGCCGGCGCCGTAGGCCAGGCCCTCGTCGGAACGCACGCGGTTCATGATGCGCGAGGTGAAGCCGCCGCCGCCGAGGATGTCGTTCATGACCTGCAAGGCGGGGAAGTCGGGATCATCGCGCTTCACGCCGGGGAGCATGATCACCACGCGCCCTTGGTTGACGTCCTTGTTGACCATGTAAACGCCGGGCTTGGCCATCGCGGTGTCCGCCGGGATGGGCGGCGGGGTTTCGCCCTTGAAGGGCCAGTTGGCGAACAAAGCCTCCAGCTGGGCGATCATGGCGTCGCGGTCGAAGTCGCCGTTCACCGCCACGACAAAGTTGCCCGGCACGAACCATTTCCGGTGAAACGCGCGCACGGCTTCCGGGTTGATCGCCTCGATGCTCTTCTGGGTCGTGTAGCGGCAGGCCCAGAAGTTCGTGCCGTAGGCCAGCATCTCGCGTTCGCGGGCGTCGATGGCGCTGGAATCGTCGTTGCGCTGCTTCATCCCCTGCAGGTTCTGCTGGCGGTAGAGATCCAGCTTGTCCGGCTGGAACCGTGGCGTGGTCAGCACCTCGCGCAGGATGGCGAGTCCCTCGGGCAGGTCCTTCGACAGCAGGTTCAGGTTCACCGAACCGGAATCGTCACCCACGCCCGAACTGAGGCTCGCGGCGAGGAAAGCCAGGCGCTCCTCGAGTTCCTCGGCCTTCCGCGACTCCGTGCCGCCCCGGGCGAGCAGGTAGCCGGTGAATTCGGCGACGCCTTCCAGGCCCTGGGGGTCGAGGTAGCCGCCGGTTCGCACGAGGATGCTGACGTTGACCAGCGGCAACGTCTTGTCGGCGACGACGTAGGCGACCGGCCCGGCCTTGAGTTGGACGCGGTAGTCCGCCGGATTGGGCGGCTCAAAGGTGAGCGGGGGAAAGGTGAGCTTCTCCGGCCGGTCGGGGATGTCGGCGGCGAACAGCGGCAAGGCGGCGAGTAAGGCGGTGGTCAGGAAGAGCGTCTTCATCTTCGGGAAATCGTGAGGCGTGTCGGGACGGGTTACTTCTTCTCCAGTTCCGCAATCCGCGCGGCGACCTTCTTGGCAATCAGCTTCTGCATGGGCTGGCGCTTGGGGTCGCCGCCGGCGGCCTGCGCCTGCATCTGTTCGAGCGCCTGCTTGAGCTTGCCGACGTCGGTCTCGGCCTTGAGCGAATCCACGATCCGGCGCACCACCGGCTTCTGCTCGGCGCTCAGGCCGGCGAAGTCGCCGTCCTCGTCCTTGGCGCCGGTGCCGGGCTTGCGGGTGTAGATGCCGACGGTGCGGTTCTCGCGGACGAAATATTTCTTGGCCACCCGCACGATGTCCTCGGCGGTCACGGCCTGGATCTTCGGGCCGTTCTCGTTCACCTCGCGCCAGTCGCCCAGGCCCTCGCTGTAGAGCACCTGCATGAAGATCGGGAAGTTCGCCGAGAGTTTCCGGTATTCGCCGGCCGCGAACTGGTTCTTCACCTTCTGCAATTCCTCCGCCGGCACGGGCTCGTTCTGGAGGCGTGCCAGTTCGGCATAGATGGCCTGCTCGACGTCCTCGGGCGTCTTCCCGTCGCGGGCCTCGCCGCCGATGTTGAAGGCGCCGGCCCACTTCTTGGAATCTTGGCTGGCGTAGGCTTCGGTGGCGACCTCTTTGCCCAGCACCAGGCCCTTGTAAAGCCGGCCGGTGCGGGTGCTCAGGATCTGCTGGAGCACGTCGAGCGCATAACCGTCGCGGTGGCCGAACGGCACCGTCTTCCAGTAGATGTCCACCTGCGGGTTCGTCTCCGCCTCGGCGAAGTAGCGCTTCTCGCCCAGCGACGGAATTTCCTGCGTGATGACTTCCGGCGGCGGCTGGGTGCCCCGGGGGATGCGCGCGAAATACTTCGTCACCATCGCCTCCGCCGCGGCCGGCTCGAAGTCGCCGACGAGGATCAGCGTGATGTTCTGCGGCTGGTAGTAGAGCGCGTAGAAGTCGTCGGCCTGCCGTTTCGTGATCGCCGGAATGTCGCTGGCCCAGCCGATGGGGGTCCAGTGGTAGGGGTGCGAATCCCAGAGCATCGCATTGAACTGTTCCTGGAACTTCCCGATCGGCGTGCTTTCGACGCGCATGCGACGTTCCTCGAAGACGACGTCGCGCTCGGAGTAGAACTCGCGGAACACAGGCCGCAGCAGGCGTTCGCTCTCCATCCAGCACCACAGCTCCAGCTTGTTGGCCGGCACGTTGATGAAGTAGCCGGTCATGTCCTCGGTGGTGAAGGCGTTCATGCCCGAGGCGCCCGCGGTGGTGTAGACGCGGTCGAACTCGTTCTTCACCAGCAGGCCGCGCTGCTCGTCGATCAGTTTCTTGAAGTCGCCTTCCAGTTCCTTGTAGCGGTCGGTCTTGCTCTCGGGGCTCGTGATGTCGTCCACCAGCCCGCGCCGCAGGGCCGCGCGCATCTTCGCCTCCTCGTCCCTCATGCCGGAGCGGACCCGCTCCTGTTCGTTGATCAGCTCTAGGTCGCGCTTGGCGTCCTTGGTGCCGAGCGTGGGCGTGCCCTTGAACATCATGTGCTCGAACAGGTGCGCGATGCCGGTGATGCCCGGCCGCTCGTTGGCGGAACCCACCTTCACGACGAAGCCGCCGGAGACGCTCGGCGCGTCGTGCCGCTCCACCAGCAGCAGCTTGAAGCCGTTGGGCAGCGTCTTCTCGACGACGGGGATTTGCTGGGCCCAGGCGGACACTGAGACGGCGAACGTGACCAGCGGCAGGAGCAGGGAGCGGTTCATGCGACGTTGCCGGTCAAGGAAGCACCCGGACCGGGGGCGTGCAAGGCGTGACGCGCACGCAGTTCGTTGAAAGATTCCGCCGCGCCGCGGTTATCCCTGACAGAAGACATGCGCACCGAACCCGACCAAGACTCGCTGTTGCCCACGCGCCGCAGCCTCCTCACGCGGCTGAAGGACTGGGAGGATCAGGACGGCTGGCGCGAGTTCTTCGACACCTATTGGCGGCTCATCTTCAGCGTGGCCCGTCGCGCCGGCTTGAACGAGGCCGAGGCGCAGGACGTGGTGCAGGAAACTTTCCTGGTCGTGGCGAAACAGATGCCGGGATTCCGCTATGACCCGGCGCGCGGCTCCTTCAAGGCGTGGCTCCACACGGTCATCCGGGGACGGCTGTCACGGCACTGGCGCAAAGCCCGGCAGCTTCCGGCAACCCCGATGCCGACGGCGCCTGACGACGAGCCCACGGCGGAAGAATTCGCCGCCGAAGCGCCGCCCGAGTTTGAGGCCATCTGGCAGTCCGAGTGGGAACAGAACCTCCTGGACGCGGCCCTGCGCCGCGTGCAGGCGAAAGTGAGCACGGGGCAGTTCCTGCTGTTCAGCCTGGCGGTGTTCAAGGGGGTGCCCGTGGCCACGATTCGCGAACGCTACGACGCGAGCCTCGCGCAGATTTACCTCGCGAAGCACCGGGTCGGCCGGCTGCTCAAGGCCGAGCTCGCGAAGCTCCGCACGGAGGCCGATGGCTAGCTCGCGCCAGGCCGGGCGTGTTCAACCGCAGCCTCGGCCGAATCGGCCTTTGAACTTTGTGCCGTGAACTTGGACTTTCCCCCTGTGTCCCCGCCCGTCGTGCCCGACCATGAACTGCTGCGCCTGATCGGCCGCGGCAGCTACGGCGAGGTCTGGCTCGCGCGGAACGTGATGGGCGCCTGGCGCGCGGTGAAGGTCGTGCGCCGCGACACCTTCGGGTCCGACCGCCCGTTCGAGCGCGAGTTCAGCGGCATCCAGCGCTACGAGCCGATCTCACGCAGCGTGGAAGGCGTGGTGCCGATCCTGCAGGTGGGCCGCAGTCCCGAGGGTTTCCATTACGTGATGGAGCTGGCCGACGATGCCTCGGGCACGACGGCCGGGAACGGCGGGTTGGCCGTGGACGGCTATTCGCCGCGCACCCTGCGCTCCGACTTGAAGCGGTTGGGCCGGTTGCCCGTGGCCGACTGTCTGGAGTTGGGCCTGGCACTGGTGGCCGGACTGGCGCACCTGCACCGCCATGGGTTGGTGCATCGCGACCTCAAGCCGTCGAACCTCATCTTCGTCAACGGCCGGGCGCGGCTCGCGGACCCTGGGCTGGTGGGTGCCATCGACGAGGCACGGAGCTTCGTGGGCACGCCCGGCTACATCCCGCCCGAAGGCCCCGGTTCGCCCGGCGCGGACATCTTCGCGCTGGGCCGCGTGCTTTATGAGGCGGCGACCGGGCTCCCGCCGGAGGAATTCCCGAATCCGCCGCCCGACTGGCTCACGGGCGAAGTCCCGCACGGCGCGCTTGAACTGCACGAGGTCATCCTGCGCGCGTGCGAGACGGATCCGGCCCGCCGTTATCAGTCCGCCGCCGCGCTCCAGGCCGACCTCGCGCTGCTGCACAGCGGCCAGTCCGTCCGCCGCGCGCGCAAGCTGGAGCGCCGCGTGAAGACGCTGCGCCGCGCGGGGTTGGCGGCGCTCGGCGCCGTGCTGCTCGCGAGCGGACTTGGAACCTTCGCCGCCTACCGAGCCCGCAGCGAGCACGAGAACGCGGCGCGCGCGGAAACGCTGCGCCAGCGGGCCGTGAAGGCGGAGGAAGTCGCGCAGCTTGAATTGGCCAACGCGCAATTGGCGCGGGCCGGCTTGTTGCGCCGGTCGGGCCTCGTCGGGCAGCGGGTCCAGACGCTCGAACTCATCCGGCAGGCCGCCGGCATCGCCACGAACCGGGTCGATCTCCGTTCCGAAGCGATCGCCGCCCGCACCCTGCCCGACCTTCAGGAAAGGCAGTCGCGTTCGCTGAGCGGGCCGCCCGGCCGCTGGTGCACGTCGGACCCGGCGTTCGCCCGCTGCACCCGCGCACACGCCGATGGCTCGGTGCGGATTCACGCGTGGGACGATGACCGCGAGCTGGCCGTGCTGGAGGGCGCACGAGCCGAGGGACTTTTGGTCTTGCCGTTCAGCGCCCGCGGCCAACGTCTCGGGGGGCAGCGCGGCGACGAGGCGTTCGTCTGGGACACCGCCACCGGACGGCTGGTATTCCAGCGCAGTGTGCCCGGCCTCGTGGCCTTGGACCTCACTCCCGATGGCGAGTCCGCCGTGCTGCGGCTGGCCAACGGCGGGCTCCAGTGGGTCCGTCTGTCCGATGGGTCGGCGGGCCCGTTGATCGCCCCGGGATTCACCGACGGCGGGTTCCTGTTTAGCCCTGATGGTCGGCGGATGGCGTTGGTCAGCCCTACCCGGTGCGAGGTGCATCTGTTCGACGCGCAGGGCGGCTCGCACCAAACCCTGCAACTGCCGCCGCCCGCCTGCCCGCAAGGCTGTCGCTGGCTGGCCGACAGCCGTGGTCTGTTGTTCACGGCCGATGACTTCCGGGGCTATCTGGTCCGGCTCGACCAGCCCACGCCACACTGGCTGCGACTGGAAGGCCACCAAGCCGAGATCGTGGACGGCACCGGCCACCCGGACCAACCGTATCTGCTGACCACGAGCTGGGACGATACAACCCGTCTCTGGAGCCGTGGGACGGGCCGGCAGTTGCTCCGCATCACCGGCCGCGGCACGGAATTCCGCTGGGGCGCCGACGGCCGGCTCGGCTGGCTGGAGATAGGGGAGCCGGGGCATTTCCGGCTGCGGGAGTTTGAGGCATTTCTGCCGACCGGTGCCCGGGTGCTGGCGGAGCCGGTGCCGCCGCGCGCATTCTCGTCCAACAAGGGCGCTTGGGATGTGGCCTTCGTGGCGGGCGGACGCGCGCTCGCGGTGGCCAGTTACGACGGGGTGCGCCTGTGGCCGCTGGCCGGAGGTGAACCGCAACTGCTCCCGCTGGGCTGGACCCGCTGGCTCGAAACCGACCCCGCGGGCACCACGCTGTGGGCCAGCACAGACCGGCAGATTCTGCGCGTGCCGTTGAACTGGGACGCGGCCACCGGCCAAGTGCAGGCCGGTGAACTACAGGTCGTCGCAGCCGCTGGCCGGGAGCCTCCCCTCGCCCCGCTGGCGGATGGCCAGACCTTGCTCAGCGCGCGCGGACACGAACTGCTCCGGGTCACCTCCGACGCCGTCAGCGCCGTAGGCGAACTGCCGGACTGGACCACCCGCTTGCGCGCGAGCCCCGACAGTCGCTGGCTGCTGGCCAGCGACCGCGCCTCGACCGAGATGCACCTGGTGTCCGCAACGGATGGCCGCAGGGTCCGCACCCTCCGGGTCAACTACGATGCCCATGGGCTCTTCCTCGCGGGCGGCGAGGATCTGTTGCGGGTCGCCGGCGGCGAACTGCGGCGCGAACGCTGCGCCGACGGCCTGCTCCGCTGGGCCGTGCCGCGGCCCGGTTCCGGCACCAGCGGCGGTCCGATGGCCGCGGCGCCCGATGGCCGGACCGTCGCCGTGGCCCCGGGCGGACGCGAAGTAACGCTGCTGGATGGCGACACCGGCGAAGTGTGGTGCCGGCTCGAAGCACCCGAACCGGGCAGCGCGGTGGCCCTCCGCTTCAGCCCGGATGGCCGGCATCTGGCCGTTGCCACCGTCAACCACACGGCCGTGCTCTGGGATCTCGCCGAAGTGCGCGCCGGGCTGCGCGAACTGAAGCTCGACTGGCCGGCCCCCCGGTAAGCGGCGGTTTTCAACGAGCCTTGGCGGGTCGCGCAAGCAGTCTTGGACTGCGGCAGTCCTCTGCCGCTTTGGCTGAGGCTCGCGAACCAAGAACCCGCTGCCGCGCATGCGTGCTCCCCGGACAAAACGCGAGCGGGCTCGCGCATTCCAAGGCGCGGACACGAGGATTCCCGCGCCAGGCAAAATTATCTCCACTTCGTTGAAAGGACCGGTGGTGCGCGTGGTTATCCGTCGGTGACATGAAGACGCGTCCTTGGCTTCTCCGTTGTTCCGTTTCACCGGTCTGCCCGTTCGCCTCAGCTTTGGCGTGCGCGATCGGATTGGGCTTCTCCACCCTGCGCGCGGCGGAGCTGCCGCCGCCCAACACGTTCCTGCTCTCCGGCAAGCTCCAGCAGGCCAATGTGCCGGCCGCCGGCGTGCACGACTTCCGCTTCCAGCTCTACGATCGCGAGACTGGCGGGCAGGTCGTCGCCGGCACCCGCTCCGTCTCGTTGACCCAGCCGGTCAACGCGGGCGACTGGCAGGTGGTGCTCGATGTCCGCCAGTTCGCGGCCGAAGCGCCCGACTTGGATGGCTTGGTGCGCCCGCCGATCGGTTCGCGGCTCCCGTCCGACGGGGCGGCCCACACGGCGAACGCGCTGAACTGGCGGGTGCTCCAGGAAAACTGGCTGGAGATGGCCGTGCGCCGGCAGGGCGTCGGCGAGTTCGTGCCGCTCACGCCGCGGCAGCGTCTCACCGCCGTGCCCGGCGCTGTGGTCGCGCAGACCGCCGACCACGCGCTCGTCGCCGGAACCGTGGCCGAGGGTGGCGTGGACGCGCGCGCGCTGGCGCCCGGTGCCATCACGGCGGAGAAGTTTAGCGTGGGGGCCATCAACAATGCCGCGCTGGCGAACCTCGCGATCACCACACCGAAAATCGCCCCGCTCACAGTGGTGCGTTCGCTCAACGGCCTGCAGGACGACGTAACCCTCGCCGCCGGCACCGGCGTGTCGCTCAGCGCGGCGGGCAACACCCTCACCATCAATTCAACCGCGACGGGTAGCGGCACGCCGTTGCCGAACGGGAATTTCCTCGGGGTGGACAACGACAACCAATTTGGTGGCAGCGCGAGTTTCGGCGTCATCGGCGGCGGGCAATCCACCAAGATCAGCGACGAGAACACCCACTCGACCTTGGGCGGCGGGCAGTTGAACCGCATTTACGAACGGTCGGGCCATTCGTTCCTGGGCGGAGGCTACAACCACCAGGTCGGTCCCGACGCCCCCTACGCCACCCTGGGCGGCGGCCACTCCCACATCCTGACCAACGCGCACAGCGCGACCATCGCGGGCGGCAGCCAGAACGTGGCGGGCGGCGACTACGCGACGGTGGGCGGCGGCTCGGCCAATTTCTCGGGGCCGGGCGGCACCGTGGCCGGCGGCGGCGGCAACCGGGCCGAGGGAGCCAATGCGGCGGTCGGCGGCGGTGTGGGGAATTCGGCCCGGTCCGCCCAGGCCACCATCGGCGGCGGCAACAACAGCGTCGTGGAGACCTCGCCGCACGGCACCATCGCCGGCGGCATGGCGAACTCGTTGACCAACTCGGGCCACGGGTTCATCGGCGGCGGCGAGCAAAACCGCCTGCTGGAGGCGAGCTATTCGGCGATCGGCGGCGGTCTGCTCAACTCGGCCGGAACACCGTATTCGGCGATCATCGGCGGCGAGGGCAACCGGACCGAGGGCATCGGCGGCTACGCGACGGTGCTGGGCGGTAGTTTCAATCTGGCCTCCGGCACACACAGCCTCGCGGCCGGTCATCGCGCCCAGGCGATACATCCCGCCTCATTCATCTGGAATGCCTGGCCGGGAGACGTGTTCGCGAGCGAACGGGACGGCGAGTTCGCCGCCAAAGCCTATGGCGGCTTCCGCTTCGTGACCGGCGGCGCGGACGTGGGCGCGGGCGACATCACGCTCGACGCCGGCAACTCGGCGCTCCGAACCTCCGGCAAGAGCGCCACCTTCAGCTTCGGACAGGCGTTCAACCTCACCGCCGGCGGTGGCGTCAACTTCACCACCGGTGGCCAGGGTCTCATTGTGGACGGCGAGCGCGTGGGCACGGGCGGCGGGGGTGGCGGCCTGCTCGAGGGCAGCGTGACTACGGCCAAGCTGGCCGACGCCGCGGTCAACGTGTCCAAGCTCGCCATCAGCGGCACGCCTGGGGAGGGGAAGCTGCTGTCCTACTCGGGCGGCACGCTGAACTGGGCGCCCGCGCCCGCGGGCAATACGGGCGTGACCGGTGGCTGGGCGCTCGGCGGCAACGCCGGCACCGACCCGGACGTCAATTTTCTGGGCACGACCGATGACCGGCCGCTGGTAATCCGGGTGGAAAACGTGCCGGCGCTCCGGATGGAATGGGCGACGAACTTGTTGAGCGTTGTTCAGGGATTCGATGCGGAGACCGTTGCGCTCAATGTGACTTTGGGCCGGGGATTCATCCGGCCAGGCGTGGTCGGAGCGATTGTCGGAGGCGGCCTCAACGGCGCCGGTCCCAACTCTGTTTTCGGCAGTGGTTCGGTCGTTCTTGGCGGAGACTCGAACAGCGCGGGCAATCCGGCTGCGGATCCTAACCATTCGAACGGAGGTTCATTCGTCGGAGGCGGCGCAGTGAACAGTGCCTGGGGCCACAATTCCGTGGTGGTCGGTGGCAATGCCAATCTGGCCGCTGGTGGTCGCAGTTCGATTGTGGGTGGACTCCAGAACGCGGCCTATGGGGACGGAGACTTCGTGGGGGGCGGCCTCAACAACAAGGTTTCCGGGGGTAATTGGAATCAGCGCTTCCTGTTAGGCCCCAGTGCCATCGCGGGCGGTCGGAACAACATCATCACCAACGCCATCAGCGCGTTCATCGGCGGGGGGTGGAGCAACCGGATCGGGGAGTTGGCGGACTTCGCGGTGATCGGAGGAGGCTTACAGAATGAGGCCGCCGGATCCGGCAGCATGATCGTGGGCGGCATCTCCAACCTGGCGGCGGGCACGCGCAGCTTCGCGGCCGGCACCGAGGCCCGGGCCAATCACACCGGCAGCTTCGTGTGGAACGACGGCAGTGCCGGCGGATTCGGCAGCTCGCAGGACAACGAGTTCGCCGTGCATGCCGCCGGCGGCGCGCGGTTCGACACCGGCGGGGCCGGGGTGCGGGCGGACAAGCTGGGCATCACCGGGAACGGCACGATCGAATCCATCACCGGCGGCAACCAGACCCAGCCGCAACTCCACCTGGGGCAGACCGTTCCCGGCGAATACGTGCGTGTGTTCGCCAACACGCCGCAGTCCTTCTGGTCGTTCGGCGCCGGCGGGCCCAACGGATGGTTCTCCTTCTACGTGCCCGGCCAAAGCCCGGCCAACACGGTCGATACGGGCGCGGATCGCTTAATCATCACGCCCAACGGCGAGGTGGGCGTGGGCAGCGACCGGCCCTTCGCCCAGTTCCACGTGCGCGGACGCGGCGGATTCGACCGGCCGCAAATCCGCGCCACGCAAATGAACCCGCAGGAATTCGCCCGACTGCGGTTGGAGACCGGTCAGCAGTCGTGGGACATGAGCGCCGGGCCGGACGGCTCGCTGCGGTTCTTCAGCGGCGGCACGGATCGCGTGGTGGTGGGTGCCAACGGGACGCTGTCGGCCACCGCCATCAACCAGACCAGCGACCGCAACGCGAAGCAGGATTTCAAGCCGGTGGACGCGAGGTCGGTCCTGGCGAAGGTCGCCGCGCTGCCCATCAGCGAATGGCAATTCAAGACTGATGCGGAGGGCAGCCGCCACGTCGGCCCGATGGCGCAGGATTTCCGCGAAGCCTTCGGCCTCGGAACGGACGAGCGCCACATCGCCACCGTGGACGCCGACGGCGTGGCCCTCGCCGCGATCCAGGGACTCAACGAGGTCGTCGAAGAGCAACGGTCTGCCCTTGCCCGCAAGGACACGGAATTGCGGGAACTGCGCGACAGCGTCGCCGAACTCAAGACGCTCATGACCCGCCTCGCGGCGCAGGCGGCGGGAGGTGCCCGATGAAGCGCCGCTGGTTGGCCCTGCTGCTGGTCGCCGGCGCGGCCCGCGCGGAGGGCGCGTTTACGCTCTCTGACCTCAACGTCACGCCGACGCGGGCGACGATGGCCGGCGGCGATTTCACGGCCGAGGCAACGTTAGGCGGCGACGGCGCGCTCCGGGCATCCGGCGGCGACTTCGCGCTGGAGGCCACCGTCACCCCGCTGTCCGTGACCATCGTGCCCGGCGACGTGGCGGTCTTCCTCGCGGTCGAAGGCGACTCCCTCGTGCTGACGTGGCCCGCCAGCGGCGAAGGCTACGTGCTGGAATCCGTCGCCGCGCTGAACGACGCCCCCGACTGGCAACCGGTGCAGCCGGCGCCGACGGAACGCCGTTTCGTCACCCCGCTGTCGCGGCCCGCCGTGTTCTTCCGACTACGGCGGCCATGACGGTTGCGGTCGCGGCCAACGGCGGTTCCCAGGCGGCCGGCACCCTGGATGCGTGCCCGGCAGCGTCCAACACCACGCCGCCACCGACACGACTTGTTGCCGTGCCCGGCGTGCCCGGGCACCCTCCGCGCATGACTTCACCGCGTTTCCGGTCGTTTGCCGCGCTCGTCGGCCTGTTGTTCGCTGCGTTGGCCGCCCACGGCGCCGACAAAATCTACGCCGGCAAACCGCTCCGGGCGCTCCTGATTACCGGGGGCTGCTGCCACAATTACCCGTTCCAGTCCGGGCAACTCACCAACGCCGTGTCCGCCCAGGCCGCCGTGACCTGGACCGTCGTCAACGAGGGCGGCACCGGGACACGCGGCCAGATCCGGCTGTATGACGACCCGAACTGGGCCAAACCCTTCGACGTGGTGGTGCATAACGAGTGCTTCGCCGACACGGACGATGCGGCCTACGTCCGCCGGATCACCGCCGCGCACAAGGCCGGGACCCCGGCCGTGGTCGTCCACTGCGCCATGCACACCTACCGGGCGGCGCAGTTCGACGACTGGCGCGAATTCCTCGGCGTCACCAGCCGGCACCACGAACACCAGAGCCGTTATCCGGTGAAGGTCGTGGCCAAGGATCATCCCGTGATGCGCGGTTTTCCCGACAAATGGGTCACGCCGATGGATGAGCTCTACATCCTCGAAAAGGTTTGGCCGGGCACCAAGGCGCTTGCCACGTCGGTCAGTGAAAAGACCGGCCAGGAGCAGCCCGTGGTATGGGTGAACCAATACCACGGCGTGCGGGTGTTCGGCACGACCTACGGCCATTCCGACGACACCTTCCGCGATCCCGTGTTCCTCAACCTGCTCGCCCGCGGCGTGGTTTGGGCCGGCGGAAAGCTGGAGTGATTTGTGCCGGGACGGTTCGTGGAGGGGCACCGGCGGAAACCTGCGCCCCGTTCAAATCACCCGCCCCCGAATCACTTCAGGCGCGATAGATCGGGCTCCTGCCGGTGCCAGCGGGTGACACGTTGGTAAGCAACCGCGGCCTCCAGCGCAGCCCCTTCGCCAAAAAGTTTGCC
>JBEISV010000014.1:0-28758 GCA_040375265.1 Verrucomicrobiales bacterium
ACACCGTCAGCGGCTCCCTCGGCCGAGCCGAGATAGAGCCGGTCTCGGCCAACGATCGGCAATCCGTGAACTTCGAAGCGTTGCCCCTGACGCTCGCACTCGGTGATGATCCGTCAGCCGCCGAAAATGACGGCGTGGTTCGGGTGCCCGTGGTGCTGTCAGCGACCTCCGCGGGCGTGGTTGAAGCCACCTACCGCCTCGTGGATGGCACCGCGAAGTCCGGAGTCGATTTCCGTGGCACGACCGGAGTGGTCCGCATCGCCGCCGGGGCGACCGAGGCGTTCATCGAGATCCCCCTTGTCAACGACCGTTTCTTCGAATCTACGGAAACCTTCACCGTTGAACTGGCGACTACCGCCCCCATCACCCTCGGTCGGACCAATGCGGTGGTGACCATCACCAATGACGACCCGAAGCCCACCTTGGCGGTGAGTGATGTCGTCGTGCGGGAAGGCAATTCGGGCGGCACCAATGCGGTCTTCACGGTCAGCCTGACCGGCGCCAGCGAGGCCGTGGTGACGGTGGACTATGCGGCGGTTTCCGGCACCGCCTCGGGCCCGACTGATTATCTCCCGGCTGCCGGCACGCTGACCTTCGCCGCCGGCGACCGGGCCAAAACGGTCGAGGTTCGCATCAACGGCGACACCGCCGTGGAAGCCAACGAGAGCTTCCAACTGGTCCTCTCCAACGTCGCCAACGCCGACTTGGCTGACGCCAATGGTGCCGCGGCGATCCTCAACGACGATTTTGTGGCCGGACAGTTGGCCGGCTTCCGCTGGGATGCCATCGCCGGCAATCCGAAGGTGGGTGAAAACATTCCCGCCCGCCTGACGGCGGTGGACGGTGGCGGCGCGGCGGTGGCGGGGTTCAACGGGACCGTGCTGCTCCAAGCCTCCGCCACCGGCCGGGCCCCGGCATCGGTGGTCATCTCGGAAGTGGACGCCGCGTCATCCAGTCTGAGCCGGCTGGAGTTCGGCAACGTCAGCACCAACCCGGTGGATTTGAGCGGCTGGACCATCACCCTCTACGACAGCACGACCTGGCCGCTGCCCACCGGCACAGTCACGCTGAATTCTGGGAACACCCTCCAGCCGGCCGGGATTTTTCAACTCATCGAAGGAGCCGGCGTAAACCAGTTCCCCAGCCTGCGAACCGGCTTCCCGCTGGTCTGGGGCGCGGGGGCGCAGGGGCGACACCTCGCGGTGCTGCTCCGGGATGCCACCGGCAACATCGTGGACTTTTTCTGTGCCATGCGGGCTCTGCCGGACCAGATTCAGGTGCCGGTCAGCATCCCCCCGGAAGAATGGAACGGTCTGCCAATGGTGGAGGCCACCGCACCTTTGACCACCTATCAACGGGCCGGAAACGCGGACAGCAACTCGGCCCGCGACTGGGCGACCCAGTCTTCCACGCCCAACCGGTTCGCAACCATCATGACCGTGCCCTTTGCGGACAGCCGTCCGCTGGCCATGACGCCGGAGTTCGCCACGGAGTTCCAAAACGGTGTGTGGACCGGAAATGTCCAGTTGCAGTCGTTCGTCCCGCAGGTCGCCTTGGTCGCCGACGACGGCAACGGCCACCGCGGCCGGTCGGAGCCATTCAGCATGAGCACGGCGGACGACCTCGCGGTCACGCTGACGGTTGATCCCAACCAGACGCAGCATCCGGGGAGCTTCGTCCACTACCGGGCGGAGGTCACCCAGTGCTGTGAGACGATTTCGTCCAACGTCGTCGTCGAAGTTCGCCTGCCCGCCTATTTCGGCAGTTTGAGGTCCCAGATTGCGGCGGTGACCGTCTCGCAGGGCACGCACGAGCTGGGCACTTACCTTCCCACCGGCGCGACCCAGGGGGCGTTGCTGGTCCGGGCCTCCCTTGGACAATTGGGCCTGGGGCAAAGCGCCCAGCTTGAGTTCGACATCTCGCGGCAAAGCAGCGCCCAACTGTCACTGATGCCGACCAATGCTACCGCCACGGCCACCGTCACCCGCACGCAGCCGGAACAGAATCTGGCCAACAACTCCGCCGAAGCGGTGGCAGAGATCAACGCCGGTTGCACCACCCTGCCTGTGGGGGCGTTGGCCTGGTGGCGCGGCGAGATGAATCTGAACGACTCGCTCGGGCTCGCCGGCACCTTGGAACTGGTGGGCACAAGTTCCGATTTTCTCGCCTATGCCCCCGGGCGAACGGTGAACACGTCGGCCTTGAATCTCGATCGCAGTCGCAGTTTCCAAACCGCCGCCGGTTTCCAATGGAACCTTGGCGCCAACCAGGACTTCAGCGCCGAACTTTGGCTGCGCGTGGTTACCGATGTCCGGCGCGATCGCATTATGCTGCTCAACAAACGCGACCCCGCCACCGGGGTCGGTTTTGCCCTATTCCTCGACCAAGGGCGGCTGGGTGTAGTGCTGACCGACACGGAAGGCACCACGCAGAGTCTTTTCACCCGGACTCCCGCCATCAACGTGGCCGACCTCCGGGACGGCCGCTGGCACCATGTGGCCCTGTCCGCACGGCGCGACCCACAGGTTCGGGCACTACTGCTGGCCGTGGACGGCGGCGTCACCACCCTGTCATCCTTGCTCGAAGTGACCGGTGACCTCGGCAATGCGCCGCTGCGGCTTGGTTTCGAGCCCGGGAATGGCATGCTGACCGCGCTAGTCGGCCTGCTGGATGAAGTCACGGTTTACAGCACGGCCCTGAACGCGGGCCAACTGACCACCCTTTCTCGGTCTGGTGGCGCGGGAAAATGCCTCGCGGACGTCAGGCTCAGTTTCACCGAACCGAAACCGGTCGCCGGCCAGTTTCCTAATCCGATCGGCGTCGGCCGGCCGCTGCCGGTGACTCTCGCGATCACCAACGCCGGTCCGCTCGCACTGCCCACCAACTGGGTGGCCATCGACTTCTCCGAAGGCGGACAGATTCGTCATCTGACCCCGCGGTTCGGCACCAACGTGTTTTCGCCCTACACCACCTACTACGACTTCGGACCGCTCGCGGCCGGCGCCGGTCGGCTGATCGAGGTGGAAGTCACCCTCACGAACATCCCAACCCGCCTGCGGACTGAACTCGCAGCCTGGCAACTGTTCGTCGGGCAGAACTACCGCTTCACGTCGGATGTCGCCAACTTCCGCATCAATCCCGACGGGGACGCCGACGGCGCCGCCGACATGTGGGAACTGGCCAATGGATTCGACCCGCTGAACGCCGCCGACGCCACGGCGGACACCGACGGCGACGGGTTCCCGAACGTGGACGAGTTCCAACTCGGGACCGACCCGCGCAGCGCCACGGATGTGCTCAAGCTTGAGCTCAGCGCCGCCGACGCCAACGGCGTGCGGTTCCGGTTCCCGGGCAAGGCCGGAAAATCCTACGGCCTCTTCCGCCGCGCCAACCTCGGTGATTCGTGGAGCGAAGTTGCCCGGTTCACCGCCACCGAAAACGCCATGGCAGAACTCGCCGACACCAGCCCGCCGGCCGACGCCGCGTTCTACCAGATTCAGCTGCTGCCCAACCCGTAGCGGCTCGGGCGGTCGTTCCTAACGGGCGCGGAAGTTCGCTTCCGCGCCCTTCTTGTTGGCGGCGCCTACTTCTTCTCGGCCCGTAGCTTTCGTTGCAGGTCCCGGATCGGGCGGTAGCCGATCAGCTTCACGCCCTGCTTTTCCAGCAGGGCCTTCAGGTCAGCGTCGTGGGTGAACAGTTCGTATTCGGCCGAGCGGATCGCCCAACTGCCGGTGACCGCCTTGAGTTCGTCGGTCGGCTGCCCCGCGTGGATGAACAGTTCGGTGATGCCCGGCTTCAAGTTCGCCAACCGCTTCAGCCAGAACGATTTTACGTCCGCCGGCCCGGCATATTTCATGTCGAAGATGAAGTCGTCCGGGAACAGGATGCCCTTGGCGGCAAACTTCTCCCGCCAGCCCGTTTGGCCGGCTTGGGCGAATGTTTCTTCGGAAGCCATGCGCACCGGCAGGTCGAATTCGACGGCGAGCTGGAGGTAACTTTCGAGGTAATCGGGGCGGTATTGCAGCACACCCATGTGGGAGTCGAGGTGGGTGAGGTCCACGCCGGCCGCGAGCGCCTTGCGGATTTGGGCGCGGGATTCCACCAGCGCTTCCTGCGGGTTCGACTTGGCGTAAACCTGCGGCGTCTCGTGCCAAAGGTAACCCTCGGGATCAATGAGCCCAGGCACTTCGGCCCGCGGCGCGACCGGGCCCCAGCGATACACGCGCCACTCGGAAGTCTGGCACAGGTGGATGCCGAAATCCTTGTCCGGATTCGCCTTCGCGTAGTCCGCGATCTCCAGGAACCACGGACACGGCACCATGATGGTCGAGGAACGCATCACGCCGTTTTCGAGCGCATCAATGGTCGCGACGTTGGCCGTGTGACACATGCCCACGTCGTCGCCGTTGACGATCAGCAAACGATCAGTGGCGGCATAACCGAGGCGCTCGGCCAAGGATGGCGCGGCCAGGAGGCTGCCGGGCAGCAGCAACGCGAGGGCGGACAGCAGAGACTTGAACATGCCGCCAACGTGACCAAGGCGACCGGCCGTTGCAAAGCCCCGATCCGGGTCACGGTCGGGGAACTGCCTCCGTGCCGATGTCCGCCGCGATCCGCCACCCCTGCGGGGTCATCCGCCAGACTGTCAGGTAACGCCCCTGGCGTTCACCGCGCGGTGAGCGGGTCACGAAGTCGCCCCAGGTCCAACCCAGCTCACCACTCAGCGACACTTCGGCGAAGCGGGGTGTCCACACCAGCGCGCCGGGCGGCAGCTCGTGCAGTTCCACCATGAATGCCGACCGGCCCACGACGTTCGGACCGGCTGGGTTCAGGCGCAGCGATTGAGCCTCGCTGAATTGCCCGAAGGCGACCGCGGGCCCCTGCTCCGCTGCCAGCCGGCTGAAGTTCCGGTCCACCTCGTAGAGTTCCCGGGACCGCACCTGGGGCGGAACTACCGGCTGGCGTTTACCCGAACCGGCGCAGCCGGCCAGGAGCAGCAGCGCCAGCAGGCTCAATATCGCTCGCAACATGGACGCAGTTTGGCCCGCCGGGAACACCGACGGCAACTGTCGGCGCCACCCTGGGTTCAGCGGCGGAAACCGATGCCGGAGGGCTGCGGCGCTCCACCGGGCAGCTCGTGGGCGCACGGCTGGTTGATCGGCACTTCGGGAACCGCGGCATTCGGCTGGACGAGTGCATTTTGCAGCAGCCACGCCTCGACTTCCTCGCCGCTGACGTCGGCCAGAATCTGACCGTTGATCTCCATGCTGGGCTGTTTCATCTGCCCCGTCTTCTCGACCATTTCCTGGTAGAAGTGGGGATTGTTGATGATATCGCGATCCTCGTAGGGGAGGTCGTATTTCCGGAAGACGGCGCGCACGCCCATGCTCCAGCCGCAGGACGGCTTCATCCAGGCGACAATCGTGGGCTTCTTGGCAGTTGCATTCATGGCGGCGGGAGTCTGGCACCGCTCCGCCAAAGCTCAAAAATGAATCATGGGCTGCCGAAGTCAGGTCACCGCCAGCCAGACGGCGCCGGCCACCGCCAACACGCCGCCCCCGATGGATCGCGGCGTGGGCCGTTCGCGGTCGAGCCACCAGGCAAACGGAATGACCGCGAGCGGCGTCAGGGCGGCGATGGCCACCACCACCCCGGTCTTCTGCTCCAGCAGCGCCCACTGGTAGCACGCCACCCCAAAGGACGGACCGCATAGGGCGTTCAGGACGACCCATGGCCAGGCCCGGCGTAGGTTCAACGGCCCGTTGCCGGCCGGTTTGGCGCTGCTTTGTCCCCGTTGCCATAGCCACCACACCAGCGTGAAGGCAACCCCGGCGAGAATGCGTTGATACGACACCGAGAGGCCGTCAATCGGGAAGCCGGCGTCCCGCGACAGCAACTGACCATGCCGGCTCAACACGGCGCCCCACGCCTGACCGGCGGCGGCGATGACGCCCAAGCCCAAGGCCCAGGCGCCCGGTCGCAGCAACGCACCGGGGCGCCCTGCCGACGGAGTTCCCGGAAAAAGTGCCACGGCCACGCCCCCAAGGATCAGCAGACCGGCACCGATTTCGTTGAAACCTAGTGGGGTGCCCAGCCAGAGCCATTCCGTGACAGCCGCGATTGGGGCGCCTAGGCAATGCACCAGCAGGCTGGTGAGCTGGGCGCCCAACCGGGGCAGCGCGAGGAAGATGGCCGTGTCGCAAATGCCGAAACCGATGAACCCGCTGACGACGAACCAGCCCAACGCCGGGCCGCGCAGACCGGCCCCCCAGACGTGGGCATAAATCCCGAGGATCGTTGCCGCGAGCAGGATACGCAGCAGGCTCGCGGTGGGAGGACCGAGCAGGTTCACCGAACGCTTCGCCGCCACGGACGAAAACGCGAACAGCAGCATGGCGAGCGCGGCGGGGATCATGAAATCGATGCCGGCACTAAGGGATTGGTGCGCGAACGCCGTTCGTCAGCCCCTTCTCTGAACGGGCCCATATACTCCAATGTTCCACGTTGGTGCCGTGCTCCAATTTCGTGTAGCTGCGCAACGCTTCCGCAATGCGCCTGATACTGGCTTCGCGTTGAGCTGCCAGCTCCCTTTCAATTTCAGGTGTGCCTCGATAGCCCGCCCCAGGGACATAGAAACGCTCAATATAAGCCATCATTTCCGCCGCTTCGATGGCTGATGCCTTATTGGTAACGATGGAATACGATTCGCCCCAGGTTTGGAATACGCCGGCGACCTTTTTTTGATGGTAGCTTGCGGCCCAAACTTCAATCCGCGGCCAAACCAGCCAAGCAGTAACACCGATGAGTCCCAGCAGCGTCACCGCCATCAGCAGCATCCGCAGCTTGTTTTGCCTGCTCATTTCTGGAGCCCAAGAATCGAACTAAACCAACTCGCCTGCCGCCGCCGTCGTCAGCCGACGCATCTTGGCCACCGCCTGCGTCAGGCTGTGTTGGCGGAACAGGGCCGTGCCCGAAACGAAGGTGTCCGCGCCGGCGCGGGCGCATTCGCAGGCAGTCTGGAGGTTGATGCCGCCGTCCACCTCGATCCGGAAGTCCAACCCGAGTTCCTTCCGCCACGCGGCGACTTGCTGGATTTTGGGGACGCATTCCTCGATGAACGGTTGCCCGCCAAAGCCGGGATTCACCGTCATCACGAGGATCAGGTCCACCTGTTCGAGGTAGGGCCGGACCTCGTTCACGATGGTCGGCGGGTTCAGCGCGAGCCCGACCTTCTTGCCGAGCGAACGGATCTTCCAGAGCAGCGGCGTGACCTGCGAACCGAGTTCGACGTGGACGGTCAGGCCGTCGGCGCCCGCCTTCACGAAGCCGTCGAACAGGATCTCCGGCTTGCCACACATCAGGTGGACGTCGAGGAAGCGTTTGAAGTGCGGTCGCACGGCCCGGACGACCTCGGGGCCGAAGGAAATGTTGGGCACGAACTGGCCATCCATGATGTCCAAGTGCAACCACTCGGCGCCGGAACGCTCGGCGCGGTCCGCCTCGTGGGCGAAACGTCCGAAGTCGGCGGCAAGCAGCGAAGGGGCGATGACCATGTGCGCGCGCAGGTTGGTGAAGCGGTGCCGGCCGGTCAACGGGCCGAAACAAAAACGCCGCGGGATTTCCGCGGCGTCGATGATGTTCTATCCGTTCTCAGGCGGCCGCCGGGGCCGGCGAGCCGAAGCCCGGCAGCTTCGGCGGCACCGGCTTCACAACCTCGGGCAGCGGTGTCCCCGCCTGTGCGCCGGACGGTGGATCAATCTCGCCGGGCTTCACGGGCGGCGGGGTAAAGGTTCCGGTGTTGACGATGTCCGAGACCTGCTGGCCGTCGAGCGTCTCGTAGTCGAGCAGCGCCTGGGCAATGAGGTCGAGCTTGTCGCGATGGGTCTCGATGATCGTCTTCGCGGTGTTGTAGCCCTCGTCGATGATCCGCTTGATCTCGCCGTCGATCTGCTGGGCGGTGGATTCGCTGTATTCCTTGGACCGCATCATATCGCGGCCGAGGAAGACGAACTCATTGGCCTCGCCGTAAAGCACCATGCCGAGTTTGTCGCTCATGCCGTAGTGCATGACCATCGCCTTGGCCATGCTGGTGGCCTGCTGGATGTCGCCGGCGGCGCCGGTCGAGACATCGTTGGTGACCAGCTCTTCGGCGATCCGACCGGCCATCGTCACGGCGATTAAGTCCTGAAGCTCCTTCTTCCGGCGATTGTGCAAATCGTCCTTGGGCAACCACATGGTGGAACCCAGCGACTGACCGCGCGGGATGATGGTCACCTTGTGGAGCGGATGCGTGTGTTCCAGCAGCACATTGACCAAGGCGTGACCGGCTTCGTGCCACGCGGTGCCCCGCTTTTCGGCGTCGGTCATCGCCATGCTCCGGCGTTCACGGCCCCAGCGCACCTTGTCGCGGGCCTCCTCGAGTTCGGCCATGCCGATGGATTTGCGGCTGGCGCGGGCGGCAATGAGGGCGGCCTCGTTAAGCAAGTTGGCCAGCTCGGCGCCGGAGAAGCCCGGCGTGCCACGGGCGATGATGGAAAGGTCCACCGAACCGTCTAGCTTCACGTTCTTGGCGTGAACCTTAAGAATCGCTTCCCGGCCGCGGACATCCGGAAGGTTGACGGTGACCTGACGGTCGAATCGGCCCGGACGCAACAGCGCGGGATCCAACACGTCGGGGCGGTTGGTTGCCGCGATGATGATGATGCCTTCCTGGGTGTCGAAACCGTCCATCTCGACGAGCAGGGCGTTGAGCGTCTGTTCCCGTTCGTCATTGCCGCCGCCGAGGCCGTGGCCGCGGGAGCGACCGACCGCGTCGATTTCGTCGATGAAGATCAGGCAGGGGGTAGCCTTGCGGGCCTGTTCAAACATGTCACGGACCCGGCTGGCGCCGACCCCGACGAACATTTCAACGAAGTCCGAACCGCTGATGCTGAAGAATGACGCGTCAGCTTCGCCGGCGATGGCCTTGGCGAGCAGCGTCTTGCCGGTGCCCGGAGGCCCAACCATGAGGATGCCCTTGGGAATGCGCCCTCCCAGCTTCTGGAACTTCTTGGGGTCCTTGAGGAACTCGACCAGTTCGGAAACTTCCTCCTTGGCCTCCTCGACCCCGGCGACGTCCTTGAAGGTGGTCTTGTTCTTTTCCTTGCTCAGCAGCCGGGCCTTGGACTTGCCGAAGCTGAGCGCGCCTTTGCCGGCCGCACGAATCTGCCGGATGAAGAAGAACCAAATCAGCGTCCCCACCAGCACGATCGGCAGCAGGCCGACCATGATGTTGAGCAACAGGCTGTTGTTGTCGACCGACTTGAAGGCGCCGCTACGGAGCAACTGCTGCACGTCGTCCTCGACCAACACCGTCTCGACCATGAACGGCACGCTGACCAGGTTGGTCTTGCCCGCCTCGACTGCGCGATATTTGCCACGGATCACCCGTTGCACCGCGGACTGGGAGCTGAAGTTGATTTCGCCCGACTCGACCATGCCCGCCTCGACGAGGTCAAAAAGCTCCTTGTAGGAGATCGACTTGTAGCGCGGCTGGGTGCGGTTCTGGAAGAACAGCAGCAGCGGAATCAACGCGGCGATGGCGAGCCAGACGATCCAGGTGCGGGCTTGAAATCCCGAGCCTCCCCCGGAGTTGTCCTTACGGCTGCTATTGTCGTCTTCAGGCATATTTGCGGCGCGGTGAAGCTACCACCGGAGGGGGGCGGTGCAAGGCGCGTTTGCCCGGAATAGCGCGGGCCGGGCGCGTTCACGGCGCTCGCGGGCGACCGGCCCGCTCGCTGGGATGCTTGCGCCGGTGCGGGCGTCTCCGCCACCTTTCGCCGGCATGACTCCGCAGTTCGCCAATCCGCTCTCCGCCAACACCCGGTTGGCGGCGGTCTTTGGCGCACCCATCCGGCACTCCGCCTCGCCGGCCATGCACAACGCCGCGTTGGCCACCCTCGGCCTCGACTGGCGCTACGTGGCCTGCGAAGTCGCGCCGGAGAAATTGCGCGAAGCCCTCGAAGGCGCCCGGACCATGGGATTCGTCGGCGTGAACTTGACCGTGCCGCACAAGCTGCTCGCCGTGCCGCTCCTGGATGAGCTCGACGATTCGGCCCGCCTCTGGGGCGCGGTGAACACGGTCGTGTTCGAGTCCATGGACACCGCCGGCGATTGGAGACCGGTGGGGCAATTGCCATCAGTTATCGGCCCGGTCCGGACCAAGGGCTACAACACCGATGCCGACGCGATCATCCGAGCCTTGCGGGAAGATCTCGGCATCGAACCCCGGTCCGCCCGGGTCCTCCTCCTGGGCGCTGGCGGAGCGGGCCGCGCTGCCGCCCTGCGGCTTGCCGACGAAGGCGTTGAAGAACTTTGGCTAGTCAACCGCACCGCCGCCAAGGCGCAGACCATCGCCGAGGAAATCGCGGGGCGGTTTCCCGCGGTGGACGTCCGCGTCGGCTATCCGGAGGCCGAGGTGGAGATCGTGCTCAACGCCACGTCGCTCGGCCTGAAACCCGACGACGGCCTGCCGTTCGACTCCGCCGCATTCGCCCTGGAGCGCGCCGACGGCGTGTATGACATGATTTACCGCCCGGCCGACACACTGCTGTTGCGGGCTGCCCGCGCCGCGGGTTGCCGGACAGCCAACGGACTGGGCATGCTGCTCTATCAGGGCGCGGCTGCCCTCGAACTATGGACCGGCCAACCGGCCCCTGTCGAAGTCATGCGCTCGGCCCTGCAGGCGGAAATTCAACGACACGCGTAAGCATGGATACCTTCTACGGCATTCCCTACGAGCACCTCTACGACGGCCCGTTCCGGACTCCGTTCCATTTATGGACGATCAGTTTCCTGCTGTTGGGCCTCATCGTCGGCAGCTTCCTGAACGTCGTTATCTACCGGCTGCCGCTGGACCTCAGCACCGTCACCCCGCCGTCCCACTGCCCGAAGTGCAACACCCGGATCAAGCTCCGGCACAACCTGCCGGTGTTGTCTTGGCTGCTGCTCCGCGGCCGGTGCGCCTACTGCGATGCAGCCATCCCACCTCGTTACGTGCTCGTCGAGGCGTTCACCGGCATGACCTTTCTCGGGACGTGGCTCGCGTTGGGCCGGACGGAGCCGCTGATGGCCCTCGCGCTCTGCATCCTCTTCGCCGGGTTCATCGCCGCGACGGCGATTGATTTGGAGCACTACATCATTCCCGACCAAATCACCGTCGGCGGCATCTTCGCGGGTTTCGCCTTTGCGGCGCTCGTTCCGGCGCTGGTCGGCGCGACCACCGCGGTCGCTGGGATGAAATTCAGCGCCCTGGGCGCGCTGGTCGGCGGAGGACTCGTCTATGGCGTGCTCCGTGGGGGCAAGCTGCTGTTCGGCAAACAGCGGGTCAGCATTCCCGACGGCACGACGATCTCGTTTACCGAGGAGGCGATTGAGCTGCCCGACGGCAAGGTATTCTACGACGAGGTGTTTTACCGCACTTCGGACACCGTCCTCCTGGAAGCCCGGCGACTGGAACTGACGGACCGCTGCTACTGGAACCAGCCGGTCCGTTTGGCGCTGAAGCAAGACCCTCCGTTGCTCCAGATCGGCGCGGAGAAACTCGACGCCTCGCAGGAACCGTTCATGCGCGTGGAGACCGACAAGGTCACCCTCCCGCGGGAAGCCATGGGCTTCGGCGACGTGAAGTTCATGGCCGGCATTGGCGCCTTCCTCGGTTGGCAGGCCACGATTTTCTCCCTCCTCGCCAGCGCCGTGCTGGGCTCCTTGGTCGGTGTCGGCCTGATCTTGGCCGGCAAACGTGATTGGTCCGCCCGGCTGCCCTACGGCCCATTCATCGCCGCCGCGGCCACGCTGTGGGTTTGGGGCGGGAAAGAGTGGTTCTTCCGCCTGTTTGCCCGCTGAACGGGCCGAGCTATTCCACGGTGACACGGAAGAACTCCACCCCGTTCGCCGCTGGCGTCACGCTGACGGACGCGGGGCCGCCGCTCGCCGGAACTGGAATTGCAACGCCTGCATCCCAGCTTCCGCTCGCGAGAGTAGCTCGGCGCTGGAGGCGATAGGTTCGCCCCGTCTCGGCCGAAAAGCTCAGCACCAGTCCGGCACCGCCGACGCTGCCGGAAACCACCGGGGCAATCGGCGCGGTTGCCTCGGCCGCCCAATTCGCCGGATCGTTGGCGAACAGCGTCGGACCTTTGCGAACCAAGGGCCGCCCCGTGCCGTCGGCCGCCACGGGCCAAGGCGCACTCGGCAGATAGCTCACCTCCTCCACCAGCACATAAGGAACAAAGCCAGCGTCCGGGTGGGGCGGCAACTGCGGTGGATCGGGTTGGTAGAGCTCAATGGTTTCCCCCGCGTTGTTCAAGGCGTTGGTCCATGGGCCGAAGACCTGGGCGCCGGTGGCAATCGAGTTCTTCAGCCGGAACGCGGCGGGGTTCGTCGCCACCACCAGCAATTTTTCGCCGGTCGCCAACGTGACACCGGTGGGCAAGTCAAAGTCAACCGCGTTGCGCAGGCGCCAAGTATTGGTGGGATAGGCAGGATCGTAGAGCGTCACCGACGTCGTGGTGACATTCTGCAACTCGATGAACTCATCGCCGCCGTCCGCCGGGTGATACTGAATGCGGCTGATCGCGACGGGACCGACCGCGGGATAGGCATTGCTGGCGCCGGGTCCGGTGCGGAACACCGCGAGGAATTCCTCGGGAAACGACGCATCGATCACCGTCCCGAACGTCTGCCGGCTCATTGGGGTCAGTTTGCCCGTGCCATCCGGATACCGACCCAAACCAAGGCCGTTGGCAGTCGCCCCGAAGGTCACCGCGTCCATCCAGTTGAGCAAGTTACCGGCCGCATCGACGCTCACTAGGCAGGCCTCATCGCCGTTGGCCGAATTGAACGTGAACGAGGGATTGTCCCCGGTGGCGTCGGGATTGAAGCCCGCGGCGGAACCGGTGCCCGCCAGTTCGTAAAACACCTTGAAGCCGCCGGCCGGAATGATCGTGCCGGTCGGGATCCGGAACTTCTTGGGGTTCTCCCGGTTGTTGGACAGATACCAGCCCCCAATGGCCACTGGTTGGGCGGTGAGGTTCATCAACTCGATGGCGTCCTCGAACGGCGGGTCGGTGTGCGCGAGGATTTCGTTGATGACCACCTGCTTCAGCGGGCCGACTCCGGCACGGCCGGGCGAACCCTGGTATTCCGTGCTCGAACGCCAGTTCGCCGGATCATTCAGGTCGCCCTGAGGATCGACCAGTTCGAGGGAACTCCCCTTCCCGTCCGCCCGCGACGGCCAGTCGCCCGAACTGTCGTAGGTGAAGCTGAACATCGTCGCGCCGTTGGCCGACTTCAGTTCCACCGTGTCGCCCTGGTCGCTCAGTTTGCCGGAGAATCCGGAGGTGATCGTGATGGCCGTGCCATACCGCGCCTGAAAGGTGGAACGCTTCGCCGGCACCACGAGGAAACCACCCGCCGGGATGGTCGTGCCCGCCGGGAAGACAAAATCGACGGCGTTAGTCAGGTAGGTGCCGCCGAGGTTTACGGCTGCACCCGAGACGTTGGCCAATTCGATGAACTCATAATCGGCCGTGGATTCGACACCCGCCGGATCGGCCAACGGTGAATACATCAGTTCGCTGACCACCACCGACAGCTGAGCCGCCCCCGCGGAAGCGACCGCCAACCACGTCAGCCAAGCCGCCAGGCAGGAACGCAACCCCAGGCGGAGGAACGAACGGCAAACACGCATGCGGCAACGTGGCAAACAAACCATCGCCGCGCCAGTTAAGGACGGTTATCCATGACCAGCCGACACCCGAAGTTGTGGTGCCCTACCGTTTCCGCACGGCGCGATAGAAGCGCACTTCTGTGCCGACCGGACCGGTGTCCTTCGCGAAGCCGCCGCCCTGCTCCGCGGCGAAGGCGCCCGCTGGTTGCCAAGTGCCCAGATCGCCGCTGACTTCGAGGTCGAACTCGGCGCCATCCGACAACGCCGCCGATTCCAAAGACACTTGCAGCGAACCATCCGGCAATGGATCCACGGCGATCAGCCTGCCGGCGGGAGTGCTCGGTGCCCCGGTGGCGGCATTATGGATCTGCAAGCTCAGGCCGTCGAATGACACCAACCCCTTGGCTTCGGAACGTCCCCCGCTGACGAGGTAACTGACCACCGGGTTGACGCCGGCGAAGAACGGTCCCCAACGAAGGATCCGGCTTTTGGCAGCCCAGGCGCCGTCGCTGGAAACTCCGCTCACGGTGCCGCCTTCCGTGAGTCGCTCCTCCACGGCGAACGCACGGGTGCCCGGGGCGACGAGGACACGGATCGTTACCAAGGTCAGACCGTCGTCCCGCACCGTGCTGGTGCGCACAGCCGTGCCGGCCGCCGGCAAGCCATTCGCGCCAGCCGGCGGCGCGGCGTCGGTCGGCAACCCGTTTTCCCAGTCACGGGCGCCGCCAGCCGTGGTGCCGGTCGGATGATACGTTTCGCCGGCCTTCCACAGCGCCGCTGCCCGCGTCACGTAGTCCATCGGGATCGGATTGGGTGCCACCGGCCACACCTGTTCGCGTTTCCACGCGGCGGCGTAGGCCGTCAGTTCGTTGGCACTGATGGCGTCGTCGGCGGGGTCCCGGTCCGCCGGATGCCGAGATTGCCCCCGCAGGACCGCATCGCCGCCAATCGGGAAACTCACGCCGTCGGCGGAACCCATGCCGCTGAACTCGGCCAAATCCACGGCCATATTGGGCAGGACCTCGTAGGTCAGCGTGCGCGGCGCGTGGTCAAAGAATGGGCCGAACTTCACCATGGCCGTCACCGGATCGAATACCCCGCCGTTGCCGACCCCGACCACTTGCCAGGAAGGCAGCCCGGCAGCGCCCGGCGTCAGTTCCGCAAACGGCGGCTTGTCCTCAATCACATAGGCGGAAACCGATGCGGCTGGCTGGACCGCCAGGCGCACCGTGAACTTGGCACCCGCCTGATAACCGGCTGGCAATTCCCGTCGCACCGTCAGGGCCGGGTTCGTCTGGTCCCCGACCGTCAATCGGAGCGGCAACGAGCGAACGACGCTCCCGTCGGCCCGGATGGCGCGGGCCGTCAGCTTGTGTTCGCCGGCGGGCGGGTTCGTCCATTCAAAGCGATGCGGCAAGGGCGCTCCGATCCCCGGCCGGCACGTCACGCAGGAATAGGCGGAATGGCCGATGATCGTTTCGCCGGAACGGTATTCTACTTCGAACAGGAGGCCGCTTGGGTCGGTGGCGGTAACTTCCAGCGGAATGGTCTGCCCCGGCAGGAATCCCGCACCGTCGGCCGGGCTGTCCCAAGTGATGCGCGCGGCCGGTCCGGCGGCGGTAATCCGCACCGGCGCCGATTTCAACGCGCGATCTGTGAGATCGTGGACGACCAGTTCATGCGAACCCGCTGTCAGGCGAACGGTAAAGCTGTGCGCCACTTCCTCATCGACGCCGGGCGCCCGAATGAAGTTAACGTGGGATTCCCCGGCGGGCTGACCATCCACCAGCAGGACCACGTCCGTGATGCCGCCCAGCCGTCCGCTGCCCACGGCCGTCACCTCCGATGGAGACGCCGCCGGCACAGTGCTGCCGTCGGTGGGCGATTTGATCGTCAGGCGGGCCGAGGATTCCGGCGGCAACACGCGGACCACGACCGGAACGGCGGTCGCCTTCCCCTCCGGTGAAAAGCTGCCCACGGCGGTGAGCACATAGGTGCCGGGCTTCTCGGTCTGCCACTCCAGGCGATTGTGCAGCTCACGACCCGGCGGGATCAGCCCCGCGATCAGGCAAGCCACGCAGCTTCCCCCGACCTTGTTGCCGTTGGCGAAGAATTCGACGGTGGTCACCCAACCCGCCGGGTGCTGCCCGACCGTGTCGATGACGACGGTTTCACCGACCTTGAAGGACGCGCCGTTGACCGGCGCAGTGATGGTCAGGTTCGGGGCCTTGACCTCGCCCACCCGGACCACGACCGGCGGGGCGGCTACCTTGCGGTTATCGCCAAACTGCCCGACCGCGGTCAGCACGTAGCTGCCGGCGTGTTCGGGGGTCCAGGCGAGCAGATTGTGCATCGGAGTGCCGGGCATCACTAGCGCGTCGATTACGCACGCGTGGCAGCTTTCGCCGATCTTCAGGCCATTGGCGAAGAACTCGACCTGATTGACGCTGCCTTCCGGGTCCACGCCTTCGGTGTCGATGAGGATGGATTCCCCAAGCTTGAAGGCCGCTCCGTTCGTCGGCGTGAGAATCACGAGCGAAGGCGCCTTCAAGTCACCGACGCGGATCGTGACCGGCGCGGATTCCCAGAGATTGTTTGCGAAGGTCAGCGCCTGGGCGGTCACGGCGTAAACACCCGCGGGAACGTTCTTCCACTCGAACGTGGCGGAGAATGATGCGCCTGCCACCGGCGGCAGGCACCGGCAGGTGTCGCAGCAATACGGCACCTGGCCAATTTCACGACCGTTCGCCAGGAACACAATCCCGCCGATGGGCTGCCCCGGCACAACCGCCGTGGCCGACAACGTCACGGTCGCCCCGACCGGAAACTCGGCGCCCGAGGCCGCCAGGGTAACCTTAGGCACCTCGTTTATCGCGTCGCGGATTTCGACGCTGGCTTCGCTCGGCTCGCCGATGAGGTAGCTCGGCGGAAACGGCAACAGGCTCGAACCCAGCGAGGCAATGGGGGTCTCAATCATCCGCAACGCCACCGTTTCGGTGCCCTCCACGCGGTCGTCCGACGCCGCCGTGAATGCCAAGGTCACCTCGGCCGCGCCGGCGGGAATCTGCACCGCCAGGAAGTTGCCGAAGGCCGGCAATTGGCCGTTCGCGTCGGGATTCTGGAAGTTCCACTGGTAATCTTGCCCCCAAGTCGCGGAACCCGTGACGTGCACCCAGAGATCAAGCGCCGCCTCATTACCCGTCCCGCCGCTGCGGGACACCACGAAGCTGCCCGTCCGGTTCTTGAGGTCGCCCGACTCAAAGGCCGGCGACTTGCCCGGCGCGATCGTCAGTGTGGGCAGCTTGGCGTCGTCGGTGGTCAGCTTCACGGGCACGGGCCACGACTTCAGCTGCACGCCCCCGACCGTCGTGGCCCGGACTCCGA
Source organism: Verrucomicrobiales bacterium (assembly GCA_040375265.1). Taxonomy (GTDB): domain Bacteria; phylum Verrucomicrobiota; class Verrucomicrobiia; order Limisphaerales; family UBA9464; genus CAIWAH01. Next base: position 17,090 of record JBEISV010000014.1, read on the forward strand.
GGAGGACCTTGCCCGGCTCGGTGCCCGCGGCTGGCCGCCAAACAAATTCATGCACCCGCAGGCGCCCCGGGATGTCCATCTCGCGGGTCAGGATTTCGGAAACGCCCACCACTTGGTCGTTGGCGGTAAACTCGACTCGCCGGATCGAGGCCACCGGATCCACGGCCACCGCCCGTAGCACGTGTGCCCCGTTCACCGCCAGGGCGGACTCCGGCGCCGGCGCCACGAGCACCACTTCGGCCGCATTGGGATCGCGGCGATCTACGATCCACGCCTCCGCGCGGTCGGGGCTGCCCGTCAAGTAGGGCGGCACCGCTCCCACCACGGCCGGAATCGGCGGCATGATGATTTGCAAGGCCAGGGACTCGGCCGGCCGCTCGACCACCGCGAGCAGCCCGTCGAAGGAGGCAAAGACCCCAACCGTCACCGCGCTTCGGCCCGCCGGGATCAGGATTTCGTTGCCCAACAGTTCGACGTCCGGCTTGGCGCATTCGTCGCAGGGATCGACCACTAACTGGTAATCGGCGCCCCGTCGCGCCTCGCCGGTGACCTGGAAGAAAACCACGACGTCTTTTGTCAGGTCGCCCGTGCGTTCAAAAACCACCTCGCCGCGGTTGAACCGGTCGCCTTCCAGGGCGTAGGGACGAATCGCCGAAACCGTCACCATGGGCGGGTCCATCGCTGCAACCGCGATTCGCACCGGCGACGACGTCAAGGCCGAGCCATCCGCCAAAACAGCGCGGGCCTCGAGCGCGTATTTGCCCTCCGCCGGCGGGTTCCAGACCAGCCGATGGGTCAAAGTCGCTCCGACGGGCGGCAGGATGCAGGGTGCCAGCGGACACGGCGGACTGAGGCAAGGCGGGCAGAAGTCGACGGTCGACGTTCCGACCTTTTCCCCGTTGGCGAAGAAATCGAGCGTCGTGATCAGGCCACGCGGATCGGTGGCGTCGGCGACCAATTCAAGGGCGGTTCCCAACCGGAATTCGGCGAGGTCGGTCGGCTGTTTCCAAACAAGAGCCGCGACCGGCTTCACTTGGCCCACTTGAATCGTCACCGGCGAGGACAAGCTGGGCACGCCCGGCGAGCCCACCCCGCGCACGCGCAATTCGTATTGGCCGAACGGCGCGTCGCGCCAGATGAATTCATGGTTCACCGGCTCGCCCGGCGGAATTGGAACCAAGGTGAGGATCGCCGACTCGCCGATGACTTTGTCGTCGGCCAGGAATTCCAGCCGGGTGATGCCGCCCCCCGTATCGATTGCGGTGGCCCGGATCGGGACATCCACGCCGAGTGGAAAGCCTTCCCCGTCCGCCGGCGCGGTGATGGTGAGGGTTACCACCGGCTGATTGGGGTCGCCCGGAACGTTTTGCGCCAACAAGCGGGCGGCCAACCAACCGGCAGCCAGCAGCCAGGCCAAGGGGGCTAGGATGGATTTCATGTCAGGTCGTCAGCAAACGGGTGAGTGAGGTTTCAGCGTAGCGGTCGCGGCGCCGGGCGCTACTCCGGGATGGCCGCAAAATTCTCCCCGGCTTCCAGCCGGCGCCGCAGGGTCTCGGCCGGGATCGCGGTCACATGACCGTCGGCGTGCAGGTAGTTGGCCCCCTTGCCATGCCGGTAAGGATCAATGTCGGCCAGCACATGGGCCCACCCGAAGACCCAGGTGTCGGGATGCGTATGGTCGTCAAAGGCGGGAACCGGCACCCGGTCGAGGCCGAGCGGAGGAAACTGCACGCCGAGATTGGAGCCCTCGAAGGCGAGGAACGTGTCGGCCGGCCGGGCAAGGTCAGCCAGCCGCAAGGTGGCCCGATTGATCGTCAGCTCGGGTTTCAAGCCGGGAGCGGCCGTGATTTCGTCGACGGGCTTCGGCTCACGGGCCGTGTATTCGTTCCGCACGTAGCTGGCCCGTCCCCACCGCCGGCGGGCTTCCGCGTAGCCATCGGAGGGGCAGATGCGGATGCCGTCCACCGAACCCAGTTGCGGCACCAACGTCTGCACCCAAGCCGGCGCGTCGGCCCCCTGCGGATCCGGGGGCAACTTCCCGTCCGGTTCGCTGTCCGCATACATGAGCATTCCGAGCCCGAGCTGACGCAGCTGGGAAAGGCATTGGACGGCTTTGGCCTTGCGCTTGGCCTGGGCCAGCGCCGGAACCAGCAGCCCCGCCAGAACCCCGATGATCGCCACGACCACGAGCAATTCGACCAAGGTGAAACCCCGCCCGCCCGCCTTCCGGCGATTGGACCGGCCGCTGCTTCCGTTGGCTGCGATGCCCTTCATGGCAAGTTCACCAAAGCAATCCGAGGTTCGCCAGTCGCCGGGTCGGGCGCAATCCAGACCGAGCCGCCGCCGATCATCACTCCCTGCGCGGTGCAGTGCAGGCGTTGCGCCGGGCATTTGAGGATTTCACCCGCCACGGACGCAGTGAAGACCCGTTCGAACGCTCCCAGCACGGCGGCCGGGCTCGCGAAGGGCGCGGCAAATCCCCGGCCGCGGACCGGCAACGGATAACGGATCCACCGGACCACCGCCTCACGTTCGCCATCGCGAATCTGCCGCTGGAGCTCGCGGATGAACCCGTGCACCACCCGCGGATCGGTAAAACCCGCAGCGCGATAGTCGCCGTCCGCCCGCACCGCCCGGGCCTGCCAGCGCTCCACGACTTCGCGCCCCAGCCAACCGGCGCCGCCGAGCAGCGAGAGCGCCGTTGCAGCCATCACGATCCAGGCCCGTGCCGTCGTCCACGCCATGTCGGCCGCCACGGCCTGGGAAAGCGCCACCGCCTTCGCCGAACCCGTGGCCGCGGGCTTCAATGCGGCCAACACCGTGGGCGCAACCCAATCGGCGGCGGGTTCGCCCACCGCCTGCTGCGCCAGCAACCCAGGCAACGACGTGGCCGACGCCACGACTCCCCGGCGCTGAAGCTCAGCCCTCAGCTTCTCCAGCGCCCGCCCCACCCGCTTGCGCGCCGCCTCCTCGGCGATGCCCAGCGCCGCCCCCACTTCCGCGAGGCTGCAATTCCGGAAAAACCGCAGCAGCAACGCGGAGCGATCCGCTTCGCGCAGGCGGGCCAGCGAGTCATCCAGGACGGGCGCGACGCGTTCCCACAGTCGGGCGGCATCCTCGTTCGTGTCGGGGGCAATGGTGTTCATCTGAAACGCGGCATTCTCCCGCTGCCGCCGGCGGCGTTCCGCCCGCAGCAGGTCATTGGCGGCAAACCGGGCGGCTTGCATCAGCCAGCCAAGAAGGACCACCTCCGGGCTGATCGAACCCGCCTTGCGCGCCAGCAAGACAAACACGGCCTGGGTAACCTCGTCGGCCAAGTGCAGGTCGTTGGTCTGCCGCAGCGCGGCCGCCCGCACCAACCCGGCGTGCCGCCTCACCAGTTCGGTGAAAGCCTCCTCGGCGCCGGAGGCGGCGAAGTCGCGCAGCAGTTGAGCATCGGTCACCACGGTTTTCCCATTGAATGGCCGCCGCCGGCAAAAGCGGACAGGAAAAGTTGAGGACAGGCATGATGCCCAATGACCAATTGCCAATGACCGGCTGCCCAAGCGGCTCGGACCGCCACTTCAAGATTGGACATTGAGCGTTGGTCCTTGGTCATTTCCCACCGTGAACTGGCTCGCGCACTTTGTCCTGTCACCGGATGACGACCGCGTCCGGCTCGGCAATTGGCTGCCCGACGTGCTGTCGCGGCCGGAACTGACCGCGGTGACCGACCCGATGGTGCGGGTGGGTATCGAATTGCACCGCCGCATCGACGAGACCACCGACCGGCATCCCGCCGTGCTGGCCGCCCGAGCTAAGCTGCCGGCGGGGTTGCGCCGCTTCGCCGGCCTGGTCCTCGACGTGACCTGGGACCATTTCCTGACCCGGGACTTCGAACGGCTTGCCGGTGAGCCGTTGGATGGCTTTGTGGACCGGGTCCACGCCGGCCTCTACGCCCATTCCCAGCACCTGCCGGCCGAGGTTCAGGCTGTGCTGGCCCGCATGGAGGACGAACGGTGGTTGGGCTGCTACGGCACACCCGCCGGCGTCGAACTCACCCTGACACGGATCGCCCGGCGACTTTCCCCGCGGGCGCGCGCCGCCTTCCATCCCGCCGCCGCCCGACGTGTTTTGGAGCGGGACCACCGGCTGTTGGCGGACTGCTTCGACCAACTCTGGCCGGACCTGGTTGCAGTGACCAACAGTCGGACCGGCTGAAACTCCGGTTGCAGCCGGAGGCTTGCCGGCCCGGCATTCTCCGGCAGAATCCGCCGCGTGTCCCCGTCGCTTCCCCGTCTCCTGACGTTCTTCGCTTCCGTCCGCGGGGCGAAGGAGCCGACGCACTCGATCCCGCGCCTTACCCCATTCTGTCCCCCATGAACAAACCGCGCCTGCAATTCTGGCAGATTTGGAACCTCAGCTTCGGGTTCCTCGGCATCCAGTTCGGCTGGGGCCTTCAGATGGCCAACATGAGCTCCATCTACGAGATGCTGGGCGCCAAGGAGAGCGAACTGGCCCTGCTGTGGATCGCTGCGCCGCTCACCGGGCTGCTCGTGCAGCCCATCGTCGGGCACATGAGCGACCGCACCTGGAATTCGCTGGGACGCCGAAAGCCCTACTTCCTCGTCGGTGCGCTGCTGTCCACGCTGGCCCTCATCGCCATGCCAAACTGCGGCGCGCTGTGGATGGCGGTGGGGTTGCTCTGGATTCTCGACGCCTCGATCAACGTCACCATGGAGCCGTTCCGGGCGTTCGTGGCCGATCTGTTGCCCGAGGAGCAGCGTCCGTTCGGCTTCTCCGTGCAGACATTGCTCATCGGCATCGGCGCCGTAGTTTCGTCGTCGCTGCCGTGGATGCTGGCCAACTGGTTCGGCGTCACGTCCGACCCGGCCGGCGCCGGCAAGATTCCCCAGCCGGTGAAGTTGGCCTTTTACCTCGGCGCGGCGGTGCTACTGCTGTGCGTGCTGGTGACGATCCTGACCACCAAGGAATACCCACCGGCCGACCTGGCGGCCTTTGAACTCCAGAAAAAGGATAAGTCCGGTCTGGCCGCCAACGTGCAGGAGATCATCGCCACCGTCGCGGCCATGCCGCCCCGGATGCGCCAACTCGGGTGGGTGCAACTCTTCACCTGGGGAGGTCTGTTCTGCATGTGGACCTACTTCAGCCCGGCCATCGCCCGCAGCGTCTTCGGCGCGACCGACGCCAGCAGCCAACTCTACCGCGAAGGCACCGCCTGGGGCGGAGTCTGCTTCTCGGTCTACAACGGCGTGGCGCTGGCCATGGCCTTCGGCCTGATCGCGCTCACCCGCCATGTGTCGCCCAAGAAGATCCATTTCGTCGGCCTACTTTGCGGTGCGCTCGGGTTGTTGTCGGTCCTGTTCATCAGGGACAAGCAGCTGCTCTTCGCCCCGATGATCGGCGTCGGCATCGCTTGGGCCTGCATCCTGGCGATGCCTTACGCCATGCTGGCCGGCTGCCTGCCCGAGGAGAAGATGGGCACCTACATGGGCGTGTTTAACTTCTTCATCGTCATCCCGCAGGTCGCCATCGCGCTGGGTTCCGGTCCGCTGGTGGAACATGTGTTTGGCGGCAAATCCGTCTACGCCGTCGCGTTGGGCGGGGCGCTGATGGGCATCGCGGCGCTGCTGGTCCATCGGGTGGATTACGTCCCGGCGACCGCGGCCCCGGCGAAGCACTGACGCTAGCCATCAATCGAAACGGACCAACTCAGCCCCAAACCAACCTGCAGACGATGACCGCGGCGATGATGCCGGCCAAATCCGCCGCCAATCCGGCCCAGATGGCGTGTCGCGTCTTCCGCACCGCCACCGCGCCGAAGTAGACGGCCACGATGTAGAACGTCGTCTCCGTGCTGCCGAACAGCGTCGCCGCCATGCGGGTGGTCAGGTGGTCGGGACCGAGCGTCTTGACGAGGTCCGACAGCGCCGCGAGCGAACCGCTCCCGCTGAGCGGACGGATCAGGGCCATCGGCGCGAGGTCGGGCGGGAAGTTCACTAGGTTCAGCGCCGGAGTGAGCACCTGCGTGAACAGCTCGATCACGCCCGCGCCGCGCAGGCAGCCGATGGCGACCAGCATCGCGACAAAGTAGGGAATAATTTGCACTGCCACCCCAAAGCCGTCCTTGGCGCCCTCGATGAATTCCTCGTAGACCGCCAGCTTCCGCAGCCACGCGTAGAACGGGAAGAACGCCACCATGAACGGAACCGCCAGCACTGAAACCGCGTTCAGCACCCGGATCCACGCCGCCTGCCCAACCATGTCCGCCGGCAACACCCGGCCGACCGAATCGGGAAACGCCACCAGCACGAGGAACCAAGCAAAGGACCCGCCGAACGCTGCCAAGGCCAGCCATTGAAAGATCCCCATCGGTTGCAGGAGGGATTCCTGCACGACGGCCGCCGTTTCCGTCTGGGCCGCCGCAACGGTTTCCTCCGCGGCACGGGTGCCAGCGGCCGGCGACGGCGAAATACGTTCCAGCACCTTTACCACCACCAAGCCCGCGATGGACGAAAAGACCGTGGCCACGAGCGTCGTGCCCACGATGGCGGTCGGATTCTTCGAGCCCGCCGCCGCCAGCACGGCGATGGCGTTGACTGAGATGAGCTGCACAGACCCGGTGTTGATCGCGAGGAACGTGCACATGGCGTTCGTTGCCGTGCCGGGATTCGGGTTCAGCGTCTCCAGGTCGCGCATGGCCCGGAGCCCCAGCGGCGTCGCGGCGTTGTTCAGGCCGAGCACGTTGGCCGCGATGTTCATCACCATCGATCCCATCGCGGGATGATCGGCGGGAACTTCGGGAAACAGCCAGCGCAGCAGCGGCCGCAGCGTGCGGGCGAGCACGCTTACGAGCCCCGCCCGCTCCGCCAACCGCATGATGCCCAGCCACAGGGTCATCACGCCGACCAGGCCGAGCGCCAACGTCACGGCGGTCTTGGCAGACTCAATGGCCCCGTCCGCCGTCTCCTTCAGGTGCCCGGTGAAGCCGCCCACCAGGACGGCGACCACCAACATGCCAAGCCAAAGGTGATTGAGCATCGCGTCGGCAGCGTGCGAAGCCGGGCCATTCGGCGTCAAAGCCCAATGCGAAAAGTTCCGCCGAAGGGGATCGACCCGGCAAAATCGGGTAGTCGAAGCGCCCGTAGGCGGAACCCCGAGGCGGGCAAACGCGTCGGCTCGCCACCGGACCGGAAATTGGCCCCGCCCCTGTTCAAAGGGGAGAACGGCCGGCAGGCTTGCCCGCGGATGACGAGCGTTGTGGAAATTTTCGTGGGCCTCCTGCTGGCGGTGGCGGTGTTGGCCTTGGTCGGCCGCCGGCTCAACATCCCCTACCCGATTCTCTTCGTAATGGGCGGCCTGGTGCTCGGATCGATCCCCGGGCTGCCGGACGTGCGGCTCGATCCGGACCTGGTCTTCCTGTTCATCCTGCCGCCGCTGCTGTTTCCCGCCGCCATGTTCACGTCCTGGCGCGATTTCCGGCAGAACCTACGTCCGATTTCACTGCTGGCCGTCGGCCTGGTCCTGTTCACGACGGTGACGGTGGCGTTCCTCGCGTTCTACTTCATGGACTTGCCGCTGCCGGCCGGATTCGTGCTAGGGGCGATCATTTCGCCACCCGACGCCATCGCCGCGACGGCCATCGCCAACCGCCTGCATGTGCCCCAGCGCATCGTGACGATCCTCGAAGGGGAAAGCCTAGTGAACGACGCTACCGCCCTGGTGGCCTACCGCTTCGCGGTCGTGGCGGTCGCCACCGGCACTTTTTCGCTGGCGCAAGCGGGCGGGCAGTTCGTGCTCGTCAGTGTGGGTGGCATCCTGCTCGGGGTGGCGGTTGGCTGGCTGGCGGAAAAGTTCCACCAACGGGTGGATGACGCGCCGATCGAGATTACCGTGTCGCTGCTGACGCCCTATGCCGCCTACCTGGCGGCGGAAGAGCTGGGCGTATCGGGAGTGCTGGCCGTCGTGGCAGCCGGCCTCTACCTGGGCTGGCGCCTCCCGGAATTGCTCAGTTTCCAGACTCGTCTCAAAGGCGGACCGGTGTGGGAGATGCTCGAATTCCTGCTCAATGGGTTTGTCTTCATCCTCATTGGCCTGCAACTGCCCGAGGTGCTGGGTGCCTTGTCCGGCAATTCCCTCCCGCTGTCGCGGCTGATCTGGTATGCGCTGCTGATCAGCGTGGCGGTGGTCGCCATCCGCATCCTGTGGGTGTTCCCGGCGACCTATCTGCCGCGGCTGCTGTTTCCAAAGATCTGCCGCCATGACCCGAATCCGCCCTGGCGCCATGTCGCCATCGTGGCCTGGACCGGGATGCGCGGGGTCGTGTCACTGGCCGCCGCGCTGGCGCTGCCGCTCACCAAGCGGGACGGAACGCCCTTTCCCGGACGTGACCTGATCCTTTTCCTGACCTTCGTCGTCATCCTCGCCACCCTGGTCGTGCAGGGCCTGAGCCTGCCGCCGCTCATCCGTTGGCTTGGCATCAAGGACGACGGTTCGATGGACAAGGAGGAGCGCGAAGCCCGCCTGAAAGCCAACCACGTCGCCCTCGCCCGGCTGAATCTACTCGCGGGAAATGACTCGGCCCAGACCGACGCTCTCCAGCGGCTACGGGTGGAATACGAAGACCACATCCGCCAAGTGGAAGGGTCGGAACCGGAGAGCGCAGGCACACCCTTGCGGCGGTTTTCCTCGGAATACGAGCGCCTGTCCCACGAAGCGTTGGCGACCGAACGGCAAACGATCATCCAACTCCGGAACGAAAATGTGATCAGCGACGAAGTTCTCCGTCGCATCCAGCGCGACATCGACCTTGCCGAAGCCCGGTTGCAACAGAACACCTAAACATCCATCCCAGTCTCCCCCAACCCCCGCCGACCCACCGGTGGATCTTACCAAGGTCGGCCACTCGCCGGCCTACTCCTTCGGGAAGGCGCCGGTGTGGCAATTGTGGCAGCTGAAGTCGCTGTATTCGGCGTCGAGGTGGAAGAAGTTATGTCCCTTGGGGTTGAGCTTCTCCAACTCCTCTCCCGCGCCTTGCGCCAGGATGACGTGGCACGAATTGCAATCGCTCGCCTTGAGCGTGCGCTTGCGGTCGGCGGTCTTGTGCAGGCCGTCGTGGCAGCGGAAACATCCGGCCCAGTTCTTGTGGCTGGCGTTGTCAGGATAGGCCCGCCAGTCGGCCTTCATCTCCGGGAAGAAATTCTGCGAGTAGATCCGCTGCGCCTCGGCAACCATCGTCTCCAGCCCAGACCGGCCGGCGTAACGCGACTTCAGGTCGTCTCCAATCTTGGCGAGCGCTTCGGTCTCGGTCGCATATTCGGCCGTGAGCACCTGCACGACATTCGACTTCGCCCACGGAATCGCGGGATCAATCTTGCCGGCGGCCATCGACAGGTCCACGGCGTCGTTGGGCGAAAGGTATTTGTGGGCCGGCCGGTTATGGCAATCCATGCAGTCCATGCGGTGGAGCTGCTCCTTCGCGGGATCACCCTTGAAATCCTTGGTGGTGAATTCGGTCACGACACCATTGGCGTCGGTGAGCCGGACCCACGGGATGTTCTCCCGGTGTTCGCCGGTGGCGATGTATTCCACCTTGTGCCCGAGATTCATGTGCCAGTGGATGCCGCCGGCTTCGCCACCGCGGGGGCTGCCGCCGCCGACGTTGAGGCTCAGCCGGACGCTGAACTGGGTGTTGGTCTCGTCGGCCAGGAAGTGGGTGTAGGTGCGATCCAGCTTGCCGACCTCGCGCTGGGCCCAATGGCATTGTTCGCAGATCTCCTGCGCCGGCCGCAGATTGGTGGGCGGCTTCACGGGGCGATGGTAGTCGCCGGTGATCACGCCGACCAACTGGTGGACGCCGTTCATCTTCGCCTTCACGTAGGCGCCGGCACCATCACCGACATGGCATTTGACGCATTCAATCTTGGCGTGCGGTGAAATCTGATAGGTCACGAACTCCGGCTTCATCGGCGTGTGGCAGACCTGGCCGCAGAACTGGACCGATTCCGTGTAGTGATACGTCTGGAAGCTGCCGAAGGCCGTGAGCATCAGGAACGCCGCGCTGGCGCCACCGAACAGCAGCAACCGTTTGCGGTCGGCGGAGCGCCCCAAGTCGATGGTCAGGGACGGCAGTTCCTCTCCGGGTGCGGCCTGCTGAAGATGCTTGCGGTGCATCCAAGCCCCGGCCCCGACCATCGCCAAGCCCATGACCAGGAAGCCCGGGGCCACCACATAGGCCAAGATGCCCATGTAGGCGTTCCCATGGTGCGAGAACATGTCCACCGCGAACAGGAGCACGAACGCGAAGAATGCGCTCAAGGCGAGGACCGTGCCGGCGAGGCTGAGCCAGTTGCGGAAGTAGGAAGGACGGGGTTCGGGGGAGTTTCTCACGGCGAGAGAGGGCTGAAGTGGGAGGACCTGCGGGACGGCCCGCGTCGGAGCGGGACCGCGAGGAACCCGTGTCCCGCCGCAGGGCGGGACACGGGCTGGGTGTCGGCTATTTCGCCTTCAGCGTGCGCACATACGCGACGAGCGCCTTCGCCTCGTCATCGCTGAGCTTCTCGGCAAAGGGCTTCATGGTTTCCTTGCCGGAGGTATCCTTTGCGCCCTCCTTGATGGCCTTCAGGGCCGCGTCGTCGGTAAAGCCTTCCTGCACCTTGGCTTCGCGGTAGTCCTTCAAGTTGAGCTTCTTGCCCATCTTGGTGCTGCCGCTGCCGTCCTTCGCGTGGCAGGAGGCGCAGTGCTTGTTCCAGTTTTCGGCCGCGTCGGCACCTTGCGCGAACGGCGTGAGACACAAGAGGCCCGCCGCCAACAGGGCGGTGCGGGCGGCGAGGCTGAGTTTCGGAGTATTCATGGCTACAATGATGATTCGGGATTCGGGAAGTTCAGAACAGGTATTGGACACTCGAGTAAACGAGGTGTCCGTCGAAGTCGTTGTTACCACCGGACGTTTCGTCGTGGTAGGTAAAGAAGCCGTAGCGGACCTTGAGACGCATCCGTTCACTGAGCTTCCGGGTGAGGGTTGCACCGATCGTGTGCTCCTCGGCGCCGGCGCCGAACGGCTGCGAGAACTGGGAGTTGTTCACGTAGTTGTCGGCCAGGTAATAGGAGTAGTAGGCGCTGATGTCGGTCTTGTCGTCGGCGACGAAGGTGATGGTGCTGTTCGCGAACCAGTAGTCGTTCGTGAAGTCCAGGACCAGTTGCTGCGCCGGCGTGGCCTCGTAAGCGGGCGTATCGGTCTCATCCTTCGCGTAGCTGACGGTGGCCTGCAGGCCGAGGCGTGACCACGGCGTCCAGCTCACGCTCTGGCTGAAGATGTGGCTGGTCATCTCGGCGCTCTCGATCTTGGCCAACCCATCGCCCTGCATGTCGATGGTCGAGAACTGGAGGTCGTAGCGGCTGACCAAAGTCAGCGTGGACCACGGCCGGAAGGTGACGCGGAAGTTGACGTCGTCCGTGGTAAAGTCCTGGGCGATCAGGAACGCCGGGTAACGGTTGCCGGTCCGGTTCGGGGTCGTGTCCTGGGTGTGCCCGTAGTCTTCGTTACGGACCTTGTGGTAATACTGGGCGCCGGTGCTGACCTTCCGGTGCGGATACCAGTTGAGCCCGGCTGTGTATTGCTGCGCGGAACGGTCGAACTCGGTGGAACGGAGCAGGTCGGTGGTGCCCGG
>JBEISV010000314.1:0-5683 GCA_040375265.1 Verrucomicrobiales bacterium
CCCGCCACATCACCGGCCAGACGCTCGTCGTCGCCGGCGGCATGGAGGGGCGTTTGCTCTGGCAACCCGACGAAGTTGACCCAACGCTCGCCTGAGCATGAGTGCCACTCCCGTCGTCAAGGCCACCTACTTCCTGGAAGTTATTTCGTCCTGGTGCCACTGGGCGGAACCCGCTTGGGCCGAACTCCAACGCCGCTACGCGGGACAGGTGGAATTCGCGTGGAAGGTGGCGCTGATGGATGCCTCTGGCATGCCGGTTTCGCGCGCCCAATGCGAATGGTTCTACCGCCGGAGCGGCCTCATCGTCCGTTCGCCTTACATGCTCAACGCCGGCTGGTTCGAACCGGGAATGAACGAGTATCTGGCCCCCAACTTTGTGGCCGAGGCGGCGCGTGATTTCGGGATCACCGACGACCGGGCCCGTCTCGCGATCGCGAATGCCGCCGTCCGCGACGGCATGAAGGTCGGCCGCTGGGAGGTTTCCGCCGAAGTCGCCGCCAAGGCCACGGGACTCGATGCGACCGCGCTGCTGGCGAAGGCTCGCTCGCCCGAAGTTGAAGCCCGTGCCCGCGCCACCACCGCCGAGTTCTACGTGCTCCAAGTCACCCAGCGCCCGACCTTCGTGCTGGAGAGCCGGATCGGCGACAAGGCGGTGTTCTCCGGCACTTGGCAGGCGGCGCCGCTGGTTGCAGCCATCGAGTCGATGCTGGCCGATGCGGCGGCTTATGCTACCCACGCGGCGCATTTTGGCGGACCGCCCCCGGAGTAAGCGATGAACGTCGTCGCCGTCCAACTTGACTGTGTGTGGGAGGACAAATCCCGCAATTTTGCCCGCGTGCTCGAACTGCTCGCCGCCGAACCGCCTACGCCGGGTTCGCTGGTGATCCTGCCCGAGATGTTCAGCACCGGCTTCAGCTACAACGTCGCCGTCACCTGCCAGTCCGAAGCGCGGGAGGACGAAGCATTCTTGACGCGTTTGGCCGACGAATTTGAGGTCACCGTGCTCGGCGGTGCGGTGTCGCGCGGTTCAACCGGGACCGTCCACAACGAAGCGCTCGCCGTTGGCCCGGACGGGGTGTTGCTGGCCCGCTACGCCAAGCAACGCGTGTTTTCCCCGGGCGGAGAGGCGGCGGTTCATTCGCCGGGCGAAACGACCATCACGTTTCCGTGGAACGGGTTCACGGTCGCCCCGTTCGTCTGCTATGACCTGCGTTTCCCGGAACTCTTTCGCCGAGCCGTGGCGCAAGGGGCGGACCTCCTGGCGGTCATCGCCGCGTGGCCAGTCCGACGGGAGCGGCATTGGCTTACATTGCTCCAGGCTCGGGCCATCGAGAACCAGGCCTACGTCGTCGGGGTGAACCGCGTCGGGCAGGATCCACAGGCGACCTACAGCGGTCGAAGTGTAGTCGTGGACCCACACGGCATCATCATCGCCGACGCGGGCCAGAGCGAGACGCTCGTAACGGCCAAGGTCCAGGCCGAGGTGGTTGCAACCTGGCGGCGGGACTTCCCTGCGCTGCGGGATGCGGGATTGGCGGGGGGCTGAAACCAGTCCGGCTCGGCCGCGAACCACTCACTCGTCCGCCAGAATCAGGATGCGTATCAGCAAGTCGCCCCGACTCCCGGCGTCTTTCACTCGGGGCAATCCTTTCCCACGGATGCGCAAGGTCTTGTCCGCGGTAACGCCGGCCGGCACGCGGAACTGGAGAGGGCCTTCCAGCCCGTTGGCTTCAAGGACCGCTCCGCGGGCTGCCACTTCGGGCTGCAATTCTATCCGCAGCACCAGATCGTCCCCTTCTGGGGACAGGCTCGGATGCTCGACCCAGCGAACCCATAGCTTCAGGTCTCCCGCCACTCCCCTATCCCTGCCCGGAAGCCCTTTGCCGGCGACCCGGAGCCGAACATCCGGCCGAATCCCGACTGGAATCCGGACCTGAACCTCGCGTCGTTCCGACTCTCCAGTCAGGGGATCGGTCACCGCAAAAGTGACGGTCCGGACGACACCCGTGAGAACTTCCGCAAGGGTCAATTCCAGCGGCAGTTCCAAGTCCCCACCGGTCTCAGGGCGACACTGAGATCCAACACCACCTTCATCGACGGGACGTTCCCCATCTTCCGACACATCGCCAGCCGAGGTCTCGTGCGCATGGGGTGGTGCATTGGACGCACTGAAACACTTCTTGGCGGCACTGCCGAACATGCCCCGGGAGTGGACTGGCGGAGTCCAGCTCTTCCCTAACCCAAATGGGTCCACGATTTTGTCCCACATCTGGCGCATCTCTTCCCGCGTCGGCGACGTTTCCGACGGGCGCGGAGTGGACTTTGGCCCGTCCGCGGTGGGCGAACCGGGAACTGAGTGGAGTTCGCGCCCATTGCAATCATAGGTCCGAACCCAGCCACTATGTTCAAGGAGGCTCACAGTTTCACCTGTGAAACCAACCAAGCTCTTGGCCACTTTGGAGTAAAGGACCCTCCGCTTCTCGTCATAGACCCGAAACCACCCGCCCTCCAGATTGACCAAGGTAATTGGCACCCGGTCGGATGCTCGCGACTCACACCTGCTTCGTCAACTTCACGCCGTGCTGGAGCAGTTTCTCCGCGTCGGCATCGGTCTTGGCCTCGGCGTAAATGCGCAGGATCGGTTCGGTGCCGGAGCTGCGGAGCATCAGCCACGAGCCATCCTCGGCGATGAACTTCACGCCGTCGTAGGATTTCACTTCCTTCAGCGGCGACTTCAGCAGCTTGGCGGGAGGGTTCAGCTTGCAGAACTCCACCAGCGAGATGCGTTTCTCGATCGGGAACGCCGTGTCCAGCCGGGCGTAGCAGTGAGGGCCAAATTCCTTCGTCAGTTCAGCCAGCAGCTTCGCCAGCGTTTTTTTCTCAGTGGCCAGCAGCTCCAGCAACATGAGTCCGGCGAGGATTCCGTCGCGCTCGGGAATGTGGCCAGGGAAACCAATGCCGCCGCTTTCCTCGAAGCCGAGCAGCACGTCGCCCTTAACCAGTTCGCTGGCGATGAACTTGAAGCCCACACCGGTCTCCACGAGCGGCAGGCCGTATTTCGCGCACATGCGGTCCACCATCGTGCTGGTGGTGAGGGCCTTAACCACGCGGCCGGTCTGCTTCCGGTTCACCACGTAGTGCCGCAGCAGCAGGCAGATGATCTGGTGCGTAGTCAGCAGCCCGCCGTCGCCCATCATGCCGCCCACCCGGTCGGCGTCCCCGTCGGTCACGAGGCACAGGTCATGCGGGTTCTTGGCCAGCCAGGCGGCGCTCTCGACGTAGTTCTTGGCGATCGGCTCGGGGTTCAGGCCGCCGAAGAGCGGATTGTGCTCGGCGTGCAGGGTCGTGACCTTGCAGGTCGTGCCCGCGAGCAACTCCTCGAAGCAACCGGCGCCCACGCCGTAGAGCGCCTCGTGGGCGAACTTGAGCTTCGACTTCGCGATGAGATCGAAGTTCACCAGCTTCTTGCAGGCGGCGTAATGCGGCGCCCGCAGGTCCTTCACGACGATCTGCTTGCCCTTCACCGCATGGTCAAACGACGTCCACTTCACCACCGAGGTGTCGAGCAGTTCCTCCGTGGCCGCGCAGATCGCCGGATCGGCCGAGCCGCCATACCAGGCCTTGAGCTTGAAGCCGTTGAACTCGGGCGGATTGTGGCTGGCGGTGATCATCACGCCGCCGATGGCCTTCTGCGCCTTCACGGCAAACGACACGGCCGGGGTCGGCGTGGGCGAATCGGCCAGGGTCACGGCAAAGCCGTTGCCGGCGAGCACCTCGGCCACGCGCCGCGCGAAGCGGTCCGACAGGAACCGCCGGTCATAACCCACCACGGCGCGTTTCTCCGTGCCTTCGACCGGATGATGCTTCCAGTAGTCGGCCGCGGCCTGCGTAACCCGGTCCACATTGGCGAATGTGAAATCCTCTGCGATGACGGCGCGCCAGCCGTCGGTCCCGAACTTGATCTTGGTGGCCATGTCCTTCTGAGCCCTCGACTCAAGCATCCACTCGGGCACTACGCAATGACGCTGACAACCCGTTTAGCCTGCCCACCGTGACTTGCGGGCCACGGACGCCGAGGCACCCTGCCCGCATGGCGAAGCAATACTGGCTCGTGAAGCAGGAACCGGATGCCTATGCGTGGGACGCGCTGGTGGCCGACGGTTCCACGGCGTGGACCGGGGTCCGAAATTTCCAGGCCCGGAACAATCTGCGGGCAATGAAAGCCGGCGACGCGGTGCTCTACTACCATAGCAACATCGGCAAGGAAGTCGTCGGCGTCGCCAAGGTGGTGCGCGAGGCCTATCCGGATCCGACGGCGGAGGACGGTGATTGGTCCTGCGTTGACCTCGCGCCCGCCAAGCCGCTGAAACAGCCGGTGACGCTGGAACAGCTCAAGGCAGATCCCGACACCAAGGAAATGCCCCTGATCAAGCAGTCCCGTCTCAGCGTCATGCCAATCGCCGAAGGGGTTTTCCGGCGGATCCTGGAATTGGGCGGCACCAAGCTCTGATTCGCAACGGGGGCGCACCGGCGAATTGCGTTCACCCCGCCGCCCGGGGCAAGATGGCGTCGTTCCCTCGCTTACCCATCCCGGTCCTTTGCGCGCCATGAAGATTCCGCTGTGCCTGCTGTCCGCCGTCCTGCTGCTCGGCTCCCCTGCTCCGTTGCGCGGCGCCGACGCCATCCCGATCAACTACGACGAAGCCAAGGTCGGCAACCATCCGCTGCCGGATCCGCTGAAGTTCGAGGACGGCCGGCCGGTGACGACCAAGCCGATGTGGCTCAAGCGACGGCGCGAACTGCTGCGGCTGTTTGAGAGCGAAGTTTACGGCCGCAGTCCCGGCCGGCCGCGCGGGCAGACGTTTGCGGAAACGTCGTCCGAGCAGAATGCGCTGGGCGGCCTCGCGACCCGCAAGGAAGTGGACATCCGGCTGACCGGCAAAACCGGTGGTCCGACAATCCACGTGCTGCTTTACCTGCCCAACGCCGCCCGCGGCCCGGTGCAGATGTTTCTCGGCCTGAATTTCGAGGGGAATCAGTGCGTGCATCCCGATTCGGGGATCACTCTGCCGACCGCGTGGATGCGCGACCACAAGGAGGCGGGCATCGTCAACAACCGCGCCACGGAGGCATCCCGCGGCTGCCAGGCCAGTCGGTGGAACATCGAGAAGCTGCTCCGTCGGGGCTACGGGTTCGCGACGGTGTATTACGGCGACCTCGAACCCGACCATCCCGAAGGTTGGCGCAGCGGCGTTCGTTCCGTGTTTCCCGTGAACGGCGGCCGAACCGTCGCTCCCGCCCGGGAACCCATCCAGACATTGGCTCCGGATGCCTGGGGCGCCATCGGGGCTTGGGCATGGGGCTTGAGCCGCGTGGTGGACTACCTGGAAACGGACGCCAGCGTGGACGCTGCCCGCATCGTGGTGACCGGCCATTCCCGGCTCGGCAAGACATCGCTGTGGGCCGGGGCTCAGGACGAGCGCATCGCCCTGGTCATCGCCAACAACTCCGGGGAAGGCGGTGCCGCCTTGGCCCGGCGTGATTTCGGCGAAAACGTCCGGCGCATCAACACGTCGTTCCCGCACTGGTTCAACGGCAACTTCAAGCGCCACGGCACCAACGTGCCCGCGCTGCCCGTGGACCAGCACGAAGTCATCGCGCTGATCGCCCCACGCCCGGTTTA
>JBEISV010000587.1:0-2724 GCA_040375265.1 Verrucomicrobiales bacterium
ACCGGCGGAAGTTCCCGTGGCGCCAGGTGCTCTGGGGGGTGGCGCTGCAATTCCTCTTCGGCGCCTTGATCCTCAAGACCAAGGGCGGTGAACGGGTCTTCCAGTGGGCGCAGGAGCTGGTCGTGAAGTTCATCGGGTTCGCCGACGAGGGCACCGGCCTCGTGTTCGGACCGCTCGCCAAGCAGCCGCTCATGGGCCAATCCTTCGGCCCCGGCAACGCCGTGGTGCTCGCCATCGTGATCACCGGCACGATCATCCTGATCAGTGCCATCTCGTCCCTGCTTTACCACTGGGGCATCCTGCAACTGGTGGTTCGCGGCATGGCGTGGATCATGCGCCGGGTGATGGGCACGAGCGGCAGTGAAACCCTGTCGGCCGCAGCCAACATCTTCATGGGCCAAACCGAGGCGCCGCTGGTCATCAAGCCTTACCTCGCCGGCATGACCCGTTCTGAACTGAACTGTATGATGGTCGGCGGCTTCGCGACCATCGCGGGCGGGGTCGCGGCCGTCTATTCCGGCGTGCTCAAGGTCCCGGCTGACCATCTGCTCACGGCGTCGGTGATGAGTGCGCCCGCGGCCTTGTTGATCGCCAAGGTGTTGGTGCCTGAGACCGAGCCGAGCGAAACGGGGGCCGGCACCCAGGCCAAGACGGAAGGCGACCACCTGAACGCCATCGACGCGCTGTGCGCCGGCGCGGCTGACGGCATCAAACTGTCCCTCAACGTGCTCGCCATGCTGATCGCCTTCACGGCCGTCGTCGCGGCGGCCAATTGGCTGCTGGGCGCGGCCTTGGGAATTGTCGGGCTCACGGTTGCACAGCCGCTTCAGACCGGTCTTGGTTACTTGAACGCCCCGTTCGCCTGGCTCATGGGCGTTCCGGGCAAGGACTGCGTCGCCATCGGCCAGGTATTGGGCGAACGGATTGTCCTCAACGAATTTGTCGGTTACCTGAGCCTGACGGGCATGAAGGACCAGCTCGACGAACGGAGCTTCACCCTCGCGACCTATGCGCTCTGCGGCTTCGCCAACCTGGCCTCGGTGGGCATCCAGATCGGCGGAATCAGCGGCCTCGCCCCGACCCGGCGTGCCGACCTCGCCCGCCTGGGCTTCAAGGCGATGCTGGGCGGTCTCGCCGCGTGTTACCTGACCGCCTGCGTGTGCGGCGTGCTGCTCTGAGTTGGCCTACTTCGGCTCCCCAAGATGCCGCCGGAAAAACTCCACGGTCCGCACCCAGCGCTGCTCCGCCATCGCCGGTTCGGGCACCATGTGGGTGAAGCCACCCAGCGGCACGAACTCGAACGGCTTGCCCGCCCGGGTCAGCGCGTCGGCGAGCTTCAGGCTGTGGCGGAAGAACACGTTGTCGTCGGCCGTGCCGTGGATCAGCAGCAGCGGCCGTGACAGGCCGGCGGCATCCTTGAGCAGTGAGTTGTCGGCATACACCGTGTCACCGTCGCCCGGCACACCGAGGTAACGTTCGGTGTAATGGGTGTCGTAATCGAACCAGTCCGTGACCGGCGCGCCGGCGACGCCGGCCTTGAAGACATCTGGCCGGCGTAGCACTCCGAGCGCGCCCATGTAGCCACCGAAGGACCAACCGGTGATGCCCACGCGGTCGAGGTCGAGCTCGGGATGCTTCGCGCCTAGGGCCCGCAGCGCGGCCACCTGATCCTCGACTGGCACGGCGCCGAACTTGCCGAGGATTTCCCGCTCCCAGTCCCGGCCGCGGCCGGGTGTGCCGCGGTTGTCGGTTGCGATGACGATGAAACCCTGGTCGGCCAGCCACTGCGGCAGGAGCCAGCCGCGTAGCGCCCCCTGCACGACCTGCGAGTGAGGCCCACCGTAAACGTCCACGAGCACCGGATACTTCTTCGCCGGGTCGAAGTCGCGCGGCCGGGTGATCCGCACGTGGAAACCCGCGCCGGGAGCGACGTTTGCCAACTCCGTCTTGGGCGTTAGCAAAGGCACCTCGGCGACAGACGGCAGTTCACCGAGCCGCGTCCCGTCGGGCCGGTGAATGGTCGTGCGGGCCAGCGCTGTGGGAGTCTCCTGCGTCAATGCGTAGACGGCCGGCTCACCGCCGAACGTGGCGCTAACGACGCCGAGTTCCTGCGTCAGCGGCGTGATGGAACCATCCGGGTTCCGCCGACAGAGCTGGCGTTCGACTGGCGTGGGTTGGGCGAGGAAGTGAATTGTCTTCGCGTCGTCGCTGACGTGGACGAGGCTGTGCCAGTGAGCGTCCTTCGCCACGAGGGTTTCACGAAACGCCCCGTCGGCACCGCGCAGCTCCAGCTCCCAGCCACCGTTTCGCTCCGTGGTCCACAGGAAGCCGGAACCGTCCTTGAGCCACTGCGGGAACTTCGGCTCGAGATTCACCCACACCGGGTCGCGTTCCGTCAGCAGCGGCGTGGTGACGCCGGTCTTCGGGTTCACGCGCAGCACGACGACTTCGCGTTGGTCACGGGTCTGCACCGTGATGGTCAGGCCGCCGGCCGGATGCCAGTCCGCGTGGGTGAAGTAGGGATACTTGGCCGCATCCCAGTCGAGCCAACGGGTGCGGCCGCCTTTCGCGGAGATGACGCCAAGGCGGACCTTCACGTTGGCCTTGCCGGGCCGCGGATAGAACTGCGGCGACGGCGCGCGGTCGGGCTTGAAGGGATCGGCCAGGTGCCACACCTCGACCTCG
The DNA here is from genome assembly GCA_040375265.1 of Verrucomicrobiales bacterium. Classification (GTDB taxonomy): domain Bacteria; phylum Verrucomicrobiota; class Verrucomicrobiia; order Limisphaerales; family UBA9464; genus CAIWAH01. The sequence continues at coordinate 2,686 of JBEISV010000587.1, forward strand.
CGGGCATCGCTCTCCTGGTAGAGCAGCGACTTGGAATCC
>JBEISV010000397.1:0-4537 GCA_040375265.1 Verrucomicrobiales bacterium
CCTGGACGCCGTCGAGGAGATTGTCTAGCCGGCTCCGGCAAGGGGTTGCCGGCTTTGCCGCTGGCCCTCACCGAAACTCCACGGTCACCTCGCCGTAGCCCGCGGCGGCGGCCAGCGCGATGACCTGGAGGCGGGTGCGCTCCTCGGCGTCCTTGAGGATGCCAGACGCGCGCGCGGCGAGGCGGATCTGATCCACGGCCTGGCGGCGGGCGTCCTGCTCCATCTGCTGGTCGAACTCGCGGAGAATACCCGTGGACCGCTCCACGACCTCGGTGCGTTTCTCGTCGAGATAAACGTCGAGTAACTGCGGCTTGGGCAACGCCAGCGTCAGTTTGCCGTCGCGCACCTTCACGTCGGCGGCCGTCACCTTCTGCAGGTCCACGCCCGCCTTGGCGATGCCGTGGGCGACCATGAGCAGACGGTTCTGGCCATACCACTTCACGTCATCGAGCTGGATCACCTTCTCGAAGACATACTTCACCGTGACCAACTGCGAGAGCGCCTGGATCTGCGTCACGATGGCCGGCGTGTCCGCGATGCGCGGCCGGGACTGCGGCAACACGCGCCCAAGAAACATGCCGCCGGCGAAACCGAAGCCCAGGATCGCCAGGCACAGCACGATGATGGCGACGAGCAGGAGCTTCTGTTTCATGGGGGGAAATGAAGAAGCCGCGCGACGGACGTCAACGCGGCTTTCGGGCAACCTTGGCTGATAAACTCAGAACCGCACCTTCGCCGGGAAGAACTCGGCGATCAGTTCCTCGTAGAACGGGCGCAGGGCCTTGGCGTCGGGCTTGGTGTGGCTCTTGGTGTAGAGGTCGTAGGGATTGAAACGGCGGACCCACGGCAGCATCGCGCGGTCCTGGTCGTTGAGCAGGTGGCCGTATTCCTCCTCGCGATGCCACGGGTAGAAGCTGTGGTAGCGCAGCATGTAGAGGCCCTCCATCGGCAGGTAACCCTTGCAGACGTGGTAGATGTATTCGTCGTGCCCCCAGGACAGGTCCACCGCGTCGAGCCCGCAGCCTTCCGCGTAAACGCCGTTGCGGGTCTGGAGCTGGGCATTCTGGAAGTCGGGGTTCGCCTCGAAGAATTTCGGGAAGACGATCTTGTTCGAGTAGGCGCAGCCGGTCGGGAACGTGTCGCCGACGACGGCCCATTGGGGTTCGCCCCACAGGCAAAGGATCTTGCCGAGGTCATGCACGAAGCCCGTGAGGATCATCCAGCGCGGCTGGCCGTCGCGGCGGAGCTGCTCGGCGGTCTGGAGCAGGTGCTCGAGCTGCGACATGTCGGTGTCGGGGTCCGAGTCATCCACGAGCTGGTTGAGGTATTCCGCGGCTTCCCAGATGCCCATCTGCATGCGGTTCAGGCCGAGGAATTCCTTTTTCTTCGCCTTCACAAAGTCGTGGGTCTGGAACGTGTGGTTGAGCCGGTAGAACTCGCGGACGGTCGGCCGGGCGTCTGCCTCATAGTTCCGGAACTCTGTCTCCTGCTTGTCCGGCGCGTAACCCACGGCGGGCTTCTTGGCGGCGCCTTCCACCGGCATCGGCTCGGGATAATGCTGGACGACAAAGTCCTCCCATTCGTCGAGGGACTTCAGCGGCTTGTTGGAGTCGGCAGTGACGGGCGTGCTCATGTGAAAATCGAGTGCGGGAGGTTGGTCGCCGAGAATCCGGGCCGGCTCAAGCGCGATTTGCGAGGCACGAAGCACAGGGGCGCCCCGCCCAACGCGGGCCGTCCCAAAGCGGAGGGACGGCGGGAGCGCGGCTCGCTGAGCCGCGTGAGGAGACTAACGGGACTCGCGACTTGGAGAGTCGCGCTCCTGCCCTGCGGGTTTTCGCCAAGCCGGAAGTTGTTCGCCCCGCGTCGCCGCGCTTACCGTTCGCCCGTGCAACGGCTCGGCCAAAATCGTGACGGCTACTACGGCGAACGCCTCGACCTCGATGGCCTGATGGCCGACTGCCGGGCCGCGGCCGGGCGTCATGGCTGGAGCATCGAATCGTTGCCGCCGGCCGGCCTGGACCGCTGCGCCTTTGTTCGCCGGACGGGCCGCACCGAGGCCCCGCGCATCTACGTTTCCGCCGGCATCCACGGCGACGAACCCGCCGGTCCCTTGGCCTTGGCCCGCCTGCTGGCCGACGACACCTGGCCCGACGCCGACTTGTGGGTGATCCCCGCCCTGAATCCGGCCGGCCTCCGGGCCAACCAACGCACCAACGCCGCCGGCGTGGACCTCAATCGCGATTACCGGAACCCGACGGCGCCGGAGACCCGGGGCCACCTCGAATGGCTGGAACGCCAGCCGCGGTTCGACCTCACCTTGCTCCTGCACGAGGATTGGGAGTCGCACGGTTTCTACTGCTACGAACTGAACCCGGCCGGCCGGCCGTCGCTCGCAACCGCCCTGGTGGCGGCGGTGCGCGAAGTGTGTCCGGTTGACGATTCCCCGCTCATCGACGGCCGCCCCGTCAGCGAACCGGGCATCATCCGCCCGGTCGTCCCGCCGGAAGGCCGCCCGGACTGGCCCGAGGCGCTCTGGCTCCGCGTGAACCGGACCGACGTTAGCTACACGCTGGAAGCCCCCAGCGACTGGCCGCTGGAAATCCGGGTGCGGGCCCTGGTCACCGCCGTGCGAACCGCGTTGGCAGGGGCGCAGTTCCGAAGCTGCGCGTAAAGCGATCTCCGCGGCCTACCGCGGCACCAGTTCGAGGCTGGTCCACTGCTTCGCGTCGCGCAGGTAGAGGCGGCCGTCGGCATAGGCGGGATGGCACCAATTGGAGCCGCAGACCTGTTGGCGGCCGAATTCCTCGAAGGCGTCGGGCTTGGCCGCGAACAGCAGGAGCACGCCGGCGTCCGACAACGCGAGGATCTTGTCGCCCACGACCAGCAGGGACACCCACGCCTTGTCCGGCGCGCCCATCGGCACCCCGGGCTGTTTCCAGCGAACCTTGCCATCCGCCAGGTCAAGGCAGAACAGGTCCTTTGCCGGCCCGAGCCCGTAGAGCTGCTGGCCCACCCGGACCGGGCTCGCGAAGTTGATCGCGACTTCCTTGCTCGACCACGCGGGCTGAGCTTCCTGCCGGTCGCCGTCGCGGGTGATGGCGAGGCCGAACAGTCCGGCCTGGTGCGAACCGAGGATCACCCGGTCGCCGAGAATCACGGGCGCGCCCACATGGCGGGCGAAGGCGGTCTTGATGGGGAAACGCCAGAGAAACCGGCCGTCCGGCACCGCCAACCCGAGTCCGCCGTCGGCCGTGAAGCTGATGACCTGCTCGATTCCGGCCACGGTGGCGACCACGGGCGGCGCGTAGGCGGCCTGGTCGTTCTGCGACTTCCAGCGGAGTTCGCCGGTGCGCTTGTCGAACGCGACCACGCCCGCGCCGTTGGTGCCGCCGACGTTGGCGATCAGCAGGTCGCCGTGCAGGACCGGCGCGCCGTTGTTGCCGTGGCGGGCGGCGCCCGGGATGGCGCCCTTTTCTCCCACAAACGTCGCGCCCCAGTTGGTCAAGTAGCTGGTGCGCCAGACGAGTTTGCCGTCGGCGACGGCGCGGCACTGGAGTTCGCCCCGGCACGACACGGCGTAAACCCGGTCGCCGTCGATCATCGGCGTGCCGCGCGGACCGGTCGGGCCCTGCGAATCGGAAAACGGCTGGTCCACGGCCGCGCGCCAAAGTTCCCGGCCATCCGCGGCGTCGAGCAACCGGAGCGTCTCCTGGCCGGCCTGCGCGTCGAAGGCGAGCACCTTGCCGCCGGCGAACACCGGCGAGCTGAGGCCGGGGCCCGCGGGAATCCGCCAGACGACCCGCGGTTCCTCGGTGAGCTGGGCCGGGAATTTCTGTCCCGCCGGAGCCACGCCATCGCGGTTCGGTCCGCGCCACTGCGCCCAATCGGCGGCGATGGCCTGGCAGGCGGCCAAGACGAGCCACAGCGGAAGAAGGCGCGGGCCCTTCATATGCGGCCGTAAAACCACATGGCTGTGCCGATGCCGGCGGACAAGATCACGCCGACAATGATCGCGGCGATGAGCTGCTGCCGGCGCACGCGCCGATTGCTGCGGCCCTGGCCGGGCAGCAGGTAATAGCGGTGCTCCTCGGGATTGCGCTTCCGGAAAAACATAGGCGGGTGCGGCGGCGTTTATGGCGAACCCGGCGGTGCAACGCAATCCGCGAGCCGACAGTTTGGCCGTGAACCGCCGGCGGCTTTGGGCTTAGGATCCAGGCCATGCGCCCGTGGATGTTTGCCTGTTCCCTGCTTGCCCTCGTGGGGCAGGCCGCCGAAGCCCCGGCCACGATTCCCGCCATGCCCACCCGCGAGGCGCCCCACTTGGTCCTCACGCCGGACGGACGGCACTTCGCCCGCAATGATGGGCGCCCCTTCTTCTGGGTAGGCGACACGGCATGGGAACTTCTCCATCACGCGAGCCGGGCCGAGATCGGCGCCTACCTGGACGACCGGGCGGCGAAGCGCTTCAGCGTCATCCAAGTGTGCCTCGTGCCGGAAATGGACGGCCTGACGCGGACCAACCGGGAAGGCCAGCTCC
>JBEISV010000329.1:0-5460 GCA_040375265.1 Verrucomicrobiales bacterium
AACCAGTGCCCATGGATGCGCCAGCCGAACCGTTCGGCGAGCAGCGCGTAAACCGAGAACAGGGCAACGAGCCAGACGAGGAACCACAGGAACCAGACCAAAATGAACACCGGGGTCTCCGTCAGCCACTTGTAGGCTATGGTGAACGCTCCCGGGCCCGAGCCGGCTTGGCCGGAGGTGGAAACCACTTCTTTTGCGCCGACGGCGCGGAGTTCGCCGATGATCTTCACCCGGCCTTGTTCCACGGATTGCTTATCGAGCGGAATGCCCAGAAGGCCGGCGATGAACTCGACCGAAGTGATGGGCTGTCCGGCGCTTTTCAACGGGGTTTCACCGTCGTTGCTCCGCGCGTTGACGTCGGCACCGCGCTGCAGGAGCAGGCTGACCACGTCCGCATGTCCCATGAAGGCCGCGCCATGCAGGGCCGTGTGACCGTCCCGGCCCTGGATGTTCACGGGCACGCCGCGGTCCAACAACAGGGCCGTCACGTTTCGCGCGCCGTTGAGGCCCGCCCACTGCAGCGGCGTGATGGCGAATGCCGGATGCAGATTGGTCGGGCTGGCGCCGGCGGCCAGATGGCCTTCCGTGGCCCTGACGTCGTCCAGCTTCACGGCGGCCCACAGGCTTGCCGTTGCGGGTTCGGCCTTGGTTGTCGTCTGCTTGTTGGCCGCGTTTCTTTGGGAGGCAAAATTGCTCGCCCAAATCATCGCCGGCACGACCGTGATCAGGCCGAGCAGGCAGGGAAACAACACCCTCCGGCAACGGTGCCACAGCAGTGCCTTGAGCCCCTTTTTGCGCCAGAGCATGGCCGTGAAGAAGCCGCTCACGAGCATGAAGAGCTGCATCCGGAAGCCGTGCACCCAGGCCTGGAAGACGAAGGGCCATTTGGCCTGGGCGACATCCTGAACCATCCATGGGAAGTCCGCCGAAAACGAGAGGGCGACGTGGTAGACGATCCCGAGCAACATCGCGGCAGCGCGCAGGGCGTCGAGGTCGTGGAGACGTTGGTGGGAGGAGGCGGGTTGGCTCATGGTTGAGGCGGAGGCGTCAGCTCGATGTGGTTGATCTCCAGACCGGCGTCATCCTTGACGGTCAGGGCATAGACGTCGGTCAGTTCCAGACCGTCGGGCGAGCCGGAGAGCTGGGGCTGTAGCGGCCGAAACCGGCCCAGGGGCAGGGCGATTTCCCAAGTGGCGCCGGCCGGGCCGAGTTCGGCAGTGGGAATGTCCACCTCGAACTTGCCGGCGAACACACCGCGGATCTTCTGGGCGCTGAAGCCAAAGCGGACGGTGTGGGAGCGCTCGGTCCGGCCGCGGAAGACCAGCTTGGAATCTTCGTGAAGCAACACCGGATGTTCCGTGCTCTTCCACGCCGCGAGCGCCGCGGCATAGAGCATTACCGAAGTCTGCTCCGAGACGGGCCAGAGCAGAGGTTCCACGCCCAGCCTCGCCCGTTCCGTGCCGCCGGGCGGCAGCCAGCGGCCGAGGATGACTTCGGGCACCTGCCAGAGATCGCAGGCCCAGTAGTTGATGGGCTCGGGCTGGGGCACCATGGCCAAGGGTTCCTTCCGGCCCAACGCGGCGGCAACTTGGTGCCCCTTGGTGACCTCGAGGGAGCTGGCGTCCCACTGTGGCCGGACCCGGGCCAAACCCTCATTGACCCGCACCAACGTCTTGTCCGATGACGTTTGGACATCGAACTGAGCGGCCGGCAGTTCGGCCGCCACCGTGGGGGTGTCGATCAAGACGGTCGTTGTGGTCTGGCCCGTCCCGGGGCGACGCCAGAGGCTGCCTTGGATCAGTTTGAACCGGGGTCGGCCGCCGTCGGGCTCCAGGATCCGCAGGGTCGAGTGGCCGGCGATGGTGAGCGCGGAGCCGTCTTTCAGCCGCAGCTCGATCCACGCCCCGCACGAGGGTGTCTCCACGGTGTCGCCGATCCCCAGGGTCGTTCCAATCGTGAGCGCGTTCTGGATTCGGCCGTTCGCGCCGAAAAGCTGGCTCGCGCCAGTCACCTTCGAGACCTGCACGGTCCCGGGGTGATTGGTTGGGGGCAGGAGAAGCGTGAACCCGATCGGCAGCGCGATCGCGGCGACCGCCGCGAGGCCCCACTGCCAGGTCCGGAAATCGACGGGAATGACCTTGGGGAAGGAACGTTTCCTCGCCTCCTCGGGAAAGGAACCGGGCCGGGTCAATTCCTCGCGACAGGCCCCGATCCGTTCGAGCTCCGCCACCATGACCGCCTGTTCCGCCACCTCGCGGAGGAAAGCCCTCGCCGAGGCGTCCTCCCGCAAATGCCGGGCGACCTCGGCCTGTTCCTCGGGAGTCAGACGGCCATCAAGGTGGCGGAGGAGCAGCTCGTGATTGGGTTGTCCGGGGTTCATGGCACGGATCCTCCGCGTGGCGCGCCAGCGGCCAGCTTTCCTTCGATGCAACCTTTCAGGTCTTCGTGCAGGCGGGAAATGCGTTTGTAGATCGCGTTGAGGCCAAGGCCCATCTGCGCCGCCACCTCCTCGCAACTGAGGCCGTCGTGGTAGCGCAGCTTGAGCAGGCGGCGCGCGGGTTCGGGGGCCGCGGCAAGGCAGTCCTGCAACGCCTCAATCCGGGCACCGGCGGGATGCGCGGCTTCGGACTGCCACTCGCGTTCCATCAGGTCGAGCACCTCCGCATCGCAGCAGGAGGCTTCCCGCCGGTGACGCCGCAACCAGTCGATGCCTTCGCGGCGGGCCGTGATCATGGTCCACGACATCAGCGCGCCCTCCGTCTCGAAGCTCGCCCCGCGGGTCATGGCCTTGAGCGCGACGTTCTGGAAGATGTCCTCCGCTGCGTGGGCGTCCCGGACGACGAGCCACGCCGCGGCGGAGACGCGAGTCCGCCACTGCATCAGGGTTCGCAGAATGTCGGTTTCAGTGAGCATCAATCCCAGATGGAACGCGCGGTCCGGTGTTTTTCTGACAGGATTTTGAGAATCCACCCGTGCCGGAGCTATCCCGCATCATTTGCCGGCTTCGGGGCAAGCTTTCAGGCCCTGAGCCACGGTGGGCGGCGCCGTCAGCCGAGACGGCAACGGAGACGGGGAGGGTCCGGTTGGAAGCGGACGAGAACGCCCGGGTCTAACCGCTTGGCAGACGAGGACCAAGGTCTAGGCTTGCCGCCCATGAATCGGACGAGGCTTCCGTGCTCGACGGGCCCCGGAATGGGCGGCGGAAAACCTCCGGTTTGTTTGGGCGACCCCCTGAAAGCATCCATGCACCACCGTCTGGTCCTGAGTTTTGCGCTGACCGTGTTGGGCAGCATAACGGCGGCGGCCGTCGAGCCCCAGGCGACTGAATGGAATCAGTGGCTGGGCGGGCCCGGACGGACCCTTACCGCGGTTGGGCGGTTGGCTGAAGCTCAGCCGCCTACGGTGTCCGAGCGGTGGCGCCGCCCGTTGGGCAGTGGCTATGCCGGACTTTCGATCTGGAGCACCAACGCCATCACGGCGATGACGGACGGCAAGCAGGACGTCGCCCTCCTGCTGGACCCCGAAACCGGAGTGGAACGCTGGCGCGTGCCGCTCGGCCGGACGAAGAAGCGGGCGGAGGGCACGCCGCCGGGACCGCTGTCCACGCCGGCAATCGATGCGGAAGCCGTCTACGTCCAAGCGTTGGACGGACGGTTTCTCTGCCTGGAGAACGCCTCCGGAAAGGTCCGTTGGGAGCTCAACGTGAAGCGGGCACTCAAGGCTTACGAGCCAGGCTACGGCTTCGCGAGTTCTCCCCTGTTGCTGGAGGATCTCGTGGTCCTGCTGCCGGCCGGTTCGACAGTGGCCTCGGTGACCGCTGTTGACCGGCGGACCGGCGAAGTTCGCTGGCAGACGCCTTTGGGCACGGCAACGGAATATGCTTCGGCCACCTGGGCGTCCTACGGCGACCGCTCGCAGATTGTCGCCGCGCTGGGGGCCAAGCTCGCCGGATTGGCGACTGCCGATGGCCGTCCGTTGTGGCAGGTTGACGACATCGCCGGAGGCCTCTGGACTCCCTCCGTTCTCGCGAACGGACAAATGTTTTTTCCTCTCGCCCGGGAAACCCAGGTTCGCGAGCCCGTGGGCGGGGCAACCCGGCTGGTTTGGAGCAGCCCCGTCTTCGAGGGCGTGATGGGGCCGGTGGTCGAGATCAACGGCCTGCTGGTGGGGCATCATAAACGGCGGCTCACCGCACTCGATGCGGCGACTGGTGAACAGCTCTGGCAGTTGCCCGACGAAACCGATGGACAGCTCATGGTGTTCGGGAAGTGGCTGCTCTTTGTGAACGACCGCGCCGGCCGGCTCGAATTGCTGGCCGTCGATCGCCGGGGAGCCGAAGTGCGGCGGCGGCAGGCCGTCATCAAGCCGGCCCGGATGGAAACGCCGCTCACATTCGCCCGCGACACGCTTTACATCCGGGCGCCCGAGGAATTGGTCGCGCTGCGCCTTGGAGATTAATCGTTGCGCTCGGGCTGCTGACCTAACGTGCGCGTCAATGAGCGCCGGGTGCCTCAGGTAGTTTCCAGGGCTCCCGGGTTTCCCAGCGGTCCCCGCCTTCGGCGCCCTCGCCATGACGCACGGCATCCAGGATGATGTAGACGCTGCGGGCGTGTTGTTCAGAACAGTCCGTCACGCCCATGTATTCCTTCATGACGGTGTTTTCGTTTAGCGAAACCATGGAAAGTATATCGGCAGCTTTTTGGACCGGCTTGAAGTCACGGTTGGGTCGATGGTGATCCCAACGTCCGGGCGGCCCTGGAGTTGGGTTTGAAAACCCGCTCCCGATTGGAGTCGTTGCAAGATTTCCCACGGACCCGTCACGAAATTCGGGGTTTCTGCTTCCCATTCTGGGTGGGGCCCAACCAGCGTCCACCTAAAGATGAACCAGCAGCACCGGTGGGAGACAACCGCGTTGGGGGCGTGGGTGTGGGCGCTCCTCCTGGGCCGGTGGGTTACGGCTGGGCGGGGGATTGCGAGAACACTCTTCGCGGGCGGTTGCCCGGCGGTGATTTCCCTACGGATGGTCCTCGTCGTGATTGTTTTGCTTTCCGGGGACAGTCGCGTGTGGGCCGGCCGGGGGCGGCCGCACCTGGACACCACGCTCGGCTTCAATGTCCTGCTAAGTGACCAGGGCACGCTGCTGCGCGGGGTGAGCCTCTCTTGGGATGGCGGAGATCCCTACGGCAGTCTGGCCAAAGTGATGCCTTCGGAGGCGGCACTCGCCTCCCTCAAGACGCTTTATGGGCTGAATACGGTCCACCTTTATCTGGAGGGCGATTCCTCGGGCAACACCAACGCCCCGGGCGTGAACGCCGCAGACTGCGACCTCCTGGTCCAGCGGACCGAAAACGCGGGGCTCTACCTGGTCATCACGATTGGCTGCAACGGGGAGAATGGCAGCATCCACAGCCTGCCCTGGTCGCTTGATTTCTGGAAATTCTACGCTCCCCGCTACAAGGA
>JBEISV010000011.1:0-29817 GCA_040375265.1 Verrucomicrobiales bacterium
GCGTATTCGAGCCGGGAGCCCGCGACGTCCGCCAGCGTGTTGGCGCTGCCGGTGGGCACGGTGTGTTCGCGGCCCGGGAAACCGTAGGCCGTGAGTTCCAGGCCCCATTGCCAGTCCGCCCCGTCGGGTTGGACGAGGAACCCCTGCCCCTCGAAGCGCGTGCGCCAGCTTTGCCCGGGGTTGTGCGCCTGATGCCCGCCCGCCGTCGCGGCAATGCGATGGCGCGCCACATCAAGGGTCGAACGAAGGCGGGCCCAATCCGCCTCGCCCAATCCCGCGGGCGGTTGGCTGACGGAGGTGGCGAGCAGCGTCGCTATGCCGGCAAACAGCAGGCCGGCAAGGTGGCGAAGGTTCCGGACGGGATTCATGGCGGGGTAGTAGGAAAAGCAAACGCCAGAAGCCGGTCGGATGTCAAAGCACCACCGTCAACCCACGGTTTCGGCGTCATTCTCCCGCGCGCCCGGCCCCGAACTTCGGGCGGCACTCCGCCAACCGGCCCGCACCCATGCAGGCGGAGAGCGTCCTTCTCCCGCCGGCGGTTTGGGCAGCAATCCAGTTGCGGGCCAAAAGCCGCTTCAGGGTGCCGCCGCGTCCACCCGATAGATGCGCTGACCTTCCGAAGCGCCAACGTCACGCAAGGTTCGATCCAGGCCGTCGCCGCGATAGGTTTCGGCAGTGAGCCACGTCGGCGCGGTCCAGTCGGACTTGTAGCGCAACGAGTAGGTGACCCCGGGCTGGGTCGGGATCGTCACCTGAAACACGCCGCCGGCATGGGCCGCCTGCGTGCCCGCGAGTTGGGGCGTCTGCAACTGGTGCAGGCGGTAGACATCGCCATTCGAGGCGACAAGCCAGGGAAACCCGTTCGCCCCCGCCGCCAACCGGATCCCGTTGCCGCCCGGTTGCACCCAGTTGGCACCGACCCAGCGATACAAGGGCCGGTCGTTGAGGCCGCCGGGAACGTAGCCGATCAGCCAGATGCTGCCGTCGGGGCCACAGGCAATGTCGCTGCCCCGGCCCGGAACCTTGACCCACGCATCGCCGGCCCGCCGGAAAATGTCGCCCTGCCCGGTCACGATCCAGGCTTCGCCATCGGGAGCGACCGAAATGCGCCGGGCAGCCCCGCCCATTTCCGTCCAACCGGCCCCGCTCCAGCGGTAAATCGCCCCGGACAGCGTGGGAAAACTGACCGGATCGCCTGGCCAGCCAACCAACCAAACCGAGCCATCCGCGCCCGCGGCGATGTCGAGTCCCTTGCCGGCCACCTTTTGCCATGCCGTCGAGGTCTTCCGGAAAATGCTCCCGTCAGCGGCCACCAACCACGGCGAGCCGTCCGCACCGACCGTGATGCTCATTCCTTTGGCGGCGCCGTCAGCTTCGAAGCCGACTCCATTCCAGCGATAGACATCCGTGTTGGACCAAGCGGCTCCGTGCCCGACGATCCACACCGAACCCTCGGGTCCGGCCCCCACGTCGTTCGCGCGGACGGGGAACTTTTCGTAGAAGTAGGCCTGCCCCACCAACACCAGCGGTGCCAGCACGAGTCCGGGTAGCGAGAGCATCAAAGTCATGGCAGGAGAAGGATCCAACCTCCGTCCGACGGAGATTCAGGCGGCCGATTCAGCAACTCTTTGTGGGAACGCGCAGGCGGGCCCCTACCGCTCTCGCAGGACCAGGTTGCGATATTGAACCTTCATCGGTTCGCCGGGGATGATCGGCATCGCCAGCACACCGGACCTGGCGGCCTTGCCGATTTCATGGTCTTCCAGCTCCGAGACGAGCTCGCCGTTGATGCGAAGCGAAATCTTCGGCCCGACCGCGATGAGGTGATACTCGTTCCACTGCCCCAGTTTGAAGTCCTTCGTCAGGGTTTCGGCCACGGCGAAGCGGGTCGAGTTGCGGCGGCCCGATTCGTCGATGACGACGCGCTCGCCGCGGCCGGCGAGCGACTGGCGGGGGCCGTATTCGTCCCAGATGCCGCCGAGGAATTTCCCCTGCCCGTCCATGTCGGCTTGGTAGCCGTGGACGAGATCGAACTCCTTCACCGAGCCCCGAAACTGCATTCCGGAATTCGACTGCTCGCCGAAGAGGCGGAACTCGAACTTCAGCTCAAAGTCCCGCACCTCGCCACCCTGCCAGACGATGAACTGGTTGAGCGGCGGATTGTGTTCCCGGGTCGTCTCGCCGGTGATCGCGCCGTCTTCGATGCGCCAGTAGCTCATGTCCGGCGCCGACCAACCCCTGAGCGTCGCGCCGTCGTGGATGGAATGCCACGGGTGACGCAGGAGGGTGGCGCAACCGCAGAGTGCCAGCAAACCTACAAGGCAAATTGGCAGCGAAAGGAAACGCATGGAGTCACTGTTGCGTAAATGAGATTCCCTTGGCGAGCCGACATGCGGGCCATCGGCATAGATTGCGCCCCAAGCCAACATCCCGGCTGCCCAGCGGCACTCAACACGCCACCCGTCGGGGCCGAGAGTTGTCGATCTCAGCACGCCCGCGAATACCCCCGAGCAATGGAACGCCGTGAATCCGGCTTTCACCGGCATGACATTTCAGGTAGCACCCGTTCAATGATCGGTCCACCACGCCCACGTCCCGTCAGCCATTCGATCCTTTTGGCGTTCCTGACCGTCATTGGACTCATTCCCGCCCGCGCCCAGCTCCGCCCGACCATCAGCGACATCCGGCTCGACGCCACCGGCAGGGCATTGGTCCGCGTTCCTTTTTCGGCCAATTCCTACTTCGTCCTCTACCGTGGCGACGAAGTTTTGACGATCCGCACTCCCACGGATGCCGCCACCGCCCCGGCGCTGCTGAGCCCCACCGAAGTGGAACTGGCCGATGACCTCGCCCCGATAACGGCTTCGGCCCGTTTCTTTCGCGTGGAACAGGTTCCGCTCAACGCCGCCCGTGACCTCGACGGCGACGGGCTGGATGACGCCTACGAACTTGGCTTGCAGCCGCGACTGAACCCGCTCAATCCCGCCGATGCCGCCGGTGATCCCGACGCGGACGGCCGCACGACCTTCGCCGAATACCTGGGGCACACCGACCCGTTTGTCGCCAATCCGCCGCTGCCACCCGCCAGCCCGCTGGTCACACCGACGCCCGAGGCCACGGTCGCCACCCTCGTCAATCTCTCGGGCACTGGTCCCGCCAACACCTACGTCCGCGTCGAAGGCGGCGCCGCGTTGGCGACGAACAACGTCGCACCGGACGGCTCGTTTGGCCTAATCGTGCCGCTCACCCCCAACCGGTTGAACCGCCTGTTTGTCACCGCGGTGAACTCCAAGGGGGAAACCAGCGTCGGCCAGCCGTTGGAAATCTTGCAGGACTCCCAGCCACCCACCGTGTTCCTGGATTTTCCTACCAACGGCATGGCGATGGCCGTCGGGCAGACCATGGTTGCCGGCCGGGTGGGCGACGCGCTGAGCGGTTACCGCGGCCTGCAGGTATGGGTTCACTCGTCACCGGCCGAAGGCAGTCTGCCGCCGGGCAATGCCGAGTTCCCGGCGGGCAGCCCGTTCAGCGCCGAAGTCGATGTCGGAATCGGCCCCAACGGCACCTACCTGCGCGGCGGCGTGCCGCTGGTCGTCGGAACCAACACCGTCACCGTGATCGCTTCCGACCTCCTCGGCAATCGCACGGTCCGCCGCACCGAAATCATCCGCCACGCCTTGGCCGGGCCGCGGTTGGTCATCCTGTCCGGCGACATGCAGTCGGCGAATGCCCTGAGCCGGCTCGCCGAGTCGATCGTCGTGCGCGCCCTGCAGGCCGACGGTTCGCCGCTGGCGAACACAGTGCTGCTGTTCGAAGTCACCCGCAGCAACGGCCGCTTGCTGCCCGACAACGCCGGCCAACTGGCGGAGAACTGGACCAACCAGCCGACGGCCACCGCCAACGGGGCCATGAAGATCCGACTCCGCACCGACGCCACGGGAATCGCCAGCGCGAGGTGGACGCTCGGCAGCGATGCCGGCTCGTTCAACAACCGGGTGTGCGTCTCTGGCACCAGCGTCAGCAACAGCGTCTTCTTCTGCGCCACGGCCACGCCGCTGCCGGCCCGCCAGCTCAACCTCGGCAGCGGCAACCACCAGAAGGTCGAGGCCGGCGCCCGGCTGGCCGAACCGTTGCGCGCCTGGGTGAGCGACGGGCTCAATCCCGTGCCCGGAACTCCGGTGACGTTTCGCGTCGTGAAGGGCGGTGGGAAGCTGACGCCCGGCGGGCGTGACGGCACGGTAACCGTGCCCGCGGGAACCCTTTCCGACGAACTCACGGTCGAGGCCGGCCTCACCGGTCACGCGTCGGTCGGGTTCTTCGCCGGTCCCGCCGGTGGCGAAAACGCGGTCGAGGCGTCATTCCCCGACCAGTCGGGCCAGCCCGCCACGTTCATCGCTTACGGCGTCACCCGGGACCTGACCCAGCCCGGGAGCTTCTCCGGCTTGGTGCTCGACAACACGAGCCGGCCCATCGGCCACACCTACTGCGAACTCGAAGTTGCCCACTACAAGATGGGCACCTTCAGTGACGCGGAGGGCCGGTTCCGCTTCAACGACGTGCCCGGCGGCATGGGCCACCTGCGCATCAACGGCACCACCGCCACCAGCGTGTTCACCAACACGATTCCCACGAACAGCTTTCCGGCGATCAGTTACGGCGTCATGACGGTCGCCAACGCCGAAAACTCCTTGCCCACCCCCGTCCTCCTGCCCCGGCTCAAGGTCGCCAACACTCAGGCGTATTACGGCACCAACGACCTCGTGGTCACCTGTGAGGGCATTGCCGGGCTGAAGATGACGATCCGGGCCAACTCGATGCGGCATCCCGACGGCGTCCGCGTGACTCCGGAACGCCCGGCCTTCGTGTCGCTGAACCAGGTTCATCACGACGACATCCCGATGCCGATGCCCGACGGCGTGGCCCCGCCCTTCGCGTGGACGCTGCAACCGGGCGGGTCGAGCTTCGACAGCGACAAGCCGGTGCGCGTCGAATACCCGAACATGAGCGGCCTGGCGCCCGGTTCCATCGCCTATTTCCTGAGCTTCAATCACGACACCGAGCGTTTCGAAATCGTGTCCAGCGGCCAGGTGAACGGCGACGGCTCGCTGATCGTCACCGATGACGGCAGCGGCCTCACGCTTGCGGGCTGGGGCTGCAATTGCCCGCCCTATTCGGTGGCGGGAAGCTGCTCCGGCCCGCCGCCGTGCATCCCCCCGACACCGACGGCGAACGGCTGCGGCGCCGCGGCGATGGGCGGCGGCAACCTGCTGACCAACTGCGGACTGGTGCCCACGTTCCCGGGCGGCCCCCCGACCGTTCCCTTCTGCTTCACCACGCCGTGCGACATCCATGACCGCTGTTACGGCACCTGCGACGCGAACAAGGCGCAGTGCGACTTGGACTTCCTCAGCGGCATGGTGGACATCTGCGTGCAGGTCGCGCCCAACGCCTACAGCCTCGAACTCTGCCAGATTCGCGCCTACGCCTATTACAGTGCCGTGGCCATCTTTGGCGGCACGCTCGCCTACGCCCCGGCGCAGCAGGCCGCGTGCGTCTGCAAAGGCGTCCCCGCCCCCGAACCCTCCGCCCGCCGCGCCGTCGCCCGCGCCGCCGCGCAGGTCAGTCCCTACGAGGACGCGGACGGCGATCTCCTGCCCGACGATTGGGAGCGGCAAAACGGACTCAGCGCCACCGACTACAACGACACCTGGGCCGATCCCGACCACGACGGGCTGAGCAACTTTCAGGAATTCTTCCTCGTGCTGAACCCCCTCGCCGCCGACACCGACGGCGACGGCGAAAACGATCTGGCGGAAGCGGAGAAGGTTTCCCCGCCGCTGAACCGCCCGGGACGCCTGGACCCAACCTGGCGCGTGCAGGTCGGGGCCCAGAGCAGCTTCGCCGATGTGCTTGGCCGGTTCGAGGTGCACAACGTTTCCGCCCCGGACGCGTTCGGACCCAAGCCCGGTGATCCGCCCGACTTCGAAAGCGACGACCTATTGCGCGTGGTCGCGGTCAGCTCGGCCGGCGGCCGGACGCGGTATGCCACCAGCGAGTTCTTCCGGTTGCGTCAGGGCCAGTCCGTCACGATCCCCGAGCTCTTCATTTCCGACGAGCCGCCGGTGGTGCCGGAGTCGATCCGCGTGGTGCCGGAAGCGCCGTTGCTCAACGCGCTGGGGGCAACAACGCAGGTTCGGGCCGTGGCCACCCTGGGCGACGGTTCGACCGCCGAGCTGAATTCCGCCGAGCTCGGCACGACGTTCCGTTCCAGCAATCCGGCCGTCGCCACCGTCGATTCAACGGGCACGGTCACGGCGATCCGGGCCGGACGCGTCATCATCACGGCCTCGAACCAGGGCGCGACCGGCACCGCGTTCATCGACATCGTGCCCGGCTCCGCGACCACCACGGTCAGCGGGTTCGTGCTCAATGCCGACGGCAGCCCAGCCGCAGGCGTGACCGTGACGCTTACCGACCTCGCGGCCCCGCCCAGTGTCACCGGACCCGACGGCCGCTTTGAAATCGCCGGGGCATCGACCGCCTTTGGCCCGATCAACGTCATCGCCCAACTGACTGGTCCCGGCGGCCGGCTCGTCGCGGCGATCAGCGGACTGGCCCCGGTGGATTCCGGGACCACCGACGCCGGCAGTCTCCGACTCGCGCCCGTGCCCGCGCCGCCCAGGTTTCTGGCCGGCGGCTCAACCCACGGGCTTGCCACCCGCCGCGACGGCTCCCTCTGGGCGTGGGGCGACAACGACCAGGGTCAGCTCGGCGACGGCACCCGCACCGCCCGGCTGAACCCGACCCGGATCGGGACCGCGACCGACTGGATCGCGCTGTCTGCCGGCGAACTGCACAACCTCGCGCTGAAGGCCGACGGATCGCTCTGGGCATGGGGCGACGGCCAGTTCGGCCAACTGGGCTTGGGCTCCACGACGGACCAGCTCGCACCCGCGCGCGTCGGAACGGACAGCAGCTGGGCGCAGATCGCCGCCGGTATCGGCTTCAGTCTGGCGCTGAAGACGGACGGCAGCCTGTGGGTTTGGGGGCACAACAATTTCTGGCAACTCGGGCGCGGCGACACCGTGAATGTCACCCAGCCCACCGCCCTGCTGCCCGGGACGACCTGGCGCTCCGTGTCCGGCGGGCGTAACCACAGCCTGGCCGTGCGCTCGGACGGAACGCTCTGGTCATGGGGCCTGAACGGCAACTACCAGTTGGGCACCGGCACCCGTGACGA
The DNA here is from genome assembly GCA_040375265.1 of Verrucomicrobiales bacterium. GTDB lineage: Bacteria > Verrucomicrobiota > Verrucomicrobiia > Limisphaerales > UBA9464 > CAIWAH01. Next base: position 7,241 of record JBEISV010000011.1, read on the forward strand.
ACGAATGGTGCCCGGACAGGCGGGCACGGATACCGATTGGGAATCCATCACCGCCGCGGGCGAACTCAGCTTCGCGGTCAAGCGTGACGGCTCGCTCTGGGGCTGGGGCAACAATTCAGGCGGCCAGCTCGGGCTGGGTGACACGACGTTACGGACCAGCCCGACGCGGTTGGCCGGACCGGGCGACTGGTGGTTTGTCTCCAGCTCCGCCAACCAGACCGTGGCCATGAAACTCGACGGCAGCCTCTGGGCCTGGGGCTTCAACAATGCCGGCGAAGTGGCCGACGTTTCGGACACCACGATCCTGCTTCCCCGCCGGATGCCCGGAGCGGCCCCGTGGCAGGGCGCCGTCGCCCCGATGTTCAGCGCGGTCACGTTGGCGGTGGACACCAGCGGCGCGCTGCATTCCTGGGGCTACAACTACTACGGCGGCCTCGGAATCGGCCGGGCCGGCGATCTCCAACCCACACCCGAACCGGTCCTCGGAGGCCTGTGGACCGGCGAGACCGCCGGGGACCGTCGCTCGCTGGCCCTCGGGATCGACGGCAAGCTCTGGGCGTGGGGCCGCGGGCCGACCGGCGACGAAACGTTGGAGACACGCATCTTTCCGGTGACGGTCCCCGGCATGAGCAACCTCCTGGCGCTCGCCAGCGGAAGGCATTCGCTCGCGGTAAAGGCCGACGGTTCGCTGTGGGGTTGGGGCGAAAACTTCAGCGGTCAGGTCGGTAACGGCAGCAGCGGCAACTACGTTTACGAACCGGTCCGGATCGGTCAGCGCACCGACTGGCGCCGCCTCAGCGCCGCCTCAGCGCTTTCGCTCGCCTTGGCGGCGGACGGCACGGTTTGGGCCTGGGGCAACAACACCTCGGGAGAACTGGGCAATGGCACCACTGACCCGGCGCTGACGCCAACCCGGGTTCCCGGCCTGACCGCCGGCATCGTCACCGTGTCGGCCGGCGAAGGCTTCGCGCTGGCGCTGCTCGCCGACGGCACGCTGTGGGGCTGGGGCAACAATGATGATGGCCAACTCGGTGACAGCACGACGACCGGGCGCCTGAGCCCGGCCCCCATCGGTTCGGATCACGATTGGCGCTCCGTCTCGGCCGGTGCCTACCACGTCTTGGCGGTCAAGACCGATGGCTCGTTCTGGGGCTGGGGTCGGAATCGCGAGTATCAGTTGGGCGACGGCACGCGCACCTCCCGGTTGGTGCCCACTCTGAATCCCCGCGTGACCGATGTCCGGTCCTTCGATGCCGGTTATACGCACGGGCTGACCGTCCGGGGCGATGGCACGCTCTGGGCATGGGGCCGCAATACCTACGGCGAAGTCGGCGACGGCACGACCGTGATTCGCAGCCAACCGGTCCAAGTCGGCACGGCCACCGACTGGGCATCCGTGTCCGCCGGCATCTCCCATACGCTGGCCCGCAAGGCCGACGGCTCCCTCTGGGCTTGGGGCGACAACGAGCACGGCTCATTGGGCACCAGCCATCGTTACCGCGTCGGCCCCGACAGTGACTGGGGGGTCCGGCAGCCATGACCGCAAGACCGGCACCGGCCACTGTCACCGGCGCGATCATCCGCCAGGTTTGCGGCGCGTTTCTGCGAAATTGGATGTGGATGCTCGCGCTTTGCCTCGTCACGGAAACGGTGCCGGCGACGGAACCGCGACGGCGTGCGAACCCGATCGTCGCCTGGAACGCCGTCGCCCTCGATACCATCCGCTTCGACAACACGCCGCCGCCCGCTGCCGCGCGACAGCTCGCGCTGCTGCATGTGGCGATCTTCGACACGCTGAACGGGCTGGGCGGAAACTTCGCGAGTTACCGCCAGCACACCAACGCTCCCGGCGGTGCATCGCCCGAAGCCGCCCTCGCCGCGGCCGCCAACCGCGTGCTGCGTTACGGCTGGCCGCAGTTCACGACCAAGTTCGACGCCGAACTGCAATCGCATCTGCTCGCCCTGCCGGACGACGCCGCCCGTGCCGCCGGGCTGAACTGGGGCCGGCAGGTGGCGCAGGACATCCTTACCGAGCGGCTCTTTGACGGCGCCAGCTACGGGGTGGATTACCGGTCGTCCGCCGGCACGGGCCGCTGGCAGTCCACGCCGCCGCTGTTCGCCAGCGCCCTTTTGCCGCAGTGGGCGAAGGTGAAGCCGTTCACCCTCAGTAGCCCGGACCATTTCCGGCCCCCGCCCCCGCCCCCGCTCAACAGCCCGGAATGGGCGAAACAGTTCAATGAAGTGAAGTCGCTGGGCCACACCAACAGTCCGGTCCGCAAACGGGAACAGACTGAGATCGCCTGGTTCTGGGCCGACGGCGTGGGCACGCAGTCACCGCCCGGCCGTTGGAACGAGGTCGCCCAGCAGTTGGTCCGGTCCAGACGGATGTCCACACTTGATTCCGCCCGGACGTTCGCCCTGTTAAACCTCGCGCTCGCGGACGCAGCGATCGCCTGCTGGGACGCCAAATTCGCCTACGACTGGTGGCGACCGATTACCGCCATCCGCGCCGGCGACACCGATGGGAATCCCGCCACCGGAGCGGACCCGAGCTGGACTCCGTTGATCGTGACGCCGCCTTTTCCCGAACATGCTTCGGGCCACGCCACCTTCAGCGCGGCAGCCGCGACCGTGCTGGCGACGGTGAATGGCGGCGACCGCTTCCGTTTCACGCTGCGCTCCGACGGGGTTTTCGGCACCGAGCGCTCGTATCGACGCTTCTCCGAAGCGGCGGCCGAAGCCGGGCTCAGCCGCATTTTCGGCGGCATCCACTTCATGGCGGCGAATCTCGATGGGCAGAAATGCGGGCGGAAGGTGGGTGAACACGTCGCCCAGCACTTCCTGCAACTCCACCAATCGCGTTAGGTTGTCCAAAAAACCGACGGAAGCGATCTACTCCTCGCTGCTCATCAGCTTGGCGATCACGCTGAGGTCCTCCAAGGTGGTAGTGTCGCCCTTGATCTCCATGCCGCTGGCAATCTGCTTGAGCAACCGCCGCATGATTTTGCCGGAGCGGGTCTTGGGCAGGGCGTCCGCGAAACGCACTTCGTCCGGCTTCGCCACCGGCCCGATCTCCTTGCCAATGTGGTTGCGGAGCTCGTTCTTCAGTTCGGGCGTCGCCTTCACGCCAGTCTTGAGCGTGACGAAGCAGACGAGTGCCTGGCCCTTGAGTTCGTCGGGCCGCCCCACGACCGCGGCTTCGGCGACGTTGGGGTGGCTCACCAACGCGCTCTCGACCTCGGCGGTTCCGATCCGGTGGCCGGCAACGTTGAGGACGTCGTCAATCCGCCCGACGATCCAGAAGTATCCATCCTTGTCCTGCCGGCAGCCGTCGCCGGTGAAATAGCTGCCTTTGACCTCGCTCCAATAGGTCTGCTTGAAGCGCTCGTTGTCGCCCCAAATGCCGCGGAGCATCGACGGCCAGGGCTTACGGACAACGAGTTTGCCGCCGGAATTTTTGGGCACGGCCTTGCCGGCGTCGTCCACGACCTCCGGCAGGATGCCGAAGAACGGCAGCGTCGCCGTGCCGGGTTTCGTCGGGGTCGCCCCGGGAAGCGGCGTGATCATGATGCTGCCAGTCTCGGTCTGCCACCAGGTATCGACGATCGGGCAGCGGCCGCCGCCGATGACCGAGTGATACCACATCCACGCCTCGGGGTTGATGGGTTCGCCGACGCTGCCGAGCAGGCGCAGGGAAGACAGATCGTGCTTCTTCGGCCACTCGTCGCCCCATTTCATGAAGGCGCGGATCGCTGTCGGCGCGGTGTAAAGGATGGTCACGCCATACTTCTGGACGATGCGCCAGAAGCGGTCGGGCTCGGGCCAGTTGGGCGCGCCCTCATACATCAGGGCCGTGGCGCCGTTGGCCAACGGACCGTAGACGATGTAGCTGTGTCCGGTGACCCAGCCGACATCGGCGGTGCACCAGTAAACGTCCTCGTCGCGCAGATCGAAGACGTATTTGGAGGTCAGCTTGGTCCCGAGCAGGTAGCCCGCGGTCGTGTGGAGGATGCCTTTCGGTTTCCCGGTAGAACCGGAAGTGTAGAGGATGAAAAGGGGCGCCTCGGAATCCATTTTCTCGGCCGGGCAGATGTCGGAGACATACTCCAGTTCCCGGTGCCACCACACGTCGCGGTGTTCGGTTAGGTGAACCTCGTTGGCGCAGCGGCGCAGCACGATGACCTTCTCGATGGTCTTGGTGAGTGACTGGCCCGCGGTATCGTTGAGCTTCAGCGCCTCGTCGACGTTCTTCTTGAGCGGCACCACGGCGCCGCGGCGATATCCACCGTCGGCCGTGATAACCATTTTGGCACCGGAGTCCTGGATGCGGTCCGCCACGGACTGCGCGCTGAACCCGCCGAAGACGACGCTGTGAACCGCGCCGATTCGGGTGCAGGCCAGCATGGCAATGGCGGCCTCGGGCACCATCGGGAGGTAAATGATGATCCGGTCGCCCTTCTGGATGCCGTTCCGCTTGAGCACATTGGCAAACCGGCAGACTTCGCGGTGCAGCTGCTTGTAGGTCAGCACGCGTTCCTCGCCGGGCTTGCCATCGGTGGCCGGCTCACCTTCCCAGATCAGCGCCGCCTTGTTGGCGGTCGCGGTGCCCAGCCACTGGTCGAGGCAGTTGGCGGAGACGTTCAGCTTCCCGCCGATGAACCACTTCGCGAACGGCTCCTTCCATTGGAGCACCTTGGTGAAGGGCTTCTGCCACACGAGCTCGGTCTCGGCCTGCTTCTTCCAGAATTTCTCGGGGTTCTTCACCGACTCGGCCCAGAGCTTCTTGTATTGGGCCATGCTCTTGATGTGGGCCTTGGCCGAGAACTCCTTGGCGGGCTTGAAGACGCGGGATTCCTTGAGAAGCGATTCGATGTTCGCAGCGGGGACGTTGCTCATAGTGCGGAAGTGGGCGGAGCTTGGGATTTGCCCATGGCGCCGTCAATGCGCTGACGAGAATCCTGGTCGTGCGCCGTCCGTTCGGCAGCGGGCCAGCCGCCCCGGTCCGGGATCCAAGTCGAATGGTTCGCGTTTGGGCGGCATAGGAAGGACTGCAACGAGGCGAAGGCCATTCTGGTCCCGGCAGGGATCGGCGAGCTCCGGGGGGGCCGTCTCAGGCGGCGATCAGCGAAACGTGGGCCGACGTGATGCGCCATCCCGCCGGGAATCTTCGCCACAGCTGGCTTTGCCGGCCGATCCGCGGCTCGCCCTTCTCGATGCGGCGGAACTCCAGATTCACCGCGCCGGTGTCGGTCCCAAAGGTGACAATTTCACGCCGAACGACCTCGCGGGCGAGGCCAACCGGAGGACGGGCTTTCCGGAATGCCTCAATCTCGGCATAGCCATACAGGTTTTCCGCCGCTCCGTAGCGGATCGCGTGGAGGGAATTCCAGAACAGCTCCTGCAGCACCGGGACGTCGTTCGCCACCAAGGCGGCCTCATAGCGGTCGGAGGCCACGGTCAACTCGGCCAACGGCTGCGGCAGGTTCAATTCTCCGCTCATGGCGCCGGCGAATAGGCGGCGAAGTAATCCCGCACCCCCGCGATCGCCTCGTCGGGCCAGTCCTTGAAGCCGCCCATCTTCGCAGCGGGATTCACCGACTCGGGGTCGCGAACATACCTGCGGAAATAGCCGGGATCCGCTTTGGCCCAGGTGGAAAGGATGACCCAGGGGCGCTGAGCCAGGGTCCCGCCGAAGTCCCCGGCGTGATGGCACGAGATGCACGCCGACAGTGCCAGGGCCTGACCGACGCGGAGCGAGTGGTTGGTAGCTGCCCCGCCCACCTTCAGGCGGTCGAGTGTTTCCGACGCGCGGGCGAATTCCACGCTGACGACCGCATAGGGAATCTTCGGCGATTCCCGCAGTCCTGGCAGCAGTTCGGCGCCCTCGAACTTCGGGTGCGCCACAAGATAGGGGCCGAGGGCGGCTCCATAGGAGGTCATGGGCCAGCGGGACGGGACAGCCCCATCCACCTGGACGGCCAGGAACGGCTGGTGCCGGGCAACATAATCCGCCGGGAAAAAGCTGAAGTAGTTGTCCGCCGCCCGCATGAGGATCAAGTCGGCCGCGGGAGCTGCGCCCAGATGAGCGGACAGATGGGCGAGAGGAATTCCCCGAAACTCCGCCGCCCGGCCCAGCTCGGGATCGTGCTCCACTTTCGCGGTCAACGACGCCTTCGCGAGCAAGGTGGGGTAATCGACCACCGCGTTGGTCTTGCCGCCCGCCAGCAGCCCGAAGACCCGGAGGGGCGTTTCCTCGGCGACGGCCGGAGCAACCGCCGTCATCCCCAACAGGAGGGCGCCCGCGATGGAGCGAAGCCGGGCCGCGAGCTTCATGGCTTTCCTCCGTTCGGGAACAAGTGGCGGGCCAATGTGCCCGTGACGGTGATCATAGGCTGGTTGACGCACTGGCTGATCTTCAGGTCGAGCGCGACGCTGCAAAGGATGTAGGCCTGCGGTGGACTGAGCCCGAACCGCGAGATGAGAAAATCGATGGCGTGGTGGATCACGTTCCGCGCGGCATCCATCGCCTGCTCCGCCGACGCGATGAAGGCGAACGCGCCCAGGTCCGGCAGCACCGGGGTCTTGGCCGGCGGGAATTCGGCGAACGGCTGGTCAAGCCGGAGGTCTTTGCGGAGCGTCAGCTGCAATTCCGCGTTCACCGGCGCTTCGATGCCGTTGATGCAGACTTCGCCGTCGCCTTGGGCCGCATGCGCGTCGCCGGCCGAGAACAGGGCGCCCTCGTTGAAGATCGGCAGGTAAAGCGTAGTGCCCTCCACCATTTGCCGTATGTCCAAGTTGCCGCCGAACGAGCCGGGTGGCCGGGTGCGGTGTTCACCCTCGTCCGGCGGGGCGACTCCCATGATCCCCAGGAATGGAGCCAACGGCAGGGTAACGGGGGGCAGTGAACGACTGATGTTCCCTTCCAGCGCCCAGATGAAAAGGAACAGATCGGGAAACCGTTCGGGCAACGAACCCAGCCCGGGGACCAGACTCGTCCAGCCCCATCCGTGGTGGGTGACCCGTCGGATGCACACTTCCAGGACGTCGCCGGGGCGAGCGCCATTGACGAAGACGGGCCCGGTGATGGTGTGGATGCGGCCCCGATCGATCTTCGCGTAGTCGTCGAGCGTGCTGGTCGGAGTTACCTGCCCGCCGCTGGAGTCGAAGCATTCGAACTCGACGATGTCCCCGGATTCGATCTCCAAGGCAGGAGCAAGTCCGCGATTCCACCGGGTATGGACGTGTTCCTTGGAGAGAAAGTGTTCCGCCATAGCTCAGAGCAGCTCCACCGTCATTTGAACCTCAACCGCCGCCCCGAGGGGCAACCCGGCGACCCCGACGGCGGCGCGGACATGCCGGCCAGCGTCCCCGAACACCGCGACCAACAGATCCGAAGCGCCGTTGATGACCTTCGGGCTGGCGGGGAAATCCGGGACGCAATTCACGTAGCCATTCACTCCGATCACCTGCTTTACGCGGTCCAAATCCCCGATCGCCGCCCGGAGGTTCGCCAACAGATTCAGGGCACAGATCTTGGCCCCTTCGTAGCCTTGCTCAATGGTCAGGTCAGAACCGACCTTGCCCTTGTGGGTCAGGGTTCCGTTCCAGCTCGAAATCACGCCAGGAAGGAAAACCATGTTGCCCACGATCCGGAACGGCAGGTAGTTGCCGCCGGACGCCGGAGGGTCGGGCAGCGAAAGGCCCAGTTCGGCCAACCGTTGGAGGACAGCGCTCACGCGGTTTTAGTTCTTGGCCGAGGTGGCATCCGGGACGCCGGAGGCTTTGTTGATCTCGAAGGCCACCTTTTGGATTCCAGCCAGCTTGACCTTGTCGAGCACGTCGATCACTGAGCCGAAATACACCTCGCGATCACCGCTGATGTAGACGCGGGTTTCGTTCGTCCCAGCCTTGCCGAGCTTCATCAGCTCGACCAGCAGCGCGGACCGGTCCATGGGCTTCTTGTCCAAATAGACGTCGCCCTTCTTGTCGACGCTGATGGTGTAGAAGTCCGACTTTTTCTCCGGTTGAGCCGTTGAGGCCACCGGCAGGTTCACCTTGATCCCCTTCACTTCGATCATGCTCAGGCTCACGAGCATGAAGCAGGCGAGCAGGAAGAACATGATGTCGATCAGCGGGATGATCTCAATCCGCGCCTTTCCGCCATGGCCGTTACGCGAGCGACGCGAGCTTAGCTTCATTCTTTTTGAACTTATAGGCTTCGACGAGAACCTCGACGTTGGTCGCCACGGTCTCCAGCTCCCGCTGGAGGCGGTCGACCTTGCGATTGTAGAAGTTGTAGGGCACGAGGCAGAAGATCGCCGTGCCCAACCCGTAGGCGGTGGCGATCAGCGCCTCCGCAATGCCGCCGGACACCTTGGTGGCCACCAGCTCATCACTGCCCACGAAATTGAACGAGTGCATGATGCCGGTGACGGTGCCCAGCAGGCCAAGCAGCGGGGCCAGCGTGATGATCGTGTCCATGACCGGCAGGAATCGTTCGGCCCGATCAATCTCGTCGGAGGCCGCGACTTGGAGCGCCCCGGGCAGCGAGTCCGCCGTGTGGGCGTAGTTCAGCCCCTCCCAGATCATCCGGACCGCTGGGTCCTCCGAGGAGCGCGACATGCTGGAGGCGACTGCGAGGTCGCCCGCTTTCAGCGCATCGAAGACCTTGTGCCGGCGTGCCATGTCGGTCTTGGTTCGCTGTTGGCTCCACCACAGGAAACGCTCGCCGACGACGCCGAGCGCAATGATGGAGGAGATGAGCAGCGGCCACATGATCGGCCCGCCTTTGACGAATGTGTCGATTACAACGTTGGCCAGCATAGCTTGGATGGGCGCCCGTAGGGGTCACCTTCTTCCCATCCTGCAAAGCAGACCACCTGCCATCGGTGAATCCGAATGGCACGGGCACCCATTAGCAGCGCAATATGGGCACAAAGCTCACCGAAGAATTCGCGTCCAGCGGACGACGACCTTCCGGGCCATGATGCAGTTTTGTGGACCTGCCAAAAAAGCGACAGCGAGGCGGCGCCAACTGGTCGAACCTGACCGTTTCGTCTGGGCGCAAACGCCTGAACCGTTGCTGGACGCAAATTTGCTCACTGCTCCGCATGTCATTGGCACCGCTTCCCCGCCGACCGCTCCGCGTGGTCCTTTCCTTCATCATCGGCACCACGACCGTGCTGGGCTTCAGTCGCCTCGCTCAACCGGTGGCGCAGGAGGTTCTGCCCCCGGTCCCGAAAGCGCCGACGGCCACCGCCCCGGAAGTGAGGTTTCTGACCTTTGCCCCGAGTCCGTATACCAAGCGGTTTGACTGTGTCCGTGCCGGTCTGGGCATCGCGCTTCACCTCAAACGGCTGGCGGACGAAAACGCGTTGCCGGTGAAGCTCAGCTTCGTCAACGGGGTGCCGGCCCTCCGCAACGAGGGCGAAGCAAGGGCCTTGTTGCGGGGCGCGCCCGTGCTCGTCATCGGCGGATCGACTTGGTCGCAGGGCTCGTCTTCCCCACTGCGGCGCTTCTTTGAAGTGACGGGCTCCGAATCGCTCTGGGGCGTCTCGGCTTCCGTGTGGGCGACCTCCGGCGGCAGCCATACCGGCGGCGAAGTCGTCGCCACGGACTCGATGCGCTCCCTGATGGGCATGGGGGCACAGGTGTTTACCCTGGGTCAGAAGCTGATGGTCTTCACGACGGACGAACGCACCGGGGTTCCAGCCGGCGAGTTCACGTTGCTCGACTGCTGGTATATGGAGCAGTTCGCCAAAACGCTGCTGCTCACGGCCCACGCGAAGGGTGAACCCGAGAAGGCCAAGGAGCTGGCCCAGAAGCTGAAGCTGACCCATGCCTATTACTTCGGACACCCGAAGACCAACGAGGAACTGATTCCCCGGCACGAAGAGATCCGGGGACTAATCAACACCGCTGCCGACCGAAAGGCCCCCAGCCTGCCAACCATTGCCATTCGGCTGGGACTGGCGCCCGACAACTTGAAACCCGCGCTGCCGGGCCTCGCGGAGTGACGCGGGGTCACTTCGGCATGAACTCCGACGTAAACGCGGTCTTGTAATCGAAGCCCTGCTTGAGCAGCCCGAGATCCTTCAGGATGTCGTATTGAAACTTCCACCGCGCATCCGCGAAGCGTCCCACGGCATCTCCCTTGGCCGGGTCGCCCAACACGAATTTACCATCCTTCAGGGCCTGCCAGGAGAATCTCATCTTGTCCGCGTTCAGCTCCGGATTCCGCTTTTGCAATTCGGCATGCACGATGTCCGGGTCATCCATGTATTCCTTCCAGCCCCGGATCGACGCGGCGACAAAGCCACGGACCACCTCGGGATTTTCCTTCGCATACTTCCGCGTGGTGAAGAACACACGGTAGGGATCGTAGCCGGTCTTCTGGAGCGGAAGGACGCGCGCCTTCACGCCGGCCTTCTCCACGAAGAACGGCTCGGAAGTGACGAAGCACTGGGTGATGTAGTTCGTGTCGGCCAGGAACGGCGCCACGCTGAAGGTCAGGGGACGTTCCTTGACGTTTTTCAGATTGAACCGTTTGACCATGTAGCCGAACCACGCCGAGCCGGGCACGACGGCGATGGTCTTGCCCTCCAGGTCATCGAATTTTGTGACGGAAGAACTGCCGTTCACCATGACGCCCTGAGGGTCGTGCTGCATGGTCGCGCCAATGGCGATGACGGGAAGTCCGCGTTCGATGGCCAGGAGGACGTCCTCGGTCGAACTCATTGCGATCTCCGTTTGGCCGCTGGCGACGCGCGGCAGGGCGAACGAGGAAGGACCTCCGGCAACGATCTCCACGTCGAGCCCGGCATAGCGGTAGTAGCCCTTGAGCCAGGCGTAGTAAAAGCCGCCGTGCTCGGGCTGGGGATACCAGTCGGTCAGGAACTTCACCTTCTTCAGCTCGGCGGCGGGCGTGGACGACACCGCAGCCAGGAGCAGAAGAAACGAGATCAGTGATCGCATGGGAGAAACGGGTTCAACGACGTTCGTGGATGCGGGCGGCGGTCTTCCGGTGGTGTTCGAGCAGCTTGGGCAGATCCACTCCCACGAGCTGTCCATCCGCCACCCGCACTTCACCATGGACGATCAGCGTATCGACGTTGCGTGGATGGCAAAGCAGCAGGGCGTGGACCTTGTTCTCGGCACCGTTGCTCCAGATGTCCTCCGCCGGGAAGACCGCGAGGTCAGCGCACTTGCCAACTTCGACAGAACCCAGGTCGGCGGTCCGGCCGAGGTTTCGCGCACCGTCGAGCGTGGCCATTTCGAGGACCTTCTCCACTGTCATGGACTGCGCGCCATGGACGACGCGGGTCAGGAGCAGCGCGAGCCGCGCCTCGTTCAGCATGTGGCCGGAGTCGTTCGAGGCGCTGCCGTCGACGCCCAGGCTGACGGGCGAGCCGCCGTCCCGCAGGTCGTTGACGCGGCACACGCCGGAACCGAGGCGCATGTTGGAGCACGGGCAATGCGCCACCCCTATCTTGTTGCGGGTGAGATGGGCGACCTCGGCGTCGTTGAAATGGATGCCATGGGCCAGCCAGATGTCGTCGCCCTCCCATTCGTAGGCGCTGAGGCATTCGACGGGACGCATTCCCAAAGTAGCCACGGCGTCGACGTTCTCGGCGATCGTCTCGCCGGAGTGGGTGTGCATCCGGACCTTGAGTTTCCGGGCAAGACGGGCGGTTTCCCGGTAAAGCGTGCCCTCGCAGCCGAACACCGTGCAGGGCGCGAACGCGACCTGGCTCATGGCGCCAGGACCTCCGTCGTGGAACCGATCAAAGAGACGCTGGCAGTCCACGAGGATTTCGTCGGTCTTCTGGCACGCCCATTCGGGCATGATTTCGCTCGGGTTGTTCACGCTGCCACGGCAACCGACGTAACGGACACCCATCGACTCGGCGGCGTGGAACCCGGCATCCAGAATGTCGCGCGAGGCCGCGGCGGGAAAAAGGTAGTGGTGATCGCTCGACAGCGTGCAACCGGACAACATGAGCTCCGCCAACGCGACCTGGGTGGCGACAAACAAATCATCCGGCGTGAACCCCTCCCAGAGCGGCATATGGCCGGCAAGCCAAGGGAGCAGCGGCAGGTTGGAAATCGGAGTGAACGCACGCGCCAGATTCTGGAACATGTGGTGGTGCGTATTGATGAGACCGGGCAGGCAGATGCCGCCCCGGGCATCGACCACCTCGGCGCCGGCGAATTCGGGAACCGGGCCGGTTCCGATCTCCCGGATCCAACCGCCGACCGCCACCACATAGGCATCGCGCAGCACCGTGCGCTGCGGATTCATGGTCACGAGATGGCCGATATTCTTGAGGACGAGTCGCTTCAAACGCTTCCTTGAGTAAGGATGATTGCCACGGTCACAACGCCGGTGGCGGGAGTTGCGGGTCGACGGCCACCTTCGAGGGCGCAAAGGCACCGGTGTAAACCTTCTCCCGATCAGTCGGCGCCTTGATCAGCCGATGATCGAGGAGCAACTGGTGAAGTGCCTCCCAGCGCTCAGGCTTCACTTCGCCCAAGGTTTCTCCCTTGGCGGGATCGCCTTCAATCAGGCGGAGTTCACGCATCTTGCGATAGCTGAACTTCAGGCCCTCCGCCTCCATCGTGGGACTGACCGAAAGAATGTGCTCATGGATCGGCAGCGGGTCCCGGCAGTATTCAATCCAGCCTTTGTAGGCGCCGATGGAAAAGGCCCTGACGATTTCGGGATGTTCCGCGACCAACTTCCGGTTGGCAATGATCACCCGGTAGGGATCGAAGCCGCTGTCGCTGATCTGGATCATCCGGGCCTTGACCCCAGCCTTGCCGGCGTAATACGGCTCGCACGTCGGGTAGGCCTGCGTAATCCAGTTCGGGTCCGCAACGAAGTTTGCCACGCTTCCAGTGACCGGGCGGGTCCGGGTCTTCTTGAGTCCGTATTTGCTCTGCAGATACGAGAACCAGGTGTTGCCGATTTGCATTGCGACGTCCCGGTCCTCCAAGTCGGCGAATGTCCGCACCGGCGAATCTTCGCGGACCATGATTCCCTGCGGATCATGCTGGAAGTAGCTGTTCACCGCGATGACCGGGAGGCCCCGCTCGGCAGCAATGAACACCGCATCTCCGCGCACAATCCCCAACGAATGTTCGTCGAGAGCAACTTTCTTCTCGATGTCCGGGTTTGGACCGCCTGCGACGATCGTGACATCAAGACCCAGCTCAGCCCAGTAACCCTTGAGCTGGGCGGCGAAATAGCCGCCGTGCTCAGCCTCGGGATACCAATCGTTGATGAACGTGAGCCGGTGGCGGTTGCTTGTGGCCGGCGCCTTAGCGACCCCGTTGGCCGAGTCCGCTGGCCGGGAGCACCCGGTCAACAACGCCCAACTCACCGACGCCCACAGCACGCCGCTTAAAAACGCTTGGCGACGGGCAAAACGGGACTTGGTTGTCCCTTCGGAACCGGTTCCCTTCATGGCTCTGGGCTGTCCAAAGGCCCCCCGCCGTTATGGGCGGCGGAGGGTTTGCACAGGAATAACACACTCAGAATTTGTATTTGATCTGGCCGCCGACGCTGAACGGTTTCTCGGGGTAGATCACATCATTGCCGGCAAAACTCGGATCGATGGACGTCCAGTTACGTTCGTCGGTGATGTTGAAGAAATTGACCTGCACCTCCCACTTGGGCTGGCGATAGAACAGGAACGCATTGATCACGAACTGGGTTGGAATGCGCAGCGTGCCTTCCTGGTTCTGCCACTGTTCCCCGGTGACCTGCGGTCCCACGCTGGCTCCGAAGCCGTTGTCGAACTGGTAGGTCATGTAGGCGTTGAACATGACCTGCGGCACGCTGGCGGCGCGTTGCTTGCCCGCGGCGCGGACCCGGCCGTTCGCCGAATTGTAGTTCGGACTGCCGAAGCCGGTGCCGGACTGGCCATCCACGATGAACCCGACCGGGAATCCGTCCCGGTAGTTGTAGGTCTGCTGGTAGCCGAAGTCGTCCTGCTTGGCGTCCTGGAACGTGAAGTTCGCGCTCGCATTGAACGAACGGGTCGGCTGGTAGACCGCTTCCAGTTCGATGCCCTTGGTTTCGATGCCGATGGGGTTTCCGACCAGTTGAGGCGCCTGGCGGGTCTGCTGGAAGAGTGCCGCCCCCAGGAACAACTTGTTGTCGAGGATGCTGGCCTTCGAGCCGATTTCGATCAGCTCGCTTTCGGACTTCAACGACCGCTCCAAGCCTGCCTGACCACCCGTGCCATCCACCCCGCCGAAGTTGGCGGAACCCTGGACTGCATTGACCAAGTTGTAGGTCACGTAGGAGGACAGCGTGGGCTGCCACTTGAAGATGCCGCTCACAAACACCGAACCGTTCAGCACGTCGGCCGACGTGTCGTAGAAAGCGCCCGCGGGCCGCTCGACGAAGATGGGGCTATTTGCCTCGGCATCGAAGTAGTCGCCGCGGCCACCGACCACGAGGTTGAACCGTTCATGCAGGGCAACGTCCCACTGAGTGAAGAAGCCGGTCTGGAGCAGGGCGGATTCCTGATTACCCGCGCCAGGGAAAGGGTTGCCGCCGTATCCTGGCGCCCCCGGGATGTTGAATCCGCCGCCGAAGCTCTTGCCCGGGGCAAGGCCCGGAAGGATGAAGGTGTTCGGGTTCGCGGTTACGTCATAGAGAAAGAACGGCTCGGTCGAGAAGTCCTGGTAGGACAGCAGGCTCGAATAACGCAGATCCACGCCCGAGATCGTCTTGATCGGGATTTCCTTCTCGCCGAGGGACGGGGTGAACTCCTTGTGGAACTCCGTCCGGTTGTTGATCATCCAGTTCTCGGGAACCCACTCCGTATAGCCGTAGCCGGAAAGCTTACGGCTTTCCTGCATCTCGCCGTAGGACCGGTTGATGACCTTCGCCGTCTCGCTGATCGTATAGGTGGTCGTTAGCTGCGAGCTGAACTTGTGGCCGGCCGCGCTGTCGAACGGCGCATTGATGGTCTGGTAAGGGTAAACATGCACCCGTCGCGCCTGCGCCGGATCCAGCAGGGCGAAGAACGGCCCGGACGTGATGGGCGCGCCAAACACGTTGTTGGGCTGGACCGGGCCCGCAATGTAGATCCAGTCGTCAATCAGTTCCTGGGTCACGCGGTTGATGCCGATCACCTCGTTGAACCGGGAGGTGTAGAACTGGGCGTTCCAATCCAACGTGAGCTGGTCCGTCGGGGTCCACGTCAGGGCGGCGAAGATGTCCTGCGTGTTGTCCTTCACGTTCTGGTAGTAACCCTCCGCCTCGCGGCCGAGGTAGCTCACCCGATACGCCAGCTTGTCGCTGATCGGTCCGCCAAAATCCAGCACCCACTCCGGATTGAAGTAGGACTGGCCACCCGGCACGTAGGTGCCGAGACGCGTAGTCACATCACCGTGGAACCCATCGAAATACGGCGTCTTGGTCACGAAGTTGACGTATCCGCCGGGCCCCTGCCCTTGCGGGCCATAGACCGCCGACCCCGGGCCCTTGACGATGTCCATGGCCTCGACCCCATTGAAACTGGCCAGCAACGAGTTGCGGCTGTAGATGGTTCGCTGGCCGTTCTGGTAGATTTCTCCGAGGTCGCCGCGAATGACCGGCACGTTGGCGAGGCCATAGCGGGACGGTGTGTAGACGCCGGGCGAATACTGGTTGAAGTCGGTGGCCCGGGATACCGCCCGCGCCTCCATTTGCGCCTTGGTGACCAAGCTGACCGAGCGCGGGGTTTCCAAGACACTGCGGTCATCGCCCATCACCGACTGCACCGGCCGAACGGTCGGGAGCACGGTTTCCTCAATCGGAAGTCCTTCGACCAATATCTTTGCGGGCTCGTTGGTGGCGACCGTGGACGGCGCCGGCGCCTGCGCTTGGGAGGTGAGTTGGAGCGAGGACGCCGCCACCACCGTGGCGAGGCTGCCGAGTCGCGCATGGCGCATTCTGGAGTGTCTGGGGTGTTTCATGGTCTGGATTGAAGCGAATGAAGGAAGTCTGCCTTGGCTGTTCCAAGTCAGCGGAAGAATCTGCCAGCGCCAACGGAAGCAGAGCGGATACCAACGTAATCGCAGCTTGCCGTTGTGCCGGCGGAATCACTCGGCGCAGGCCCGCCGTTCTTGGGCGAGTTCGCCCAGAATTGGCGCATTCCCAGCAGCCATCACTTAATGGGAATGGGCAGAGAAAAAATCTTCGCCGGTTGGTGCAGCGAAACGTGGCCTGTCATTTTTTGTGCAAACTGGGCGGTTGCCGCGTGATGCAAAGGCATTGTCGCCGCCCATCACAATTCCGGTTGGAACCTTGCGAGCCGTTCGGCGAACTCCACCAAGCTCCATTCGCCACCGCACGGCGCCATAACCTGGAAACCAATGCCCGTCGCTTCGCCTTCTGGGCGCCACGGGACAGTGAGCACCGGCCAGCAGCCGAGGCTGGCCGGGGTCGTGAGCCGCAGCAGTCGCGGCCGCGACACGGAATGATCCTGCGCCCGCCTGAGCCGGCGGAATGGCGTCGCCGGCAGGATCAGCAACCTGCCGCCATCGAACGCCTGCTCCATCTGCCGGACGAGTTGCCCACGCTTTCCCTCCAATGAAGCATGTTCCTCCGCCGTGATTTGCCGGCCCCATTCCAACCGAGAGCGGACGGCCGGGGAGTAATTCTGCGGCGCCGCCTCGAGACGCGCTTGATGGACGCCCCAGGCTTCCCGGGCCTGGGTCGGGGCAAAGATTTCGAATGCCGCTTCCCAGCCAACTGCGGGCTCTCGGCCCACCTCAAAGCCGCACTCGGTCAATTGCTGCCGAAAACCGTCTGAAGCCGTGGCCACGTCGAGTTCACAGTCATCCAGGAGCGGCCCCTCCAGAAACGACAAACGAATCCTCGAAACGGAAGTGCTCCCCTCGACGACCGCCGGGAACACAGCTCGGGCAATGAGCCCGACATCGCCCAGATACCGATTCATCCACCCTAGCGTGTCGAACGAACCCGCCAGCGGGAAGGCGCCCCGGTGGTCCGGGAACCAATCCCGGGAGCGGAAACTGACCAAGCCGCACAACGCGGCGGGCACACGCAACGACCCCCCGGTGTCCGTGCCCAATCCAATGCAGGCCGCCCCCCCGACGACCGAGGCGGCCGCCCCACTGCTGGAACCGCCGGTGAGGCAATCCGGTCGGCCGGGAATCGTGCAGTCGCCGAACCATGGATTCTCCCCCGTTATGCCGTAGGCGAACTCGTTCAGGTGGGTCTTGCCGGCCAAGAGCGCTCCCAATTGGCGCCATTGGGCGACAAACGGCGCATCGGCGGCGGCCACCGCACCCGGGACCCGGAAAAATCCCGACCCACACGTCACCGGCTGCGCCTCGACGTCGAAGAGATCCTTCACGGATACCGGAATACCACCCAGCAGGCCTGCTCGCTCCGGCGTGTGGATTTCCAAGTCCAGCAGTTCGGCCGCAGCTCGCAGCCGATCGGCATCGAAGTGCAACCAGCAGTTGGAACTGCGAATCGCCTCCGCCGCGCCGATGACTTCCGCCGCCACTTCGGACGGCTTGATCACGCCTTGGCCGATGAGCGCCGACAGTTCTCCGATAGGCAGACTGGTGAATTTTGTCCGAAGTTGCATCTTTTTGACCGGATACGACCGCCTGAGACGATCACGTGCCGATTGATTTTGTGGTGCGACTGAATGGGTTGGGCGATGACGCCAGTGAAGCAGGCTTGCTGCCGGACGCCGGATCATTGCCCGAAACCCGAAACGATTCTGCCGCCGCAGCGCCTCAACCGCTGGCTTGGAATAGCGCCTGCTTAATGGTGAGCAATGGGTTCAACGCGCGCCGATCCAAAAGCCACCGCCACTGATCTGGCCATCATGCTCGATCTGGCCAAAGGGACGGCGGCGCATCTCGGCAAACCCACGCAGACGCCGTTTGGCTCCGACGTCATCGAAACCGCCACGGGCAAGCGCCTGCTCCGCCGGCTCAACGCCGTCGCTCGGGAATTCGACACAACCTCACACGCCGAGGTCCGCGCGCTGCGGGCCGCGACCAAGAAGCTCAAGAGGCTCTCGTTGAAGGGCTACACACTATACACGACCTGCGAGCCGTGCCCCATGTGCATGGCAGCCGCGTTGTGGGCTGGCGTGGATCGCGTCGTCTTTGGTGCGACGATCGACGACGCGGCCCGTCATTGTAACCAGATCTACACCTACGCGAAGGACCTCGTGAAGAAGAGCGACCTCAAGTGCGAGGTCGTCGGGCCCGTGGCCCAGGACGAGTGCAACGCGATCTTTGAAGACCCTCGGATGCAGGCCGCCATCCGCCTGTGGAAAACCACCTCGGCCAAAAAGGGGAAGATGAAGTGACTACGACTCAAGGGATGATCGCGGGGCTGACGGCCATTTTGCCGGAAGGACGCGTCGTGACGAACACGGCCGAGATCGACCGCCTCTCGAAGGACTACTACTGGTATTCGCCCATCCTCGAACGCCAGCTCCGCGACAAGGTGGGTGACGTCGCCGTCCAGCCCAAGTCTCTCGACGAGGTGAAGACCGTCCTCCGTTTCGCCTTCGCCAACGGAGTTCCCGTCACGGTCCGCGGCGCGGGCACGGGCAACTACGGCCAATGCATTCCCACCAAGGGCGGCATCGTCCTCGATATGGGCGGCTTCGACAAAGTCCTTGAAATCCGTCCCGACGGCGTGGCCGTGTGCGAGCCCGGCGCGCGCATGGGCATGATCGAAACCACCGCGCGCAAGGCCGGCTGGGAATTGCGCTGCTATCCGTCCACCGTGCAGAAGGCGTCCATCGGCGGCTTCCTCTGCGGCGGCTCCGGCGGCATCGGCTCCATCACCCACGGGCTCATCCGCGACGGCATGGTGATCTCCATCACACTCCTCACGATGGAACCCGAGCCCCGCGAAATCCATCTGACCGGACCCGACATCTTCAAGGCCCTCCATGCTTGGGGCACAACCGGTGTGCTAGTGAAGGTGGAATTCCGTCTCGCGCCCAAGTTCAACTGGGCCCAGCTCGCGGTCAGCTTCGACACCTTCGACAAGTGTTTCTCCTTCACCGAAGCCGCCGCGCAGAATGAGTCCTTCCGCAAACGTCTCGTCACCTGTTTCGAATGGCCGATCCCGCAGTGGTTCGCGCCGCTGCTCAAGTGGATCGAGCCCGGCAAGGCGCTGGCCTTCTTCGAGATCGTCGACGACCAGCTGGAACGCCTCAGCCGCGCGGCCGAGTCCGCCGGGGCCAGGGTTGTCTACAGCGCGCCCTATGCAGAACCGCGCCGTGGCGCGCAGCTCTCCGACTACACGTGGAACCACACGACGCTCTGGGCGTTGAAGGGCGATCCCACGCTCACCTATCTGCAATGCGGCTTCGACGCCAAGCGCGCCCGCGAGCAGATGCACTTGCTGAAGGCCAAGTTCGGCGACGAATTCCTCTTCCACATCGAGTTCGCCAAATCCGCTGGCGTTGTCGGACCCGGCAGCATCCCGATCATCCGTTTCACCACCGAGGAACGCCTCCAGGAGATCATAGCCTACTGCGGCGAGATCGGCGTCGGCGTGGCCAATCCGCACATCAACTACCTTGAAGGCAGCGGACGTTGGCGGCCGGACGACGCCAAGCTCGTTGCCAAGACCGCCTACGATCCGCGCGGCCTGCTCAATCCCGGAAAGATGATCGGATTCAAACCCGTCTCCACCGCCGAACCGCTTCCTGCATGAAAACCTGGATTCCCGATGAACGCTTCCTGCCCTACTTCACCTGGAAACAGGTGGAGGCTCTGAACAAGGACAAGTCGCTCGTCATCATCCCGACCGCGGCCATCGAACAGCACGGCCACCATCTGCCGCTAGCGACGGATACGCTGCTCAACAACTACATCCTCGGCCACGCGTTGCGGAAGCTTCCGAAGGACCTCCCGGTCTACGCCGCCGCGCCTGTCTGCTACGGCAAGAGCAATGAGCACATCGGTTTCCCGGGAACGCTTTCCTTGAACCGGAACACCTTCATGGCGGTGCTCCACGATCTCGCGGAAAGCCTCCACGCGGGAGGTTTCAAGAAGATCGTTTTCTTCAACAGCCACGGCGGAAACCACTCGGTCATCGATGTCATGGCCCGCGATCTCCGGGCGGAGTTCGGTCTGCGCGTCTTCTGCCTCTTCGGCGGCGGCGGCGCTTCCGGCCTCGGCGAACAGGAGGCCAAGTATGGCTTCCACGCCGGCGAGGTGGAGACGTCGCTCCTGCTCGCGGCCACGCCCGAGCTGGTCCACACGGACAAATACACCGTCAACTACATCGCCAAGGTCGGCGACCCCGGCGTGCTCAAGCCCGAGTTCGCCTACGCCACCTACGCCTGGCTAACGCGCGACATCGCGCCCAGCG
Source organism: Verrucomicrobiales bacterium (assembly GCA_040375265.1). GTDB lineage: Bacteria > Verrucomicrobiota > Verrucomicrobiia > Limisphaerales > UBA9464 > CAIWAH01. The sequence continues at coordinate 27,624 of JBEISV010000011.1, forward strand.
GCGTCATGGGCGACCCGAATCCCTCGACCGCCGAGAAGGGCTTGGCGTGGTGCGACGAAATGTCGACCCGCGTTGCCGCCGCTCTCACCGAAATGCACGCCTACGAGAACCTGCTGAAGCTGTGACCAAGTCCGCCGCGAAATCATCGGCCGCGAAACGACACGGAGGTCGCAATGCGACTGCCCGTGCGGTGCGCGTCGATTGCGGCAACGGCGTCACGGTGGAACGCGGGGTGAAGTTCAAGTTGAAGGACGGCACCGTCCTCGTCTCCGACCACTACTACCCCGCGGGCGATTCTCCGGCACCGACGCTTCTTGTCCGCCAACCCTACGGCCGCGACATCGCCACGACCGTTGTCTACGCGCATCCGGTGTGGTTTGCGCGGCACGGCTACAACGTCGTCATCCAGGACGTGCGCGGCCGGGGCGATTCCGGCGGACGCTTCTACCCGTTCCGCCATGAGGGCAAGGACGGCGCCGAGACGATCGACTGGCTGGCCAAGCGGCCCGAGTGCAACGGCCGCATCGGCATGTATGGCTTCTCCTATCAGGGAACGACGCAGCTCCTTGCCGCCGCCGAAGAGCCCAAGGCGCTCAAGTGCATCGCTCCCGCCCAGACCGCCGGTGACCTGTATCACGGCTGGTTCTACCACCATGGAGTCCTGCGACTCGCCGGCGCCATCGGCTGGGCCACGCAGATGCTCCGGGGCGACGCCTATCTGCTGAAGCTGAAGAAACCCGGCGCAGCTCTCGATGCCGCGTGGGCCAATCTCGCGCCCACCTATCAGGCCGCTCCTTACGGTGAATTGCCGCACCTGAAAGCCAAAGGCCTCCCCGGCTACTATCGCGACTGGATCACCCACCAGCGGCACGACACCTACTGGTCGTCCCAAGATCTCAGCCGCCGTTGGAGCGACATCTCGCTGCCCGCGCTCCATGTCATCGGGTGGTATGACATGTATCTCCACGGGAGCATCGACCTCTTCGAGAACCTTGCGCGCCATGCGGGGTCCGAGTTCGCCCGCGACAATCAATATCTCGTGGCCGGCCCATGGACGCATATCCCCTGGGGCAACTTCGTCGGCGAAGTCGACTTCGGACCGAAGGCGCTCCTCGACACCGACGCGCTGCTGCTTCGTTGGTTCAACCATTGGCTGAAGGACTCCGGCGAGTTCGCAAAGGAACCGAAGCTCAACCTCTTCGCCCTCGGCGCGAACGACTGGCACCAGCCGAAGAGCTGGCCCCGCTTTTCTCCGACGCCCTCGCAGACGTGGTTTCTCCGCAGCACCGACCGCGCGAACTCCTCAAAGGGCACCGGCCAACTCTCACTGGAAACGCCGGCGACCGAAGAACCGCGCGACACCTTTGTCCACGACCCGGAAGTCCCGGTCATGGCACCCGGCGGTCCCGCGTCGATGCAGGGCTGCTTCGCACAGAACCGGCTGGAGCTTGGCAACAACCTGCTCGTCTACACTTCGCCGGAACTGGCCCAGCCGCTCCACGTCTACGGGTCGCCCAAGGTCCGCATCTTCGCCCAGTCGTCCCGCAACGAAACCGATCTCGTGGCCAAGCTGGTCAAGGTCGGCAAAGACGGCCGTGCGTCGAACATCTCCATCGGCGCGGCCCGGTCGTCGTTCCTTTTTCCGAAAGGCGGCCACAAGGCGGACGCGGTGAACTGCTGGGAGTTTCCGCTCGAAGCCACGTCGTGCGTCTTCGCGGCCGGGGAGCGCATCCGCGTCGAGATCGCGAGCTCGGCCTTTCCGCTCTACGACCGCCATCCCGGTTTGGACATCCATCCGGCCAAGGCCACGCCGCGTGATTGGAAGAAGGCCATGCAGCAAGTCCTGCACACGCCCGAAGCCCCGTCCTCCATCGAATTCGCGCTCGCGACCTGACGATGACCGCCACGCTTCCAACCCCAGCCGCGGCCGTTGACACCGAGACGAAACCGTTCGTCTCGGTCGCCGGGTTGACGAAGCGTTTCAGCAACGGCGTCACCGTGCTGGACAACGTCTCGTTGGATTTGGCCCCGGGAGACTTTGTCAGCCTGATCGGTCCGTCGGGTTGTGGAAAATCCACGCTGCTCAAGCTCGTCTCGGGACTCAGCTCCATCTCCAGCGGCGACATCACCGTGGACGGCATGAAGCCGGACAATGCCCGGGAGCTCATGTCCTTCATCTTCCAGGATGCGACGC
>JBEISV010000646.1:0-2167 GCA_040375265.1 Verrucomicrobiales bacterium
CGCGCACACGAGTGGTTGCAGCGCCAATTGGCGACGGTTCAGGCGCGCGGTGACCTCCGCCAACGCAATCCGCGGATAACCGGCGGCCAACGGTTCGGCGAAACCGTCCCGCCACGGCACGACCCCGCAGCCCGGCGCCAGCGAGCCGAGCAGCCGTCGCAGGAACTCGGCACTCATGCCCGGCAAATCCACGGCCAACACCAGCAGCCACTCGTGGGCGCACGCGCTGAGACTGGCCTCCATGCCCGCGAGCGGACCCAGGCCGGTTTCCCGGTCGGCGACGACGCGGATTCCGGGCTCCAGTTCCCAACCGCCCGTCCCCCCGGCCACGATCCGTCCCTGTGCCCCGGCTTCCGCGAGCAGGCGCAGTTGGCGCTCCAGCAAGGTCTCCGCCCCTATCCGCAGCCGGGACTTGTCCGTCCCCATACGCGACGACCGCCCGCCGGCCAAGACCGCGCCGCTGAAGGCTAGCGATCCCATAAACCGGACTTGCCAAGAACTCGCCCGAGGAGTTCTTTCCTCACCGAAACACGTAACTGCCCCAAAAGACACATCATGAAATCCATGCTCAAGTTTGCCGTCGTCGCCGCCCTCGCCTTCGGCACCGTTTCCCTCCGCGCCGACGATGGCAAGGAAGTGAAGCTCTCCGGCGAAGGCAAGTGCGCCAAGTGCGCCCTCAAGGAAACCAAGGAATGCCAGAACGTCGTGCAGGTGAAGAACGGCGACAAGACCACGACCTATTACCTGAAGGGCGACGTCAGCCAGAAGTTCCACAAGAACCTCTGCGGCGACACCGCCAAGATCAACGTCGAGGGCAAGTGCGTGAAGGACGGCGAGAAGCTGGTCGTCACCGTCGCGAAGATCGAGCTCGCCAAGTAAGCGAGCCGGCCCCGAGCAAAAAGCCCGCCGTGGAGATATCCCGGCGGGCTTTTCCGTTTCCGGTCGATTAACGCCCGGCTTCCAATGCGACCCGGAAGGCGGCCGAAGTCACCAGTTTGCCGACGGCATTTTTCAGGGCAGCCTCGGCAACTTCCTTGCGGTGTCCTTCATGATCAATTTGGAGCCCCGTCTTGTTGGCGTGCCCAGTGATCAGATCGGTCCAGACCACTTGACCGGAGCGCCGGTCCGTCAGCTTCAGATTGAACTGGACCACCCCGCTCATCTCACCGCTCCAGAAGCCCATCTTGGGTTCCGAATCAAAACGCAGCAGCGTGCCCGACAGCAGCAGGTTGCCCGCGGCCGCCGGGCAGTTCATGGCCACCAGCGACTCCCGCAGGCATTCGGTAACAATTTCGGCCACGGGGCGGGCGGAAAGATACTTTCCCGAAGTCTTCATGCCCACGCCCTTGTTTGCCACCAGCAGTGCGTCCACTCCGCGATCATCCCGCAAGGTCTCCACGGTGACGGCGACCGACGATTTCAGGGCCTCAATGCCCGCGGGCGGCTTGGGACTGACCACGACCTGGGTGTTGGAGAAGGCGCAGCCGGTGAGCAGGAAAAGCACCAGCGCCAGCGAGGCAAACGGATGGATCTTCATTTTGGTTCGACCCCTTTTCGAGGCGATCCAACCGTAGCTCGTCCAGCCAGGCCCGCCAGTTCCCGTTCCCGCAGCCACATCACGATCACCGGGGTCACGATCAGGATGTGCAGCAGCGAGCTGATGGTGCCGCCGATCACCGGGGTCGCGAGCGGTTTCATCACCTCGGCGCCGGTCTGCTGGCTCCACATGATGGGCAGCAGGCTCGCGATGGTCGTGCCCACGGTCATGAACTTCGGCCGCAGCCGTAGCCGGGCGCCGGCCTTGATGGCGGCGAGCAGGTCCGAGGCGTCGAAGGCGGCGCCGCGTTCGGCCTGCTTCTTCGCGATGGCTTCCTCCAGATAGACGACCATCACCACGCCGGTCTGGATGGCGATGCCGAAGAGCGAGATGTAGCCGATCCAGACCGCGACGCTGAAGTTGTAGCCGAGGGCCGCCTGGAGAAACACGGAACCGCTCAGCGCGAACGGCACGGCGAGGATGACGTGGGCCGCCTCCTTGGCCGAGTGGTAGACCATGTAGAGCAGCAGAAAGATGATGAAGAGCGACACGGGCACGATGAGCTTCAGCGTGCGTTCGGCGCGGATGAGGTCCTCGAACTGGCCGCTGTATTCCACGGTCATGCCAGGC
>JBEISV010000182.1:0-8418 GCA_040375265.1 Verrucomicrobiales bacterium
ACCCGACGGCGGAACCCTCGAAATCGGCGGCCAGCCTGTCGCGCACCTAACGCCCGCCAGCGCGCACCAGCTCGGCATCGCCTGCATTTACCAGCAGCCTGCGCTGTTTCCCGATCTCACAGTCGCGGAGAACATCGGCCTGCGGTTGGAGAAGACGCGTTCATTCGCCCGCGTGGCTTGGTCCGCTCGCCGCATGCTTGCTGCGCAACTGCTCCGGCGCATCGGCGCGGAGATCTTGCCGGACGCCGAGGTCCGATCCCTTTCAATGCCGGAACAGCAACTGGTGGAGATTGCCTGCGCGCTCGGCGCCGGCGCCCGCATCGTCATCATGGACGAGCCCACCGCGTCGCTGACGCAAAAGGAGCAGCTTCTGCTCTTTGCGGTCGTCCGGGAGCTGCGGGCTGCCGGCGTCGGCGTGATCTACATCTCGCATCGACTGGAGGAAATCTTCGCCCTCGCCGATCGCGTGACGGTGCTGCGCGACGGGGAGAGCGTGGGGACCCGTTTCATCCGTAACTGCCGAGGTAACGAGGCTCGGACCGAAGATAACGGCGCGTCGTTGGACGCTGCCTCCGCCGTGGGACAGCCGCCCCGGCTGTCACTGGTGCGGCAGGCGCCCTCGCCTGCCGTTCATCCGGCGAGGGCGCCCGGTGAACCAGACACCGGCGAGGCGCCGGTGCCACTTCCGGGGGTAGGGCCAAGAGGCGATCTGCCGGCTTCTTCGCTGACGGAAGCCGAACTCATCCAGCTCATGGTCGGCCGCGAGGTTTCGTCCATCTTCCCGCCGCGGGAAAGCGAGCCGGGTGAAGTCGTCCTCGCCGTCAGGAACCTCGGCTGTTCCGCGAGCGGTGTGCGCGACGTCACCCTGGAAGTCCGGGCCGGCGAAGTGCTCGGGTTGGCCGGTCTGGTGGGAGCCGGCCGCACCGAACTCGCGCGCATTCTCTTCGGGCTCACGCCCGCCGACGCCGGGGAAATCGTGCTCCACGGCGAAGTGGTCACAATCGGTTCGCCGGCCGAGGCGGTCGCCCGCGGGCTGGCCTACGTGCCCGAAGACCGTCGGCGACACGGCGTAATCCTCGAAATGCCCATCGCACACAACGTGACCCTGGCGATCCATCGCAAGCTATTTCCAGGCTCGTGGCTCCGCTTCGGTGCGGAGCGAAGCCTGGCCTTGGAATTCATCCGTGACCTCGCGGTGAAGGCTTCGGGTCCCGAAGCGCCGGGCGGTTCGCTTTCCGGCGGCAACCAGCAGAAGATTTCCCTCGCCCGTTGGCTCGCCACCCGACCAAAGGTCCTCATTCTGGACGAGCCGACCCAAGGGGTGGACGTCGGCGCGAAGAGTGAAATCCACCGGCTCATTCGCCGCCTCGCCGCCGAGGGGTTGGCAGTGCTGCTGATCTCCAGCGACCTGCCCGAAGTGCTCGGCATGAGCGACCGCATCGCCGTGATGCGCGGCGGCACCATCGCCGCGGTGCTGCCGGGCGGAAGTGACGCCCACGACGTCATGGCCGTGGCGTTGGGGCAATCGGAGGCGTCCCGATGAAACGCCATTTCCGCGAACTCTCGGTGGCGGTGGCCCTGCTGGTGGTGCTGGTCGGTTTGGCGGCGTTTGCCCCGGCGTTCTTCCAGCCACAGCCGCTCCTCTCGCTGCTGACACGCGAGGCGCCGACCTTGCTCGTCGCCTGCGGCATGGCCCTGGTCATCATCGCGCGGCAGATCGACATCTCGGTCGGTTCCCAGTTTGCCGTGTGCGGTGTCTGCGCCGGGTGGTTGGCGGCCAAGCTGCCCCTGATGGCCGTCCTGCCGGCGACCATTGCCCTCGGCGCCCTGATGGGAGCGCTCAATGGCCTGCTCATCGCGAGTCTGCGGTTGCCGAGCATCGTCGTGACGTTGGCGACGATGGTTACCTGGCGCGAGGCGCTGCGGTGGCAGCAACAGGGCGCGTTCGTGAACCTGCCGGACGGCGTGCAGTGGTTTGGCCTGGGCCAGCTTGCCGGGCAGTGGACCCTGATCGCCGTCGCGCTCGCCGGGTTGGGGTTGCTGGCGTGGGCGACCCGGCACCTCGCGGCGGGCCGCTTCATTTACGCCGTCGGCTCGGACGCCGAGGCGGCCCGGCTCGCGGGACTCCGCCCGCGGCTCACGACGTTCGGCGTGTTTGTGTTCCTGGGCGCGCTGACCGGCCTGGCGGCGATGCTGAATGTCGTCCAATCGCCCCAGGTGGACCCGAAGTCCGGTTCCGGCCTGGAGCTTAAGGCCATCGCCGCGGTGGTCGTCGGGGGCGTGGCGATTTCCGGCGGGCGCGGCAACCTGTGGGGCGTCTTCGCCGGGCTGCTGTTACTGGCCACCATCGCGCCGGCGCTCACGCACCTGCATGTCGAGGCGTATTGGGAGAAGGCGATTCAAGGCGCCATCATCCTGCTCGCCGTGGTGGCCGACGGCTTGCGCGGGCGCAAGGCGGCCCGGTAATCGAACCGGACCACCTGAAATGGAAAGGGGCGGAAGCCGAACGGAAGTTTGCCACGTCCGGCCACCCGCGTTTCCGGGAAGGTTGGCCTACGCGATCCGATCGGTGCGCAGGTAGGGGCGCAGCGGTTCGGGCACGAGGATGCTGCCGTCGGCCTGCTGGTGGGTTTCGACCAAGGCGACAAACAGGCGGGCCAAGGCCGTGCCGGAGCCGTTCAGGATGTGCGGGAAGCGGTTCTCGCCGGTCTCCGTCTTGTAACGGAGGTTCATCCGCCGGGCCTGGTAATCTTCGCAGTTGGAGCAGCTCGACACTTCGAGGTAGGTGCCCTGGCCGGGCGCCCAGACCTCGATGTCGTAGGTCTTCGCCGAGGCGAAGCCCATGTCGCCGGTGCAAAGGTTGATGACGCGGTAATGCAGCCCGAGCAGTTGCAGCACCTTCTCCGCATTGTTGACCAGCTTCTCCAGTTCCTCGTAGCCGGTCTCCGGCGTGGTGATCTTGATCAGCTCGACCTTGTCGAACTGGTGCACGCGGATCATGCCGCGCGTGCCCAAGCCGGCGGCACCGGCCTCGGCGCGGAAACAGGGCGAGTAGGCGCAGTAACGGATGGGCAACTGCGCGGCCCCGAGCAATTCCTCCCGGTGAATGTTGGCCACCGGCGCCTCGGCCGTGGGCAGCAGATAAAGTTTGCCGAGGGTCGAACCGTCGAGGCCTTCCTGCACGGCGTAGGCCTGGTCCTTGAACTTCGGGAACTGGCCGACCCCGAACATGCAGTGCTCGCCGATGATGTAGGGCGGCGCGACCTCGGTGTAGCCGTGCTCGTGGATGTGCAGGTCGAGCAGGAAACTGATCAGGGCGCGTTCGAGCCGGGCACCCCAACCGGTGTAGAGCAGGAAACCGGAACCGCTCAGCTTGGTGCCGCGGGTGAAATCCACGAGCTTCAGCTTCTCGCACAATTCGACATGGTTGAGCGGCTTGAAATCGAACGCCGCCTTCGCTCCGTGAACGCGAATTTCCGGGTTGTCCGCGGCGTCCTTGCCCAGCGCAACGCTGGCGTGTGGCAGGTTAGGGATCGTGACCAGCAGGTTGTCGCGGGCGACCTCCGCCTCGGCGACAACCTTGTCGAGTTCGGCGATACGGTCGCCGATCACCCGGACCTCGGCCTTCTTGGCTTCCGCCTCGGCGGTCTTCTTCTGGCCCATGAGCGCGCCGATTTCCTTGGAGGCGGCGTTGCGTTTGGCCTTGAGCTGCTCGACTTCGGACAGGGCGGTGCGACGGCGGTCGTCGTGGGCCAAGATCTCGGCAACCTTGGCGTCATCCCCGGCAAGGCGGGTGGCGAGGCGTTCGCGGACGAAGTCGGGCTTATCCCGGAGCAACTTGATGTCGAGCATGTCGGTGGACAGTAGGGAAGTTGGTCGCGCGCCGGCAAGCCGGGGAAAGCAGTGCCCGGCAACCCGCGGCCGGAAACTTTGGCCGCCCATCCCAACTACCTGCACTGGAGGTATGGTCCGGCGGAAATCCCCCCCCGGGGATCTGCCGGCCGGACCAGGGCCCGGCCTCAAGTTCTTTTGCCTAATTCCGAATAATTCCTGAGAAGTCCTGCCGCCCGTGGGCTCGCTGCTTGTTCTGTGCTGAGGTTTGCGGCGGTTTTGTCCGAGACTTCGATCGAACCGGGGTGGTGATGCCGGTCGCGCCGATACTTTCAACCTATGACGTTAATCAACTCCATGCCCCGCTGCCTTCGTTTGCTCTCCCTCGCCGTCTTCGCGGCCCCCGTCCTGGCCGAGGAGCCGGCAGGCGGTGTGGTCGACAAGAGCCAGTTCCACCTCTTCAACCCGACGCCCAAGGCGCAGATGCGGGAACTGAGCACGGACCGGCCCGACCAGACGGAAAGCCCCTACACCGTGGATGCCGGCCATGTTCAGCTGGAGTGGGACTTGGCGAATGCGACGTTCGACCGTGACCGCTCCGGCGGCGGCGACGTCTCAACGCGCGCCTTCGGTCTGGGCGGCGTCAACGCCAAGATCGGCCTGCTGAACAACGTGGACGTGCAGCTCGTGCTCGACGGTCACGTGAGTTCCCGCGTGACGGATCGTGTGGCTGGCACCGTGGCCCGTGACTCCGGGTTCGGGGAAATGCAGACCCGGCTGAAGATCAACTTCTGGGGCAATGACGGCGGCCGCACTGCCTTGGGCATCATGCCTTTCGTCAAATGGCCGCTGCCCAAATCGGGCGTCCGCAACGGCGAGATCGAGGGCGGCGTGATCCTGCCCTTCGGCATGGACCTTGGGGCGGGCTGGGGCCTGGGAGCGCAGACTGAGGTGGACATCGTCAGCGACGGGTTGAACGGACACGACTTCGAATACTTCAACACGATCACCGTCGGGCGCGACCTGATCGGCAGCCTCGCGTTCTACTTGGAACTCGCCGCGCTGGTGACGCCGGAAAGCGGCGGCCCGTGGGTGGGGCAGGTGGATCTCGGGTTCACTTACGGCATCGGGGACAACACCCAGCTCGACTTCGGCTGCAACTTCGGGGTCACGGACTCGGCGCCGGACTACAGCCCGTTCCTCGGATTGACGGTCCGGTTCTGAACTGGGCCGGCGTGAAGCTCGCCGGGAACTCAGTTGGCAAGGGCGTCCCGAATCGGTTCGATGGCGGGCGTTCCGACCATGCGTGCCCCGTGCTTCCTTCTTGCCAGCGCTTCCCGCGCGTTGGCCGTGGTGGCATTGGCGATGGTCGGTGGCTGCGCTCCGACTTCCCGCTTCCCCATGACTGACCTTGCCGCGGAAACTCAGATCACCTCAGCTCCTACCGGCCACATTCTAACCAATGTGGGTGCTTGGTCGCCTGACGGCGAATGGCTGGCCTACGACGTCCGGTCCGACGCGGCCGGCGACCAGTTCGACGGTGACCGCATCGAGGCGGTGAATGTGCGGACCCGCGAAATCCGCGTGCTCTACCGGGCCGTGAAAAGCGCCCGCTGCGGCGTGGTGACGTGGCATCCGTCCAAGCCTGAGGTCGTGTTCATCCACGGTCCCGAGCAGCCCACGCCGGATTGGCAATACGGCCCATTTCACCGGGAAGGCGCGCGAGTGGAGTTCGCCCGCCCCGGCGTCGCCCGCCGGCTCGACGCCCGGAACCTGATCGCCCCGTTCTCGGCGGGCGCCCTGCGGGGCGGTTCCCACGTTCACGTCTTCAGCGGCGACGGCAGCCGGGTCAGCTTCACCTATGAGGACCATGTGCTGGCCACGCTCGGCGACGCCGGTTCGCATGACCGCAATCAGCGCAACCTCGGGGTGACCGTGATTGGCCGGCCCGTGACGGTGCTGCGGACGCATCCGCGAAATCACGACGGGGACTTCACCGTGCTCGTGACCCGAACGGTCAACGAACCGAAACCGGGCTCCAACGAAATCCGCCGGGCCTTCGAGGAAGGTTGGGTGGGCACGAACGGCTACGTGCGCACCGACGGGGTCCGCCAAGTTCATGCGCTGGCGTTCCAGGGCCAAGTCATCACGCCCTCCGGCGAAACCATCGCGGAAGTATTTCTCGCCGACCTCCCGGCCGACCTGACCCAGCCGGGTTCGGGCCCGCTGGCGGGCACCGCCATGCTCCGGCCCAGCCCGCCGACCGGGGTGGCCCAGCACCGTCTGACCTTCACTGCCGGGCGCAAGTTTCCCGGAATCCAGGGGCCGCGTCATTGGCTGCGCACATCGCCGGACGGCAGCCGGATCGCGTTCCTGATGCGCGACGATGCCGGCGTGGCACAGCTCTGGACCGTGTCGCCGAACGGCGGCCCCGAGCGGCAACTGACGCGGAACCCTTGGGGCATCGCTTCGGCCTTCACCTGGAGTCCCGATGGCCGGTGGATCGCGCACGCCGCCGACGGTTCGGTCTGCGTCACCGACGCGCAGACTGGGCGGACCCATCGGCTCACGCTGCGGTCCGAAGCGACCTTGGCGCCGCGACCGGAAGCCTGCGTGTTTTCACCCGACGGCCGGCAGATCGCCTATGTGCGGCGGGCCCGGCAGGCGGAAGGCGAGTTCAACCAAATCTTCGTGGCGACGGTGCCGGATGAACTCCTGCGGCGTTGAAACGCGCTGCGGGATGGGCACCTGACCAACCGAATGGTGCCAGTAGCGGCCGGCGGTGGAGTTCGGATGCCGCTGTTGGATGTCTGGACCGCGTTACGCTCCGGCCTGGCTCTCGTGGGATTTGTTCCCGAGGTTTCGATGCCCACGGTGGACCGATACCCGCTAGCCTCGTTGCGTGCCCTTTGAGAAGCTGTCGCGCATCTTGAAACCTCATTTTACGAACCGCTCCGTGGCGTGGGCCTTGGCTGCGTGGGCGGCGTTAGTCGGTTTCCTCGGGTCCGCGTTCGCCGGCGAACTGTCTTGGCAGACGGATGGCTTCCGGTTGGTCGTGAATACAAACGGCGCGTTGGCCGCCATCAGCCGGCGTTCCGACGGCAAGGACGTGTTGGCGGCGAGCACTCCCGCCTACCTGCTCAGCCTGCGCAGCGGAGGAAACTTCCATGCCCCCGACCGGGCGGAGTGGGAAGCGGCGTCGGGCCAGCTGACCCTTCACTACGCCAAGATCGGGACGACCGCGCGGGTGACGGTGGTCGCTCACGCCACTCATCTGACTTTGCAATTGGTGGATGTCCAGCCGGCGGGCAGCGCGGACGCGGCCCAGTGGGGACCTTTTCCGACGACGCTGCGGCAAACGGTTGGCGAAGTGGTGGGTGTGGTGCGGGACGGCGGATTTGCGCTGGGACTTCAGGCGCTGAATCCGAAGACGCTCGGCGGCGTGCCGGAGAATGACGAGGGCAACGCCGACCGGCCGTATGCGGCGCAGGCCACCGCCAACGGCAGCGTGTTGCAGGCCTATTCGCTCGACCGTTCCCGTTCGCGTTCCTTTGCGGTGTGGGGCAAGCGGGCGCCCAACATGCCGGTGGCGCCCATTCCGGGCGAAACGGTGGTCGGCTCGAAGATCGCCCTGTTTGGCTGCGCCGAGGCGGACGCGTTGGCCACAATCGGCCGGATCGAGGTGGCGGAAGGTTTGCCGCACCCGCTGATCAACGGGGTGTGGGCCAAGGTGTCGCCCGAACGCGGGCGGTCGTATCTGATCGCCGATTTTTCCGAGGCCGACATCGACGAGCTGCTGGGCTACGTGAAACGGGCCAACCTGATGAGCCTGTATCACGGCAACCTCTTCAAGAGTTGGGGCCACTACGAGCCGAGTCCCAAGTTCTTCCCGAACGGCCGGGCCGGCGTGAAGGCCTGCGTCGCCAAGGCCACGGCCCTCGGCATCCGGTTGGGCGCCCACACGCTGTCGGACTTCATCCAGACGCACGACGCCTATGTCACGCCCGTGCCGGATCCGCGGTTGCTCCGGACCGGTTCCAGCGGGCTGCTTGAGGCCGTGGAGGCTGCGGCGGGAACGATCACCGTGGCCTCGCCGGAATACTTCGCGCAGGAAGATCGCAACGAACTGCACACGGTGGTCATCGGGCAGGAACTGATCCGTTACCGCGCCGTGAGCCGCGAAACACCCTGGCGCCTGCTGGATTGCCAACGGGGCGCGTTTGGCACCATGGCGGCCCCGCATCGGGCGGGCGATTCGGTCGGGAAACTGATGGATCACTCCTACAAGGTGTTTTTCCCCGACCTCGACCTGCTGCGCGAGATCGCGGGCAACCTGGCCCGCGTGTTCAACGAGACCGGGCTGAGCCACATGGACTTCGACGGTCACGAAGGCTGCTTGGCGCCGGGGCAGGGGACCTACGGAAACGAACTCTTCGCCAAGGAATTCCACGACCGGCTTGACCACACGGTGATCAACGGCACGAGCCCGCCGCTGTCCCACTTCTACTGGCACTTCAACAGCTACTGCAACTGGGGCGAGCCGTGGTATGGCGGCTTCCGCGACAGCATGCAGGAGTATCGGATCAA
>JBEISV010000324.1:0-5556 GCA_040375265.1 Verrucomicrobiales bacterium
ACTGGGCGGCAGTTCGGCCCAGGTCGAAGTGCGCTTCCAGGGCATCGCGGGCCGCAACTACCGGGTCGAGACCGCACCCGCGGTCAATGGTCCCTGGACCGACGCCGGCACGGTGGCGGCCGGAACCGACGGCCGGGTCCTGTTCGTCGAGCCGGTGACGGTGGAACCCCGGTTTTTCCGGCTGCTTGAACCATGAATGCCCGCCCGACTTTGCCCCGTCCCTCCGTCGGTCTCACCCTGTGGGCCGGCCTCCTGCTGGCGTGGGGCGGCGAACGCGCCCACGCCCAGCTCGGCTCCTACAACCATCAGGAATCCGGCCCGCAAGTCGCGACGCTGAACGCGACCACGCTGGAACCGGCACTGCCGCCATTGCAGGATCACGTGCCGGCCCTGGTCGCGGCCAACGCCGGCCCGGAGTTCCCCGCGCTGATCTCCCGGGTGTTCTCCAACCTGCTGCTGGCCGTTCCCGACAACTCCGCGGTCGGCGCCGTCCACGCGCCGGTGGTGAGCGGCGTGCCGGGCACGATCGCCTCGTTGCAGGTGCAGCTCACCCTCTCGCCGCGCGGGTCGGAACCGATGTTCAACGGCGACCTGTTCGTCACCCTCAGCCACGGCTCCGGCTACACGGTCCTGCTGAACCGGGTGGGCCGGCGCGACGGCTCGGCCGCCGGCTACGCGGACAACGGCTTCACCTTCACCCTGGCCGACACCGCCGCCGCGGACGTGCACACCTACCGGCAGACCGTGACGGGCAACGAGCTGACGCCGATCTCCGCGGCCACGCCGGCGGCCCCGCTGACCGGGAGTTGGCAGCCGGACGGCCGGGCCGCGGACCCGGGGACGGTCCTGACAAGCTCGCCGCGGATCACCTCGCTGGGCGCCTTCACCGGGCTGGACCCCAACGGCGAATGGACCCTGTTCGTGGCTGACCTGGGCGCCGGCGGCCTGGCCCAGCTCGAATCTTGGAGCCTCGAGTTCACCGTCGTCCCCGAACCCAGCGAATCCGTCGCCCTCTCCGCCGCCGCCTTGGCGGTCCTGGCCCTGGCCCGACGGCGGCTGCAACGGGCTGGATGAGTGAACCGGGAGCAGGGTCCGGCGGCCGGCGGCCGTAGCCGTCGTTGTTCGGGCGAGGCAGCAATTCTCGGCAAAGTCGTAGCGGTTTGGTAGTGAGGGCATGGACGATAAATCCGGCGTGACTGCCCCTACCTGCGCATCGTGCAACCGGGGCATGGTAGAGACCGGCGTAAATGCAGGTTCGAAGGTCCCCCGGTCGTCTTCGGCAATGCCCTCGCCGGCTCTGGCTCGACGAAGCTTTTCCCGCCAGATGTTTAGCGGGATCTCATGATCATACCTTTCCATGAAGTCTTTTTTACCTGACCCGAAACACTGGGCGAGAACCAGTAACGCCTCGAAGTCGAATGGAAGCCCGCGGGCAGCCCAATTCGGGCGCCTAGATGTCTAGCCTTCACCCGCTGGCCAGACCGGCTGCCGGCCCCCCCGGCTTCAAGGCTGCGGCAGAATTCATCCAGCATGGGAGTCTTGATTCGCTCTAGCTTCCCGGTGGCTTACCCCTGGCCGCCTTGGCCTTCGCTCGCCGCTCCGCGATTTCCCCCAGCAGCTTTTGCTCAATGGCATCCAGTTCCTCGTGGGTCATGGTCACTGTGGCCGCCAGCGCCTCCCCTCCCGGCGCAGTTCCTTCGAGTTTCTGTGCGGCGTGGTCGATCTGCCCCTTCGACAGGCGGGCCAGGAAGATCTTGCCCGAGTCCAGGATGTCCGCGAAGTCGAGCCGGTTCGCCCGCTGCCCCAGCAGGTGCAGCAGCGACTCGTAACGGAGCAGCTCGTCCAGCCGCGTGCAGTTGGAGCCCACCGCGCTGCGGTTCGCCAGCGCCGCCTCGTGCTCCCAGTAATGCAGCACCTCGCCGTGCGTCACCGATTTCAGGAAGGCCGTGCGGAACGCCGGGTCCACCAGGAAGCGGCGCAGCTCCGGCAGCGTGCCGCCCCGTTCCGAATGCAGGAACGCGAGCACCGCGTTGCCCGGGAGCGACGACATCTGGTCGCCCCAGCCCGACGTGTTCCGCTTCATCACCGCGATGAAGTCCGTCGCCCGCAGGTCCAGTTCGCGGCCGGACCCCGGCGCCAGCGGATTGAAGGCGACGGCGAACTCCTCGTCGGCCGGGTCGAAGAGCACCACGTCATCCCACCGTTCCGGCGGGAAGAGGCCAGCCTTGGGCGGTTTAAGGACTTGGTGGGATGGCCATTCCCGGCGTGGTGAAGGTGGTGCGGATTTTTGAGAAACCATTCGCAACCCGAGTGCCGCGCGGCGAGAGTGCCCGGCTCATGCAGTCGCCCGAGACGACAGTTCCACCGCACGACTCCACGCCGCCCGCCGCGTCGCCCCCAGGCCCGGTGGTCCCGGACTTTTCGGGCACCCCGGTGCCCATCGGCCAATTGACCGAGCATCCGGAGTGGCCGCTGAACGCGCTGGGCACGTTTGTCACCATCCACGGCTTCGAGGGCGTGGTCGTGGACATCATCGGGCAGTCCATCAAGGTGCTTTCGGCCGAACGCATCACCCAGCGCTTCAACGCGAACCGCCTCAAAACCCTGTTCGCCCCGCCGGACCGGTCGAAGCCCGTGTCGTCCTACGAGCCGCCCAAGCCGGTGGCGGCCCCGGCCCCGGTCGCGACAGCGGCGGAACCGGAACCCGAGCCAGAAATGCCGAAACGGGTCCACATCACGGAGCCGGATTTCACCCAGGAACTTCGGGCGATCCGGACCTACGCGGCGGAAAACGACTTTCCCCAGTGCGCCTACGGCAAGCACGTGGACATTTCCGGGTTCTCCGGCGTCGTGGTGGAAATCGTCCGAGGTTCGCTCAAGGTGCTGGACCAGGAAGGCACGCTCCGCAGCTACAACGCGGTCGCGCTGCGCAAGCTCTACGGGCGCTGAGTGCGCGGGTATTGCCCGGATTACTCCGGCGCCGTCATCTCCACTTGGCCCCGGAAGAACTGCGCCAACCGCGTGGTCGTGCGACCGGTCCGCAGGTCCTTGATGCGCGAACCGACGCCGATGTCGTAGCGACGGATGAGCGTGTCGGCGTTCGGCGCCGCCGCAGGCCGCGAAACCTGCGCGTGGAAGAACCGGGCGGCGTTCGCGAGGGCTTCGGTCTTTTCGCCCGGAAACTTCAGGTCCAGCGACCGGATGGAGGCCTCGTGGAAGCCCGTGACCTGCCACGAAGCCTGTTCCAGCAACCAGCCGGCCGGTGATTTAAGGGCCGTCGCCTTCAGGTTGGTTTCGGCCGCGAACTTCTTCGGCGGTCCGGCCAGCACGGGGAACACTTCCACGCGGGCCACGGTGGTATCTTGGTGCGTCTCTTCCCGGCCGCTGCGCGGGTTCTTTTCGCGTCGGCGACGGTTGAATTCATGCAGGCCGCTCTCGCCGCTGATCAGCGCGGTGGCCCCGAGTCCAAGCAACTGAAGGAGGAGCACCTCGGAGCGTTCATCGCGGCGTTCGGCGGTGATCACGGCCTGGAACTGCCGCCGCTGCGCGAGGCCGAGATAGGTTTGCGCCAGCAGTTCCACCGCGTTGATGGCCGTGCCCTGCGCGCTCACGCGGCTGAGGAGCACCCACGCGTCGCTGAGTTCCGCCGCGTCGCGGTTGCGGCTGACGAACTGCAACTGTTCGAGCTCGGAGCCCAACTCCGCTAGGCGTTCCTGCAGTGCCGGAACATCCACGCGGGTGGCCCCGGGCGCCATCTGGAGGGCGAGGCGCTCCAAGGCCTCTTTCAGCCGGGTGTGGCGGGTCAGGAAATGTTCCAGCCGGTTCAGCTCGTCGAACGTGGCGTCACGCCGCGCGGTGTCCTGGTAGAAGCCGGCGGCCTGCGTGGCGGCGACCAACTGCGACTTGCGCGCGGGCAGCGGCCACAGCTCGGCGTCCAGCGTCCGGAAACGCGCCTGCAACTCCGTCACCTCGCGGCGCCACGGCTCCGGTTTGGCGGGGACGGGTTCGCGGACAGCCTTGGGCCGGGCCGGCTGGACGAGCTTCACGGCGATGCTGTCGCCGACGGCGTTCAATGTGACGACGCTGCGGGCTTCGGCCCGGCCCGCGGCGATCGCGCGGGCGAGCGGCAGTAGCACGAGTTTCTCCACGGTGCGCTTCAGCGGACGGGCGCCGAAGTGCGGCGAATACCCCTGCTTCACGAGCAGCGAGAGGACGTTCGGGTCGACGTTCACCGTGAGCCCACGGCGGGCCACGCCGCTCCGCTGGAGCACCAGCTCCAGTTCCCGCCGCGCGATGCGTTCCGCCGTTTCGAGCGAAAGCGGGCGGAAGTTCACGATGCGGTCGAGGCGGTTGAGGAACTCCGGCCGGAAACATCGCGACAGTTCGCGGAACGTGCGGTCGGCATCCACGGCCGCCGGTCCGGTGGCCTGGCCGAAACCGAGCGTGGTGGCCGGGCCCTCGGCGCCGACGTTCGACGTGAGGATCACGATGCTGCGCCGGAAATCCACGAGCCGCCCGCGCCCGTCGGTGAGGCGTCCGGCATCGAAGATCTGGAGGCACAGGTCGAAGACGTTGACGTGGGATTTCTCGATCTCGTCGAGCAGCACGACCGAGAACGGCCGCTGCAGCACGGCGTCGGTGAGCAGGCCGTTCTCGCCGCGTCCGCCGATCAGCCGGGTGAAGCCGTCGGGACCGGCGAACTCGCTCATGTCGAAGCGCAGCAGGCGGGCCGCGTCGCCGAAGATGTATTCGGCCAGCGCGCGGGCGAGCTCGGTCTTGCCCACGCCGGTCGGGCCGACGAAGAGCATCACGTTGAACGGCTTGCCCGGATCGGTGAGCCCCGACTTGATGAGCGTGACGACGTCCACCATCGCGGCGACGGCCTCGGGCTGACCCATGATCCGTTGCTCGAAGAATCCGCCGAGCGCCGTGAGGTCCAGCGGCTTGTTGTCGTCGAGGAGATCGGCGGGCACGCCGGTGGATTCCGAGAGGACGTCCAGCACGTCGCGCCGGGCGGCGGGCCGGCCGGCGTCCTTCACCGCGGAAATCACGGCGCGCAGCAGCATGGCGGCGTTGCCCGGCCGGGTGAGATGGCCGAGGAAGAACTCGCTGGCTTCCTGCAGTTCCCCGAGCACGGCGTCGTCGATGTCGGCCTTGGCCTGCTCGCGGATTTCGCCGAGCACGGCGCGGGTGTCCTCGCGGGAGAATTCCTCGACCAGCACCCGGTCGAAGACGCGCTGCAACGCGAGGTTGGAACCGAAGCCGCGTTCAAATTCGTCGGGCGAACTCTCGCCGATCACCAGCACGCTGCCGTCCTCGAGGTAAGGCGCGAGCGCAGTGGCGACGTTCGCGTCGGACTTCGACCAGCGGCCCATCGCGGTGAGGTCCGCGAGGTTGGGAATGTAGAGCACGGCACGGCGCGGCCGGCGGAAGGTCTCGATCAGTTCGCCGACCTTGGTCTCCCAGTCGCCGACATACTTGGTGCCGGCCATGAAGTCGGTCGGTGACATGCGGATGACGCGCCACGAGCCGTGCTCCGGCTTCGCGAGCGCGTAG
>JBEISV010000067.1:0-15048 GCA_040375265.1 Verrucomicrobiales bacterium
CCGCGGAGTCCCGAAAGATTGTTGCACGGCCTTTGTTTGAGTTTTCCTTTCGGCACGCCGCCCGACCGGGCAAGCATCCCCGCAACACGCCGACCTTGTCCCGATGCCGTTCGCCAACCTCACGCTCTCCGCTCCCGGCTGGATGCTGCCGGTGATGCTCGGCTTGCTGGCCGGGGTGGCGGGTTTGCTGTGGTGGAGCTACCGGCACGTCACGCCGCCGGCCCTGCGCTGGACGTGCGTCTTCTTGAAGGCCATCGGCGCCGCCCTGCTCGCCTTCTGCCTGCTGGAGCCGACCTGGAACACCCAGCGCGCCCGGTCCGGTGCCAATCTGTTCGCGGTGGTCGCGGACAACAGCCAAGGCCTCGAGATCCGGGACCCGGGCGCCGCGCTCACCCGCGGCGAGGAGTTGCGGACCCTCTTGGACGGCAAGCCAGGCGACTGGCAGGAACAGTTGGCGGCGGATTTCGAACTGCGCCGTTACGTCTTCGACACCCGGCTCCAAGGCGTGCGCGATTTCGCGGGGCTCGATTTCACGGGCCGTTCCTCGGGCATCGGCACGGCATTGAAGTCGCTGGGCGAACGGCTGAAGGGGCGTCCGCTGGCCGGAGTGCTCCTGCTGACGGACGGCAACGCGACCGACCGGCGGGGAGTGGCGCCGGACCTCACGGGCCTGCCGCCGATTTACCCTGTGGTCATTGGCCGGCAGGCCCCGGTGCGGGATGTCTCGTTGCAGGCGGTCACCGTGAACCAGACGGCCTTCGAGGATGCGCCGGTGACCGTCCAGGGCAGCCTGGCCGCGACTGGCATGGGCGGCGAACCGTTGCTGGCACAGGTGGTCGACCGCGCGGGCAAGGTCGTGCAGGAAAGCGCCCTCGAAGCCCGCGGCTCCGGGCAGGCAATTCCCCTGCGCATCCAGCTCAAGCCCGAGAAACCCGGCTGGTCGTTCTATGAGCTGCGCACCGGCCTCCGCGACGAAGTGCGGGCGGGGCGGACAACGAATTCGACGGAAGCCACGCTGGCCAACAATCGCCAGGTGATCGCCGTGGACCGGGGGCGCGACACCTTCCGCATCCTCTACGTCGCCGGGCGGCCGAACTGGGAATTCAAGTTCCTGAACCGGGCGGCCGCAGAGGATCCGCAGCTCCAGGTGGTCGGGCTGATCCGCGTGGCGAAGCGCGAGCCAAAGTTCGACTTCCGCGGCCGCGTGGGCGAGACGAGCAATCCGCTGTTCCGCGGTTTCGGCGAACAGGGGCGCGAGGAAACCGAGCGTTACGACCAGCCCGTGCTGGTGCGGCTGAACACCCGCGACGAGATTGAGCTCCGCAGCGGATTTCCGCGGACGGCCGAGGAACTCTACGCCTACCACGCCGTGATCGTGGACGACCTGGAGGCGGAATTTTTCGGGGCCGACCAGGCGATGCTGGTGCAGAAATTCGTCTCCGAGCGCGGCGGCGGTTTCCTGATGCTGGGCGGCGCGGAATCATTTGCGCAGGGCAAATACGAGCGCACCCCGATCGGGGACCTGCTGCCGGTCTACCTCGACCGCGCGCCGCTGCCCCGGACGGGCAACACGGTGAAATTCGATCTGTCCCGCGAGGGCTGGCTGCAGCCTTGGGCCCGGGTGCGGGACAACGAACTCGACGAACGTTCCCGGGTCACCGCGATGCCGGCCTTCGGGGTGGTCAACCCGGTGCGCGAGGTGAAGCCTGGCGCCAGCGTGATCGCGACCGCCACGGACGACACGGGCGCGGCTTTGCCGGCGTTGGTCACCCAGCGCTTCGGGCGGGGCCGGAGCGCCGCGCTGACGATCGGGGACCTGTGGCGGTGGGGCATGCAGGACGCGGAGAAACGCAAGGACCTCGACCAGACGTGGCGGCAGCTGCTGCGCTGGCTCGTCGCCGACGTGCCCAATCGCGTGGACATGACGGCCGAACCGGTCGCGGGCGATGCCAACGGCGCCATGGAACTCCAGGTCCGCGTGCGGGACGCCAAGTTCCAGCCGCTGGACAACGCGTCCGTCACGGTCGAGATCGAGCCCATCGTCTTCGGCGAAGGCGCGCTGAGCACCAATCGCCTGCGCCTGCCGGCCGAGGCGAAGCTGACGGAGCCCGGGCTCTACCAGCTCACCTACGTGCCGAAACTCGCCGGCGGCTTCAAGGCGACCGCCTTCGTGACCAACGACACGGGCGTCGCCGAAGGCCGGGCTGAGGTTGGCTGGAGTTCGGACCCGGCGGCGGAGGAATTCGCCTCGCTCACGCCGAACGTGGCTTTGCTGGAGAGCATCGCCCGGAAGACCGGCGGCGAACTCGTCCCGGCCGACCGGCTCCGGGAGTTCGTCGCGCGCCTGCCCACCAAGGCCGCCCCCGTGATGGAACCGGCGTCGCAGCCGGCGTGGCACAATCCGTTCATGCTGGGCCTGGCCCTGCTGTGTTTCCTCGTCGAGTGGGGACTGCGCCGGAGAGTGGGAGGTCTGCCGTGAAGAATTTCGTCTTGGGCCGGTGGCTGGGCCTGTTCTGCGTGCTGCTGGCGCTGGGCGGTTCCGGTCGCGCCGCGACCAATGCCGTTCCGACCGTCCTGCTGGTCCTCGGGGCTCCCGGGGACCCGGAGTTCGGGACCAACCTCGTTGAGCAGGCCACGCTGTGGAGCCAGGCGCTGGAACTGGCTGGCGCGCGCAAAGTCGAACTCGGGCGGACGGCCGGCGGCACGAACGATCTGCTGGAACTCCGGCAAACTTTGGCGGCGGAACCGACGAACGGCCTGGCCGGACTATGGATCGTGTTGCTCGGCCACGGCACGTTTGATGGCAAGGAAGCCCGTTTCAACCTGCGCGGACCGGATCTGTCGGCGAGCGATTTGGCCGCGTGGCTGAAGCCGTTCAGCCGGCCGGTCGCGGTCATCAACACCACGGCCGCCAGCGCGCCGTTCCTGAAGCCGCTGGCTGGCACCAACCGGGTGATCATTACCGCGACCCGCAGCGGCTACGAGACGAGTTTCGCCCGGTTCGGCTTGGAGTTTGCCCGGTCCATCGCGTCGCCGGTCGCCGACCTGGATCAGGACGGCCAGACCTCGCTGCTGGAGTCATTCCTCCACGCGTCGGCCCAAGTGCTGGATTCCTACCGCACCGAGACCCGGCTGATGACCGAGCACGCGTTGCTGGACGATAACGGGGACGGCTTGGGCACCCCGGCGGAGTGGTTCCGTGGCCTGCGCGCCGTTAAGAAGGCCGACGGCAAACAGTCGCTCGACGGCCTGCGGGCGCATCAGTGGCACCTGGTCCGCAGCGAGGCGGAAAATCGGCTCACGGCGGACCAGCGCGCGGAACGCGACGCGCTCGAATTGGAGGTGGCCGCCTGGCGGGAGCGGAAAACGGAGGTTCCGGAGGTAGAGTATTTCGCCCGGCTGGAAGTCATGCTGCGCGAACTGGCCCAAATCTATCGGGAATCCAAGGCCCCGGGACCCACTGCGAATCCGTAGCGCGGCAACCCCGGCTCAGCGCGGCGGGGGCTTCCCATACTCGTCCCACCGCTCGCCGATCACCTCGAAGATTTCCTGCAGCGCCTTGGGGCGGTGACCATTGTCGAAGGCGCGGGTGATCCAGTTGGTGTTGTCGCGGTGGGACAGGAGCACTAGTCGGTCAATCGGCGGAATCGCATTGGTGGCCGGCAATTCGCGGAGTAGGGCTCGCAGGCGATTCATTTGGGCTGGGTTCAGGTTGGTGCCCTGGGTGTTTTGCATGGCAAACCACGCATTGCGATGGCTGTAGTTGTCCCCTTTTTCGCCGGTGAAGTATTCGAGGGCCACCGTGCCTCCTTTGTGAATGCTGGTCACGGTCATCAGGTTGGTCCAACGATGCCGGACGGTGGCGGCGGGATTCGTGTGTGGTCGGAGCCACATCAGCATCGCGTCATCCATCTGGTAGGAACTCAAGTCCGGGAAGTTCGGAGGGGCGGCAGTGAGCAAGGTCAGGGCGCTAATCAGTGCTGTGCCGACGGCAAATAGGGGAGTGGTTTTCATGGGGGCGGGAGTCCGGAGATTTCCGTCCCCAGTCGCGATTTTTGTCCAGTCCTGACTCAACGTCGCCGCCAGAGGAAGCAGCGTTCGCGGCCTTCGCGGCTCGGGAATGAGCGCGGCACCCAGTGCTTCACGAGTTCGAAGTGCGGCGAAAAGCGCGTTACCAATTCCTGCACCGTTGCCCCAAACGGCGGGCCGAACTCGTCCTGTGGTTGGAGGTAATTGACCGCGAGGTAGTGGCCCCCGGGGGCGACCCATTGGGCGACCGACCGCACATAGTCGTCCCGGCTGGTCGGCGGAATGGCGCAGAACAGGGTGTGTTCGAACACCCAGTCGAAGGCGTCCGGCGCGGTGCCGGCGA
This sequence comes from Verrucomicrobiales bacterium, assembly GCA_040375265.1. Taxonomy (GTDB): domain Bacteria; phylum Verrucomicrobiota; class Verrucomicrobiia; order Limisphaerales; family UBA9464; genus CAIWAH01. Next base: position 4,373 of record JBEISV010000067.1, read on the forward strand.
GGAAATCGGCCTGGTGGAACGACACGTCGTGCCCATCGCTGCCTGCCGCGTTGGCCTCGGCGACCGCGGTCGGAGCGAAATCAAATCCGCGTGCCCGGAAACCGGCCTTGGCCCACGCCCGGGCGTCGTGTCCACGCCCGCAACCCGGCACGGCGACCGTGCCACCGCGGGCGACGAATTCCGGATGATCCCGGAGAAAATCCACCAGCGCCGGCGTGGGTTCACCCTTGTCCCAACGGGTGTCGCGGGCCTGGTAAAGTGCTTCCCAGTCGGTCTGGCGTTCCCAGTGCCGGCCGGCCTCCAGCAGGCGTTGGACCGAGACGGCCGCGAGCGAGTCCAGCGCGAGGGCGGGCGAATGGGCCAGCAGGTGGGGCAGGGGATCGCCGCCCGTGGCGACCGCGAGGCAGCGGGCGCCGATGGCATGGGCGCACTCGATGTCGGCCTGCGTGTCGCCGATGACGAGGATCTCGTGGCCCGGCACCTCGCGGCCGAGCATTTGGGCGGCGCGCTTTTGGGCGATGGCGGCGAGCTCGTTGCGGTTTTCGTGATCGTCGCCGAAAGCGCCCAGTTGAAAATCCCCCGCCAAGTCATGCGCGGAGAGCTTGAGTGCGGCCCCGACACGAACGTTGCCGGTCAGCAGCCCGATCAGCGGCGGCTCAGGCAGGGCGCGCAGCGAGGCGACGAGTTCGCGGGCGCCCGGACAGGTCTCGCCGCGGTGCTGTTCAAGTTCCTCGTCGAGCAGGAAGAGGTAGGTGGCGAGGAAGTGGTCGAGGTTTTCCGGCGTGTCGGGAAAGCCGTGCAGGCGGAGGAATTCCCGCACGAGGGACGTGTCGGTGCGGCCGTGGAAACGCATGGATGCCGTTCCGCCGGGTTTGCCGAAGGCCAACTCGGCGGTCCGGGCAAAGGCGCGGACGCCGGCGCCGCCGGTGCGGATCAGGGTGCCATCGATGTCGAACAGAACCACGCGGGTCATGCGCCGGCGAAGGTGCCGCGCCCGGGGCCGGCTGTCGAATCCGGCGGTGACGGTCTCATGCCCGCGGGCGCATCCGGACACTGCCCCGACTGACTCCCGCGCCGCGGGAGTCAGACGGCTGACAACGGGGGCACCGTCCAGATTCGCCCCATGCCCGCCCGCACAGGACGCCTATTTCTTGTCGGGCGCGGCCTCGATCTTGGACGATCCGTCAGTGCCGACCTCGACCTTCAGCTGCGGGGCCGATTCAGCGGCATTGGTCTTGGCGGCGGCGCGGATGCCGCTGTTGACGAGCTGCGCGCCCTTCTTGTCGAAGCCATAGAGGCCGCGGCGGATGAAGTCGATGCGCCGGGCGATGCTGAGCTCCTCCTTGAGCTTGCTGACCTGTTCCCGGAGGACGGCGAGGTCGGCGAACTTCCGCTCCAGCTCGGCCTTCTCCGCGAGGAGGCGCTTGAGTTCCTTCTGGAGCTGTTGCCGGTCGCCCTCGCTGGACGCCAATTTGCGTTCGGTGTCGGAAATCTTGGAGTTCAGGCCGCCGATCTCCTGGGTGAGCCCGTCCATCTTCTGGGTCAGGGCATCCTTTTCGCCCTCGAGGCTCTGGATGTGTTTGTCCCGTTTCTCGATTTCGGCCCGGGCGGCATCGGCGGCGGCCTTGGCCTCGGCCTCGGTGGTGGCGAGGGTCGTGGAAACGAAGGTCCACTTGTTGGAGAAATTGTTGAGCTCCTTCTCGCGCTCGGAAAGGTCGCTGTTCAGCGTGGCGTTGACCTTCTGCTGTTCCTGCAACTTGAACGAAGTGGTCACCAGGTCGTTGGTTAGGCCCGTAATGGCGGCCGTCGCGGCGGCCTTGTCCTCGGCGGCCTTGCGGGTGGTGAGAAACCAGCCGGCACCGAGCCCGAGGCAGGCGACCAGCAGCACGGCGCTCAAGATTTTCGAGTTCATAACAGCGTGGGTAACATCGGAACTGTCCGCTCGCTTAGCAAGTGCCGCGCCGGCGGAAGGACGCGGTTGTGCGCGGCGACTTGCCATACCGACGTTCCCGCTTAGGGTGCATTCATGGAGTTTCCCGACCGGATCGGGGTCATGATACTCAGCGGGTGCAGCCTCTTTCCGGGGGCCGTGCAGCCGCTCTTTATCTTTGAACCCCGCTATCGCGCCATGCTGGCGGACGCGTTGGACTCCCACCGTTTCTTCTGTCTCGCGATGCAGCGGCCGGGCGCCACCCGTGAAAGCCCCTGCCAGATCGCCGGCCTTGGGGTTATCCGGGCCTCGGTGAAGAACGCGAACGGAACTTCGAACCTGATCCTCCAAGGACTGCACCGGGTGCGGTTGGGCAAACTGATCCAGACCAAGCCCTACCGGATGCACCTGATCGAGCCCGTGGCAATCGCGACGAAGGAAAGCCTCGTGCTGGATGCGTTGGTGGAGCGAACCTTGGACCTCGTGGACGCGCGGCTCCGGCTCGGCTGCCAATTGCCGCTGGAGGTATTCCACCAATTGGCGGGGGGCACCGGGGCCGAATCGACCGTGGAGCAGTGCATCCGCGCCCTGCGCGGCATCACCGACCCGGGCACCATGGCGGATCTGGTCACGACGCTGTTGCTGTCCGAGCCAGACGAACGGCAGGTGATCCTGGAAAATCCGGACCTCGAATGTCGGCTGCAGTTCCTCGTCCAGTTCCTCGTCGGCGAGGTGAACCGCGCCCGCAAGTCGGCCAAGGCCTGACCTTAATTTCATGACCGAACCCACCGCGGCGGACGCCTCCCTGGCCGAAATCCACTCGGAACTTTTCCTTCAGCTCGTCACCGGCCACGCCCAGATTGCGATGATGTTCCTCGGCCGGTATCCGAACCCCCAGACGGGCCAGAACGAACCGCCCCAGCCGGAGGCGGCCAAGATCTACATCGACCAACTGGAAATGCTGCAGGCCAAGACCCGCGGCAACCTGTCGGCCCCCGAAGCGCGCCTGCTCGGGGAACTGCTTGAAGCGACCCGGGCCTCGTTTGCGCAAGTCATTGACGCTCAGGTAGGCGCCGCGACGGCTACCGCCTAGCGCATCCGCCCTGCTGCCGGGCGGGCAACTTTCGCGTGGCTTGCGGCGCCGATTACGGCTTAATCCGCCGCTCGCGACGCACATGAGTTCCACCGTTCATCCCTGGCCCGGCGTAATCCGCCGCTACGCCGAGTTCCTGCCCGTCACCGCCGAAACGCCCGTGGTGACGCTGTTCGAAGGCAATACCCCGCTGATTCCCGTGCCCGGCTTCGTGGCGGCAATCGGCGGCAAGTTCGACCTCTTCCTCAAATACGAGGCGATGAACCCAACGTGTTCCTTCAAGGATCGCGGGATGACCATGGCCATCACCAAGGCCAAGGAACGCGGCGCGAAGGTCGTCATCTGCGCCAGCACCGGCAACACCAGCGCCAGCGCGGCGGCCTACGCGGCGCGCGCCGGGCTGAAGTGCGTGGTGCTCCTGCCGAAGGGCAAGATCGCCCATGGCAAGCTGTCCCAGGCGCTTCTCTACGGGGCGACCACGGTGAGCGTGGAGGGCAATTTCGACGATGCTTTGCGGGTCGTGCGCGAACTCGGCGAGACTGGCTTGGTGGAAGTCGTCAATTCCGTGAACCCGGTCCGGATCGAGGGCCAGAAGACGGCCGCGTTCGAGATTTGCGACGCCTTGGGCGACGCGCCGGACTTCCATTTCCTGCCCGTGGGCAACGCCGGCAACATCACGGCCTACTGGAAGGGCTTCAAGGAATACCACGCCGCCGAGAAGTCTGACACCTTGCCCAAGATGATGGGCTGGCAGGCCGCCGGGTCCGACCCGATCGTGCGCGGTCAAGTCATTGAGCACCCTGAAACCGTGGCCACGGCCATCCGCATCGGCAATCCCGCCAGCTGGCAGCCGGCCGTCGAGGCGGCGAAGGAATCCGCCGGCCAGATCCGCAGCGTGACCGACGAGGAAATCCTCCACGCCTACAAGCTGCTCGCGCGGACCGAAGGCGTGATGGTGGAGCCCGCGTGCGCGGCGCCGTTGGCCGGCCTCATCCGGTGTGTTCAGGCGGGCGAAATCCCCGAGGGCGCACTGATCACGGCGACAATGACCGGGCACGGCCTGAAGGACCCCGACACGGCGATCCGGGTCGCCGGTTTCGAGCCCATCGTGACGGCGGCCACCAAGGAAGCCGTGATGGCTGCCGTGGGGTTGGCCTGACCCGAGGACGCGAAGTTGGACTTCGCCGGCCTGTTCCCGATACTCGCGCACCGTGCATTATCCGGTCACCGAACTGACGCAGGCCCTGCTGGCCTCGTTTCGCCGCCACGGGGGGATCAATCACCTTGATGGCGCGAACCTGCCTTCCAAGGCGGCGGTGGCGGAGATCACGCAGGATCTGCTCCGGCTGATTTTCCCCGGCTTCTTCGACGACCGCCTCGTGCATTCGTCGGAACTGCAGGCCGAGACGGCCTTGAGGATCGACTCCATCGCCGGGCGGCTGGAGGACGAAATCTACAAAAGCCTGCGCTGCGCGCCGAACTGTCCTGACGCCGAGAAGGATCCCCGCAAACTGGCCCATGCGCGGACCACGGAATTCCTCCGCCAGTTGCCGGTCGTGCGGGAGCTGTTGCAGATGGACGTGGAGGCTGCATTCCAGGGCGATCCCGCGGCGCTGAGCCGGGAAGAGGTCATCGTGGCGTATCCGTTCATCGAGGCGATCTCGGTCCACCGGTTGGCGCACGAACTCTTCATCCGCGGGGTGCCGTTGCTGCCGCGAATCATGAGCGAATGGGCGCACGCCCGCACCGGCATGGACATCCATCCGGGGGCCCGTATCGGCACGCACTTCTTCGTGGACCACTGCACCGGCACGGTGATCGGGGAGACGGTGCAGATCGGGAACCACGTGAAACTTTACCAAGGCGTCGGCCTGGTCGCCCGTTCCCTCGCCGCCGGCCAGGCGCTACGCGGGCAAAAGCGCCACCCGACGCTGGAGGATCGGGTGACGATTTATGCGAACGCCACCATCGTGGGCGGCGACACCGTGATCGGGGCCGGCAGCACCATCGGCGCCAGCGTCTTCCTCATGCACAGCGTGCCGGCGCAGAGCCTTGTCCTGATGGACGACGTGAAGCTGCGGGTGGTTCCCAAGGGCGAACGCGCCCAGGTCATTGATTTCCAGATCTGATGCGCATCCGCGAAGCCCAGTTGGGCGATGCTCCCGTCATCGCCGAGTATAACACCCGTCTCGCCCGCGAGACCGAGGGCCGCGAATTGCCGGCGGCGACCCTGTTGGCGGGCGTGCAGGCCCTGCTGGAAGACCCGTCGAAGGGTCTTTATTTCGTCGCCGAGGAAGCCGGCAAAGTCGTCGGGCAGGTGATGATCACCTTTGAGTGGAGCGACTGGCGCAACGGGATGTTCTGGTGGCTGCAAAGCGTCTATGTTCGTGAGGAATTCCGCGGGCAGGGAGTGTTCCGCGGCTTGTTTGAGCACATTCGCCAGCTGGCCGGTCAGCAGGCGGGAGTGTGCGGCCTGCGGCTCTACGTCGAGCGGGAGAACGAACGGGCCAAGGCGGTTTACGAACGGCAAGGCATGACCAACGCCGGCTACGAGGTGTTTGAGGTGGTTTTTTCGGCTGCGGCCGAACGGTAGGGACGGGAGCGGACTGAACATGAACGATCTGCGACAATTCCTGGGAACGCTGCCCCACAAGGGCCTGCTGGGCGCGCTGCTGGTGGCCTGGGTGGCCCTGTTCCACCTGCTGGGCAATTCCAGTTTCGGCTACATCGACACCCCGTCCCTTTTCGTCTGGCTCCAGGCGCTCTATGACGCCAACCCGGACGATGCGCTGGGCTACGTGGTGCTGCCCTTGGTGGCGGTGCTGATCTATCGGCAGCGCGATGACTTCATGCCGCTCGCCAAGCGCCCATGGGGCCCGGCGTTGGTGCTGCTCGGACTGGCGTTGGTGCTCCACTTCGCCGGCTTCCTGATCCAGCAGGCGCGCGTCTCGCTGGTCGGCTTCTGCCTCGGGCTATTCGCGCTCACGGGCCTGATGTGGGGACCGGCCTGGATGCGGAAGAGCGCCTACCCGTTTGCGCTGCTCGCCTTCGTCGTGCCCATCACGGCCTATACCGACGGGCTGACGTTTCACCTGCGCCTGCTGGTGACCAAGATTGCGGCCGGATTCTGCACCGTGGTCCTGAACCTCAGCCTGATCCGCGAGGGCACCACGGTATTCCACCTGCTGCCCGACGGCAGCCGAGGCTTCGAGTTCGACGTGGCGCCCGCATGCAGCGGCATCCGCAGCCTCACAGTGGTGTTCCTGCTCGCGATGGTGGTCGGCTACATCTGGCTGGCGGCGTGGTGGCGGCGCGGCGCGCTGCTCCTGGCCGCCTTGCCGCTGGCGCTGCTGGGCAACATCGTGCGGCTCATCACCGTCTTTGTGGTGGGCGAATCGCAGGGCTCCGAAGCCGGCCTGGCCATCGAGACCAAGCTGGGTTTCATCACCTTCCTCGTGGCCTTGGGCGGCGTTTGGTTGCTGGCCCGGTGGCTGAGTGACTTGCCGCCGGAACCGGTCCAAACTCAGGAGGAAAAACCATGAGCGACGCTCCCGTTGCCCCGCAATCCGCCCCGGACCGCCGTGCCCCGGTGCTTGCCGCCGTCGCGTTGGCCCTGATCGGTTTGGCCGCGCTGGGCATCAATCGCCTTTCGAGCATCCAGCAGTTGGGGAAACCCGGCGTGCGGGTGTCCAATGTCCCGCTCATCGGCGAGGACGGCCGGTTGACGCGGTCCAATTCGGTGGCCTTGCCGACCAGTTTGCCCGGCTACGAATACAAGCCGACCCCGGTGACCGATCTCGAACTGAACTACCTGCCCAAGGATACGGTTTACGGGCGCGCGTCCTACAAGGCGCCGGACGGGTTCACCGCGCAGGTCAACGTCGTGCTGATGGGCACCGATCGGACGAGCATCCATCGCCCCGAATACTGTCTCACCGGCCAGGGCTGGAACATCGTCTCGAAGCAGTATGACAAGACCGCGTTGCCGGGCACCGGGACGGAATTCCCCATCCAGCGCTTCGGCGGGCAGATCCGGACGGTCGTCGAGACGCAGACCGTCAACTACAGCGGGGTTTACGTCTTCTGGTTTGTCGCCGACGGCCAGCGGACCGCGAGCCATTGGGAACGCCAGTGGTGGATGATCCGCGACCTCGTGACCAAGGGTGTCCTGCAACGCTGGGCCTACATCTCGTTCTTCGCCCCGTGCCCCACGGGCCGGGAGGACGAGGCCTACGCGCGTCTGCTCAAGCTCATCGGCGAAGTCGCCCCGGCCATCGAGGTGCCGGCGGGCGTGGCGGCCAATTGAGGGTTCGAATTACGCCTTAACAGCCGTCGCCATTGGGCATAGAACCGGGTCGAAGACATGCTTAGCCGCCAGCGGCAACTGCTCACGAAACTGCACAAGCTCCTTGATGCGGGCCTGTTTGCGTTGGCGTTCTGGCTGGCCCACGCCATCCGCTCGATTCCCGTCCTTGATCCGAACCAGCTCATCAAGGAGTTCGACGCCTACGCCTGGCTGCTGTTGGTGATCGTGCCGCTGACGCCGCCGGTGCTGGACATGAACCGGTTCTATTCGCGTCCCGTGTTCTATTCCCGCCGCGAGACGCTTTACCAACTGATCCGTTCCGGCATCTGGGTTTCCTTGGTGGTGATCACGGTGCTGTTCTTCAGCAAGGACGAGAGTGCGCGCGGCGTCATGCTCCTCTTCACCCCGTTGGCCGCGGGACTTTGCTTCCTGAAGGAGGAGATTGCCCGGCGTTGGACGGTAGCCCGCTTTGGCAATAAGGCCTCCCGCCGGCGGGTCATCCTGCTCGGGGCGTTTCCCGCCGGCAAACCGGGCGAGGAAACCCAGAAGTTGGAGAAGTCCCTGACCGCCAGTTCCCTGGGTGACGTCGAGATCATCGCCCGGCTAGACATCAACGAGACTTCCCCGAACCGCCTCGCGGAAACCCTGCACGACACCTCGGCCAACGCCGTCATCGTCTCCCCGCGGCAGGCGCTGTTCGGCACCATCGAGCAGGCGATCCAAGTCTGCGAACTTGAGGGGGTGGATGTCTGGGTGCTGGCCGACTTTTTCCAGACCCGGCTTTCCCGCGCCAGTGCCGATGAATTGCACGGGCACCCGGTGCTGGTGTTCCGGACCGGTCCCGAAGCCTCGTGGCAGGCCCTCGCCAAGACCGCCATGGACTTCGCCGGCGCCGCGATCCTATTGCTGTTCGTGCTGCCGATCATGGCCGTCGCCGCGGTCCTGATCCGCCTGTCGTCCCCTGGGCCGGTCCTCTTCCGGCAGCAGCGGGCGGGCCTCAACGGCCAGCCCTTCACCATGCTGAAGTTCCGCACGATGGTGACCAACGCCGAGCAGCTGAAGCAGGAGCTCGCCGCGCTGAACGAAATGTCCGGTCCCGTGTTCAAGGTCACCAACGATCCTCGCATCACCCCGATTGGCCGGTTCCTGCGCAAGTGGAGCATCGACGAACTGCCCCAGCTCCTGAACGTGCTACGCGGCGAGATGAGCCTCGTCGGCCCACGGCCGCTGCCGGTGGACGAGGTGCGGCGCTTCGACGACCCCGCCCATCGCCGCCGCCTGAGCGTGAAGCCCGGCCTTACGTGCCTCTGGCAAGTCAGCGGCCGCAACGACGTGAAGGACTTCAAGGAATGGGTCCGGCTCGACCTCGAATACATCGACAACTGGTCGCTCTGGCTCGACCTCAAGATTTTGCTCCGCACCATTCCGGCCGTTTTTGCCGGCACGGGTGCAAAATGACGGTGCGCAACCGCCCTTGGGCGGAGGCCGCCCGCGTGTTCCAACCTCCATTCCCATGGCCAAGAAAACCGCCCGCAAGGCATCCCCCAGGCAGTCCTCCCAGCCCGTGTCCGTCGTCACCGGCGGGGCGGGTTTCCTCGGCTCTCATCTCACGGACCTGCTCCTCGCCGAGGGGCACCGGGTCATCATCATCGACAACCTGATCACGGGCTCCACCGACAACCTGGCGCACCTCGGCGGCCATCCGGACGTGAAGTTCATCAAGCAGGACGTCACGGAGTTCCTCTTCCTCGCGGGCCCGGTGAACTACGTCTGGCACTTCGCCTCGCCGGCCAGCCCCATCGACTACCTGGAACTGCCGATCCAGACGCTGAAGGTTGGTTCCCTTGGCACCCACAAAGCGCTCGGTCTCGCCAAGGCCAAGGGCGCCCGCTTCCTCATCACCTCGACCTCCGAAATCTACGGTGACCCGCTGGTCCACCCGCAGCGCGAGGATTACTGGGGCAACGTGAACACGATCGGGCCGCGTGGCTGTTACGATGAGTCCAAGCGATTTGCCGAAGCGCTCGTGATGGCCTACCACCGCGAGCACGCCATCCCCACGCGCATGGTCCGTATCTTCAATACCTACGGCCCCCGCATGCGGCTCAACGACGGCCGGGTAGTGCCGGCCTTCATCAGCCAGGCGCTCACGAACAAGCCCATCACCATCTTTGGCGACGGCAAGCAGACCCGTTCCTTCTGCTACGTGAGCGACCTGATCGCCGGCATCTATCGCCTGATGATGAGCGAAGGGAAGGACGCCCACCTGCCGACCAACATCGGCAACCCGCACGAGCTGACCATGCTTCAGTTCGCCCAGGAGATCATCAAGGCCACCGGCTCGAAGTCGAAGATCATCCACAAGCCGCTGCCGCAGGACGACCCGAAGCAACGTCAACCCGACATCACCCGCGCCCGCCAGACGCTCGGCTGGGAACCCAAGGTGGCGTTGGCCGACGGCCTGAAGGACACCATCGCCTACTTCCGCTCCAAGGTCTGACGAGGTGCTGCCGGCGTCTCGCCGGCAGGCTTGAGCACGCCCGCCAATGGTGTGGTTACCGCCGCCGGTTCAGGGCGAGCCCCTCCCGGCAGGACGCCGGCATCACTTTGCCTACGGCCGCTTCGGCGCGTTTGCGGGCGTGGCGGTGCCGGCCAATTCGAACTCGCTGAAGTCCCCGTCGGGCCGGTTGATCCGCTGCACAGAGCCGTCGCGCAGGCAGTAAACCCGTTCCCAGGTGCCGTCGGGCAGGTGGCGAGGTGATTTCTCGCGGAAGAGAATCATCTGTGGCTCAAATTCGCTGAAGACCCGTTCATGGGCGAAGAACTCGAAGAGCTCCGGAGGAATACCCCCGGGCAGGTTGCCCTCGGGCGATAGCTCCATTTCGTTTTTCATTTCCTCAAACGTGGTGGGAAACCGGCCTTGGCGGTCGGTCTCGAAGATGCGGGCCGCCAGCCCGAGGTTCTTCATTGCGGTGATAAGTTTATTGGAGGTCGCTTGGGCAAGCAGCATCTGGGTAGCGAGGGCATCGACACCCCCGGCCGAGGTTGCTGGCGTCATCTGACTTGTTGCCACCGATGGGCGCGCGGTCCGGCGCAATTGGGCGACCTCGCCGCGCAATCGGAGCAATTCTTCCTGCTGTTCCCGCAATCGGGCGAGCGATTCAGGCTCGGCCGGGTTGTTGGTGGCGGTCGGTGGAGGTGTCGCCGAATTCGCGGCCAGTTGCCCGCGCAGGGCCGAGTTCTCTTCGGTCAGCCGGATGAGGTTGTGTTGTTGCCAGGTCAGGGCCGCGATCACCGCGGCGCCGCCCACGATTCCGAGGGTGATTTTGGTTTTCATGAGCAAAAGG
>JBEISV010000002.1:0-49411 GCA_040375265.1 Verrucomicrobiales bacterium
CCTGCTGGTCGGCGGCGGTCAGGTCGGAATCGACGATGTCCTTGTGGTAGACCTCGTGCTTGTAGCCTTCGATGACGGTCTCGAAGGGTTCGTGGTCTTCGCCTTCGCGCTTCTGCACGCCGAGGACGACGTCGCCATACATCTGAATGAAGCGGCGGTAGCAATCCCACGCGAAGCGTTCATTGCCGGTGGCCTTGGCCAGGGCGAGGACCGACTGGTCGTTCAAGCCGAGGTTCAAGATCGTGTCCATCATGCCGGGCATGGAATCACGCGCACCGGAACGGACGGCGACGAGCAGCGGCATGCCAGAGGTGGCGCCGAACTTCGTGCCCATGATCTTCTCCATGTTGGAGACACCGGCTTCCATCTGGGCCTGGAGTTCCTTCGGATAGGAACGCTTGTTGGCGTAGAAGTAGGTGCAGACCTCGGTGGTGATCGTGAATCCCGGAGGAACGGGGAGACCGATGCGGGTCATTTCGGCGAGGTTGGCGCCCTTGCCGCCGAGGAGGGCCTTCATGGACCCGTCGCCGTCGGCTTTCTTGTTGCCCCAAGTGTAAACGTATTTCGGTGCTTTTGGCATAACTGCTGTCTGTCTTTTGTGGAAATCAGGCGGCAAACCGCCGGAAAAGTGAGGCGCGACGCTAACAGGGGCGGGGGAAGCGTCAACGGCGAGAAATTCCCGGAACCAGCCCCGGCGCGGGGCTGGTCGCCCGCGCGGGAGACACGATCCGGTAGAAGCGGGCCGATTCCGGCCGGTCGGTCACCTCGACCGTGCGGGCCGGGCCATCGGCGATGAACGGGACGAACAGCTCAAATAGAGCGTCCGGCGCCGCACCGGCCAAGACCGAGTAGGACACGCCCGCGGCCGCCGAGAAGCGCAGGCGCAACTGGCCGTCGGCCAGCAGTTCGGTGGTGACCGGCAAGGGGGCGTCGGCGGTCCGGGGATTTCTCCCGGCGTGGAACTCCCCGAGGTTGAGCAGACCATCCGCGTCAGCATCGATTGCGCCGTCATCCGGGTCGGCGGGATCCAGGCCGAAGCAGGCCTCCCAATCGTCGGGCATTCCGTCTCCGTCGGTGTCGAATTCGCTCTGGTTCGCCGCGCCGGGCGTGGCCACCGAAAGCACGGCGACAAACGGGCCGCCATCCGGCAGCCGCCCCGAGGTGAATCCGTTTCGGAACGGTTCGGTGGATACTTGATCCAGGGTTTCACCGTCGGGGCCGAGCAGGGAAATCGCCCCGGAGCCGCCGGCCAGCGTAAAGCCGAGGTTGCCGAATCCAGGTGGCCGGCCGGCGTCCGCGGAAAAGGTCGGCCAGCCGAATGGTTCGACCCAACTCAGCGGCGCGAAGCGGAAGCGGTGGGTGACGCCGTCGTGGGTTTGGACCAATTGGGCGCCGGCCAAATTGACGGGCAACGCGGCCCGGTTGTGCAGCTCCAGCCAACCTGCTTCGGTGGCAGTGCCGAAGCTCCATTCGTTCAGGCGGACGTCGGCAAGTTGGCCCAGCGGAGCCGCCTCCCCGTTGGAATGGCCAGGCGAGGGCTCGGCCTGGAGCACCCATTCATTGGCGGTCCGGCCCACACTTTCCCGGGGCAGTTGCGGGCCGTATTCAAGCGCATCGACCAGGGTTCCATCCGCGGCGCGCAGCTCGATCCGGGCGCCCGTGGCGGGGAACCGGAGCTGGGTCACTTGCTCCGGCAGCAGCCGGAAATCGCCTGGGCCGATCGCGGAATCTGGCCCCAGCGTCCAAGCGATCGGGTTGGTCCCGGACGAAACGCGGATTTCCCAGCCGGCGAGGTCCACCAACTGGTCGGAAGGATTAGCGAGTTCCAGCCAGTCCGCCGGGGCGTTCGCGAGCAATTCGTTGAGCCGAACCGTCTCCGCGCCGACGCCGGTGCACGCGGCGAGGATCAGGCAGCTGCCGGCGAAGAAGTTCATGCCGGGAGCGGGTTCAGGCGCCGAATTTCTCCCGCAGATAGCGGCGGCTTTCGCGGGCGATGACTTCGGGACCTTCCTCGAAATTGAACACCTCCACCGAAACGTCGCCGGCGTAACCGACTTCCTTCAGCGCGCCGGCAATCGGGCCGAAATCAACGGCACCAAAGCCGGGCCCTTTCAGGTTCACGTCATTGGCGTGGAAGTAGACGAACTTGCCGGCAGACTCGCGGATGATCTGCGGGATGAGCTTGGGCTCGGACGACATCGCCTTCACGTCGAGCATGATCCGGAACGCCTTCGACCCGGCGCGTTCCGCGAGCGCGATGGCGTCGGCCGCCGTGTTGAGGAAATTGGTTTCGGTGGGTGACAGTGGTTCGAGGCAGATCGTGATGCCGTGTTGCTCGGCCCGCTGGATGGCCCGGGCAAACGAATCGAGGCAATGGTCCGCGCCTTCCGCCGCGGTCACGCCGGGCATCAGGTCGCGGCGTTTTGGGGAACCGAAGATCATGAACTGGCCGCCGAGGTCCGCGCAGAAATCGATGGCAGCCGTCAGGTAGTCGCTGGTGCGGGCGCGCACCGCGGCATCGGGATGGGTCACGTAGAAACCTTCGGTGTAGGCGAGCACCCAGTGGATGCCGGAAATGGCGATTCCCGCCTGCTCGGCGGTCGTCCGCAGCTCGCGCCGCTGTCCCGCCGAAATGTCCGTGACCAAGGGACTGACGGTGAACGGGGCCACCTCGATGGCTTCATAGCCGGCCTCGCGGGCAAAGACGCAGGCCCGCTCAAATGACCAGTCCTTGAAGATCTCGTTACAGATGGTGAAGCGCATGGCCGGAAGCCTAGCAAGGGCCCGAGGACAGGGCACGCGAATCTCCCGCTTCGTTCCTTGCGCGAACCGGTCCGGCCCGCGTTTGCTTGGCGCCCGATGAAACGATTCGTGCTGTGGGGCGGCGCCTTGTTGGCGTTCGCGGTTCGCGTGTGCGGCTGGGATTACGAGGGACACCGCCTGATCAATGAGCTGGCCCTCGCGAGTTTGCCGACGAATTTCCCCGCGTTTGTCCGCGAGCCCGCCCATACCGAACGCATCGCCTTCCTGGCCGGGGAGGCGGACCGCTGGCGTAACACCAGCGAACTCGGCCTCAAGCACGCCAACAACCCCGACCATTTCCTCGACCTCGAGGACCTGCCCGCGCTCGGGCTCAGCGTGTCGAATGTCAGCGCCTTCCGGCACGAGTTTGTCGCCCAAGTCACGCTCGCCCGGGCGAAGGACCCGGCAAAGTTTCCGCCGACCGATCCGCAGGTGGACCAGGACCGCACCAAGTGGTTGCCCGGCTTCCTGCCGTGGCGGATCACCGAGGACTACGGCCGCCTCAAGTCCGCGTTCAGCTACCTGCGCACCTTCGAGCAGTTCGGCGGCACTCCGGAAGAAATCGCCAATGCCCGCGGCAACGTGGTTTACCTGATGGGCCTCATGGGCCATTTCATCGGCGACACCGTTCAGCCCCTGCACGTCACCCGAAACTACAACGGCTGGGTGATGGCCAATCCCAACGGCTACACGACGAACCGCACCTTTCACGCGTGGATCGACGGCGGTTACCTCCGCAAGGTCGGGCTAGACCGGGCGGCGTTGGTGGCCCGGATCAATCCGGCGAAGTCTGTCTGGGAACGGACGCCCGGGGCAAATCGCGACAATCTGTTCCCGCTGGCCCTCGCGTTCGTGGCGCAGCAGGCCCCGCACGTCGAGGCGCTGTATCAGATGGAGAAGGACGGCCGCCTGTCGGGCAACGGCGAGCGCGGATTGGAAGGCCGGGAGTTCCTTGGCCGGCAAATGCTGTTCGGCGGCCAGATGCTCGGGGACCTTTGGCTCACCGCCTGGCAGACGGCACCGGTGGACGGTTACCTGCGGAGCCAGTTGGTGCTCCGGCAGACCGGCGGGGTCCCGCCGAAATAATCCGTAAGCAATTCACCAACTTGGCCTTGCACTTGCCTTCCGAATGGCGTTCTTAGCGCGCGCTCTGGGACATGGTTGTCCCGTGCGCCGTTAAATCGCCACCGATGCACCCACTTCGTCCCGCCAGTTCGCCGTTGCAACGCCTTCAAGTGAAGGCGACCCAGAAGCCCGTGAACTTCCTCTGCCTGGCCCCGCAGGCGCAGAGCGTTTTCCTGGTCGGGGATTTCAACGACTGGGATGCGACCAGTCACCCGATGAAGAAGGGCTTCGACGGCTCCTGGCAGCTGGCGGTCACCTTGGGCCACGGCGGCCACCACTACCAATTCCTCGTGGATGGCAAACCGGTCAACGACCCCCGGGCCCAGGGCCTCGCCCGCAACGAGCGCGGAGAAAAAGTGTCGATGATCCTCGTCAGCTGACGCCCGGGCCGAAGAGGCCGTTTGCCGGCGGGCGCTGGATGGCGGAGGTTGGCGTCATGAAGTTGCTTTCGCTGACTGAAATCCGCTCCACCCAAGCTTCGGTCCCGCAATGGTGCCGCCGGGGCAAAACCATCCGGCGCGAGCTGGTCTTCCCCGATTTCGTGGCGGCGATGAAGTTCGTGAACGCCGTCGCCCGGGCGGCGGAAAAGGCCCAGCACCACCCCGACATCGACATCCGCTGGAACCGGGTGACGCTGACCCTGACCACCCATGACGCCGGCGGCCTGACGGCCAACGATTTCGCGCTCGCAGCCATCCTGGATCGGTGCGCCGCCAGATGGACGGCCTGAAGGTGCATTCCCGATAGGGCTTCGTGCCGGTTCGGCATTGCTGGGAAAGGCCGCGCCCGGCACCTTTGCGGCGCTCTCCAAAATCCCTTTTCCTATGCGGAACCCCAGCCCACTCCCCGCCTGCACCGCCGCCCGTCGGGCGTTTACCCTGATCGAGCTGCTGGTCGTGATTGCGATCATCGCCATCCTCGCCGGCATGCTGCTGCCCGCGCTCGGCAAGGCGAAGGCCAAGGCGCAGCAGACCAAGTGCATCAACAACAACCGCCAGGCAGGCCTAGGCACCATCATGTATGTGCAGGACTTCCTGGCCTATCCCGGCTGCCTGTTTGCGACGGGCGGATTCCGCTACGTCTGGGCCCCGCGCCTGTTCTCGCAGATTGGCACCAACCGCGCCGTGTTTTCGTGCCCTAGCGCGACCCCGCTCAGTTGGTGGGCCACCAACGTCAACAAGACCCTCGGCGCCCCGAACCTGACCGGCGGCGGCCGTGATCCGTGGGGCATCAGCGAGACCAGCCTGTTCTCGATGGGCTACAATGACTGGGGTGCCGCACCGGCCGGGGGTGCTCGTGGCTTGGGCGGCGACGTGGACATCTTCGGCGAGGTGAAGGAACCCGCGGTCAAGAGTCCTTCCGAAATGATCATGCTCGGCGACAGCAAGCCGGGCACGGGCGGCAAGATCACCAGCACCAGCAAGGGCAGTTTCGACGCGAACATCGACCCGACCACCGAGGCGGAATGGCCCTCCAACCGCCATGGCGGGCGGACCGTCCTGATGTTCTGCGACGGCCACACGGAAGCCGCCCGGCGCAACGACGTGATCGACCCGAACAATGACACCTGGCATCGGCGTTGGAACAACGACAACGGCCTGTCGGCCAGGTGGAACTTCAACAAGACCACGGCGGCCAAAATTGATCCGTGATGGTGGGGAGGGCCTGGATCGGTCCCATTGGGAAACCGGCCTGACGTCCCTCCCGTCTTCCGGATCGTGCCCGCCTTTCGCTCCGGCCGAGCCCTGATCGTCCATCTCGGGTTCGCGGCGATGTTTCGTCGGGTGCGTCCGGCGAGTCCCAATCCGCCGACAGCTTCTTGCCGAAGGCGCAAAACCTTGGCTTTGGTCAGGGAGGGATTCGTCCCAAGCTCGAAGCGGCATGAGAAAACAAGCTAGCCTGTGGGGCAGGGTGGCCGAATCGGCCGGCCGATTGTCCCGCACCGGGTTCGTTGCGCTAGTCGGTGTCGCCCTGGCCGGTTTCCTGGCCCGCGGGTTCGCCGCGGGCGCGGAAACGGATCCGGCGCCGGTTCCCGGGATTCGTCGCCTGCCGGTCACCACCGGATGGCTGGGGAACACGCTGCTGCGCGGCGGTGCGGCGGACTGGTCCGACTCCTCGCAGACCTATCTTCAGCTTTACACCAGCGACCTCGCAGTGACTCCGGAAGGGTTCGTTTTCTGCACTACCCCGTGGGAGGAGGGGGGACGGGCTGCGGGGGTCTATCGGGACGGAGATGCCTTGTCAGAGATACCCTCCCTTGGGATCAACTCCGGAGCCGCGGTGGCGGCCAGCGGGCACTGGCTCGCCTACGGGCGCAACGGGCGGGTGGCCCTTTTCATGCGATCGCCCGGGACCACATATCAGCCGGCCTCCGGTCGCGAGCTGGTCTTTGATTCGCGGCCCGACGCCCCGATGGTGATTGGCGTGGGTCTGGACGAGCCGCGGGATCGGCTATATGCGGCCGACGAAAACGGGGCGATCCGTTCGTTCCAACTGAGCACGGGCAAGCTCCTGCCGGGCGTCGGGTTTCAGGTGGCTCGCGCCGGTCCGCTGCGGGTGGATGCCGGCGGCAACCTTTGGGTGTTGCGACCCGCAACCACGGGCGCGCTCCGGCGGTTGGAGGCGCGGGGCTTCGCCAGCGAATCTGTTCCAGGCCGAGGGGTTGATGGCGCGCTCGCGCCGGCCGGGGCCACGAATTGGTTCGAGGCCAGGGCGGAGGACGGATTCTGCGGGATCGAGTTCGACCAGCCGACCGCCGTGCAGGTGCTCCGTTTTTCCGGGGCGGGGTTCACGACGTTTGTCGGGGCGAACCTTCAGGCGAGCGCGAACGGCCGCGGCGGACCGTGGACCAATTTGGTCGCGTTCCAGCACGAACCCCGCGGTTGGCCGGAAACCGTGCTCACCTTGGACGGCCGCCCGTGGCGGGCGCTCCGGGTTGCCGGCAGCCGCCTGGGGTTGAACGGCTTGGCGGCCTTTGGGCGGGAGCCTGCCAGTCCCGGGGCGGTCACGAAGTTCAGCCCGGACGGCAAGCTCCTCGCCTCGATTGAAACCGTGGCGGAGCCGCTCGCCCTGGCCTTGGATCCCGCGCGGGACCGCTTGCTGGTAGCCGACAATTCGGTGGCCCAACAGATCGTTGCCTTCACCGGTCTCGCCGGCACTCCGCGCCTCGACGTGTCCTTTGGGGTCCAAGGGCGTTTCGGCCGGCCGGGTGGGCTGCCGGCCGCCGGCGGCTCGCTGGGCGAACCGCGGTTCGACACCGTGCGCGGGCTGGGGGTGGACGGGGCGGGCAACCTTCACGTCTTCAGCGTTGGTGGCACGGGGATGAGCCAGAGCCGGCTCGAGTGTTTTTCCCCCACGGGCGAGCTGCGTTGGCGGATGGGCGGGTTGGCCTTCCTGGATTCCGCCGAACTGGATCCCGCCGACCCGCAGGCGGCCTGGAGTTGCACGGCGCGCTATCGTCGTGATCCCGCCGGGCGGCTGGGTGACGGCTGGGGATTGGTGGCCACCACGGTGGATCGGTTCCGTTTTCCCGAAGATCCGCGGCTGAACGGAGGGGGGGCACAGATACTCGGCATCCGTCGTCTTGGAGGCCGCCCCTTCCTGTTCACCACGACCCAATATGGCACGCCGGTGTCGGTCTTCCGTTTCGAGGACGACAGTTCGACTGCCATCCCCTGCGCCTACCTTGCCGGCATGCGGACGGGCCGCGAATGGCCTCCAGGCCAACCGCCCGGGGCCGGCCTCACCCTGTGGCGGGATGCGGACGGCGACGGCAGGTTTCGCGCCGAGGAATTCGAGAAGGACGTGGACCTTTGCCCCGGTCCCCTGACGCTGGATGCCGCCGGCAATCTCTGGCTGCTGGTCGAAGGCAAGGCCATCCGCCGGATTGATGCCGGGCCACCGGACGCCCGGGGGACGCCGCGATGGAGCCTGGTGCCGGAAGGCGGCAAGTCGTTTGCCTGGCCGCCGCCCTTCGCGGGTGCCGGAGCCTCCATCCGGGGACTGGAAGTTGCGCCGGACGGACAGGCCCTGTTCGTGTTCGGCTTCACGTCCGAGTTGCCCAGCGTGATTGGCCACAACCTGCCCCTCGGCCGGTTGTTGGTCCGTTATGCCATTGGCGCCACGGGGCTGACGGAAACCCACCGGACTGTCCTGCCCTACGACGTGAATCTGCAGGATGCGCCCGGCGACCAAGCCTACGCTGCGAGCATCGCGGGGGACTATCTGTTTGTCGGTTACGAACAGCGGATGACGGTGCTGGTTTACCGGGCCGCGACCTTGGAAATCGTGGGCCGCCTTGACCTCGGGCCGCAGAGCCAGACCCCGATCTTTGACGGTCCGCCCGAGCTGATCGCGGCGCAGCGCGGCGACACCTACGAGCTCTTCTTCCCGCAATACACGGGCAACGCGACGAGCATTCTAACTTGGCGGCCAGCCGATGTCGGCTGGGTTCCGGCTCCCGAACGGTTCCGGGCCGTGCCCGGTTTCGAGGCGACGTTGCTGGAATGGACTGCGCCACCCACCGTCACGGCGTGGAAGATTCAGCGACGGACTTTGGCTGCCGCCGGGTGGTCAGCGTGGCAGGACCTGACGAGCGGCACCGGGGCCGCAACGTCATGGCGAGACTTGTCGGCGCCGAAGGCAGGCGTCGGGTATCGGGTGCGAGTGGCCGTAGGCGCGGCGGAGTCTGATTGGTCCAAGACGGCCTACGTTCGGCCTTGAGGCCTCGTTTCGCGGGTGAACCGAGGGTGAACGGAATGGTTGGAACGCCGGGTTGCCACCACGTTCGGATCAATTGGGGACGACTTCCAGATGCGCCCGGCGGCCGGCGGTGGCCGGTTGACACCGCCGCGTCCCCCTCCACCTTCCCGCAGCCATGAAACTTCTCCGCCTGCTCTCGCTCACTGCCGTGCTCACCATGACCGCCTTTGCCGCCAACCTCCGCGAAATCCCCCTCAAGGACATCGACGGGAAGGACACCTCGCTCAAGGCTTTCGACGGCAAGGTCGTGCTGGTCGTGAACGTCGCCTCGAAGTGCGGCCTGACCCCGCAATACGAGGCGCTGGAAAAGCTCTACGGCCAATACAAGGACAAGGGTTTGGTGATCGTCGGCTTCCCGTGCAACGACTTCGGCGCCCAAGAACCCGGCACCGCCGAGGAGATCAAGACGTTCTGCTCGACCAAATACAAGGTGACCTTCCCGCTGATGGAAAAGCTCCACGTGAAGGGCGCCGAACAACATCCGCTCTACGCGGCATTGACCGGCAAGGACGCGAAGTTCCCGGGCGACATCAAGTGGAACTTCGGCAAGTTCCTGGTGGGCAAGAATGGCGAAGTCCTCCACCGCTTTGAGCCCCGCACTACTCCGGACGATTCCTCGGTGACCGCCGCCATCGAAGCGGCCCTCAAGGCCAAGTAAGGTTTTCCGCTTCCACACGACCCGGCCGCCGCGTGGCGCCGGGTCGTTTTGCTTTCCGGACCAGGCGGCGGACG
Source organism: Verrucomicrobiales bacterium (assembly GCA_040375265.1). Classification (GTDB taxonomy): domain Bacteria; phylum Verrucomicrobiota; class Verrucomicrobiia; order Limisphaerales; family UBA9464; genus CAIWAH01. The sequence continues at coordinate 9,421 of JBEISV010000002.1, forward strand.
CGGAATTGACTTGTTGGCCTTGCCGCCCAACTTCGCCGCAACGATTGCCGCGATGAAGCTGAGATTCCTTTCCGCCATGGTTGCCGCCGCCGCCCTGCTTTCCCATTCCCCGACCCACGGTGACGAGGGCATGTGGCTTTACGAAAATCCTCCGCGGCAACTGCTCAAGGAACGCCACGGCTTCGAGCTGACCGACGCGTGGCTGGACCACTTGATGAAGTCCTCGGTCCGGTTCAACTCCGGCGGCTCCGGCAGCTTCGTGAGCGAGGACGGGTTGGTGCTGTCCAACCACCACGTCGGCGCCGATGCGCTGCAAAAGCTGGGCACGGCCGAGAAAAATTACCTACGCGATGGTTTCCATGCCAAGTCGCTGGCCGAGGAACTGCCGTGCGTGGACCTGGAACTCAACGTCCTCCAGTCCATCGAGGACGTCACCGCCCGCGTGAATGCCGCCGTGCCGGCCAACGCCGCGCCCGACGAGGCGGTCAAGGCCCGGCGCCGGATCATCTCCGAGATCGAAAAGGAGTCGCAGGACAAGACTGGCCTGCGTTCCAACGTGACCACGCTTTACCAGGGCGGCGCCTATCATCTCTACCGCTTCAAGCGTTACACCGACGTGCGGCTCGTGTTTGCGCCGGAGCAGCAGGCGGCCTTCTTCGGCGGCGATCCGGACAACTTCGAGTTTCCGCGCTTCGACCTCGATGTCTGCTTCTTCCGCGCCTACGAGAACGGCAAGCCGGTGAAGGTGCCGCATCACCTCAAGTGGACCGAAACCCCGCTGAACGAAGGCGACCTGACCTTTGTGTCCGGGCATCCCGGCCGCACGAGCCGGCTGCTGACGATGGCTGAACTGGAGTATCTCCGGGACAACCAATTCCCCTACACGTTGGGCCGGCTCAAACGGATGGAGACGCTCCTGTCCGTCTGGAGCGACCGCAGCGAGGAGAACGCCCGGCGCGCGAAGGATGACCTGTTCGGCGTCCAGAATTCCCGCAAAGCCCGGGACGGCGGCCATGCCGGCCTCTACGACCCGGCGCTCATGGGCCGCAAGGCCGAGGCGGAAAAGCAATTCCGCGCCCGGCTGGCAGTGAGCGGGGAATACCCGGACGCGCAGGCCGCCTACGGGAAGATCGCGAATGCCCAGGCAGTGCTAAAAAAGCACGCGCTGCGGTTCCGCCTGCTGGAGGGCGAACACGGATTCACCAGCGACTCCTTCAACGTGGCGCGGACACTTCTCCGTGCCGGCGAGGAACGCCCCAAGGCCAACGGCGAACGCCTGCGGGAATTCACCGACTCCAACCTCCAGCCACTGGAACTGGACCTCTTCTCGGACAAGCCGATCTACGACGATTTCGAAATCCTCAAGTTCACCGACGGCCTGACCTTCCTCGCCGAGCAACTGGGCTTCAACGACCCGCTGGTGCAGCAGGTGCTGGCCGGCAAGTCGCCCAAGGCGCGAGCCACCGAGCTGATCCTCGGCAGCAAGGTCCGGGACGTCGCGTTCCGCCGTAAGCTCTACGAAGGCGGTGCGAAGGCGGTCGCCGACGCCAAGGATCCGCTGATCGAGGTGGCCCGCCTCGTGGATGGCGAGGCTCGCGAACTGCGCAAGTCCGTCGAGGCGCAGGACGAAATCAAGCAGCAGGCCCAGGCGGCCATCGCCAAGGCCCGGTTCGCCTTGGAAGGCACCAGCAGGTATCCCGACGCGACCTTCACATTGCGGTTGGCGTTCGGGCCAGTGAAGGGCTACGAGGAAAACGGCCAGAAAGTGGCGCCGTTCACCACCCTAGCCGGCCTGTATGAACGCAGTGCCGCGATGAAGAACCGCGAGCCGTTTGACCTGCCGCCGAGGTGGGTGAAGAAGAAGTCGTCGCTCGACCTCAGCACACCCTACAACTTCATCACGACGGCCGACATCATTGGGGGCAATTCCGGCAGCCCGGTCGTCAATCGCGCCGGCGAATTTGTCGGCATCATCTTCGACGGCAACCTGCCGTCGCTGGTCCTGGACTTTGCCTACGAGGACACCCAGGCCCGCGCCCTGAGCGTGGACGCCCGGGCGATCATCGAGGCGTTGAACGAGGTTTACGGCGCCAAGAACGTGGTCCGCGAACTCAAGAGCGGCCGTCGCAAGTAACCCGCTGGCCGGGCGTCAGGGCCGCGCCCGCGCCTTGCCTCGGCTGGCTGCCTTCCTAAGGTCACCTTCATGGACGTTTTGCACGCGCCTTGGCGCATCGACTACATCCTGGCGCCGAAGAATCCCGCCGCGGCCGGCGAGGCGTCTTTGTTTACGGCCATCGGCCAGAGCAACGACGACGTGGAGAACTACGTCGTGGGGCGGGGCCGCTACTGCTACGCGGTGTTGAACACCTATCCCTACAACGGCGGCCACCTGATGGTCGTGCCCTACCGCCAGATTGCGAACCTCGAGGAGCTCTCCGACGAGGAATCGCTGGAACTCATGCAGTTCTCCCGCCGGTGCGTCCGGGCATTGCGTGCCGTGATGCGGCCGCAGGGTTTCAACGTCGGCTTCAACCTTGGCAAGTGCGCCGGCGCCGGCATCATTGAGCACCTGCACCTGCACATCGTCCCGCGCTGGGAAGGCGACACGAACTTCATGCCCGTGATCGCGAACAGCCGGGTCGTGCCCGAGGCGTTGAAGGACACGGCGGCGAAGCTGCGGGCCGAAATGGCCGCCGCGCCGGGCGCGTGAAAGCCGGCTTGCTTCCGCCCTCCGCGATTCCGTAATCCGTCCCCCTGTTCCCGATGATCTCCGAAACGCTTCATTTTGAGTCCGCCCGCGTGGCGCAGGCGCTTTACGCCAACGACGAACGCAACCTGCGCGCCCTGGAAACCGAGCTCGGCGTGAAGACCACCACCCGCGACGGGTGGATCAAGCTCGACGGCGACGCGGCCGGGGTCGCGCAGGCGAAGCGCCTGTTCAGCACCCTGGAGCGCAACCTCCGCGAGGGCAGCGGCGGCCGCCGGGGCGAGTTCACCTCCGCCTTGGCCGTGTTGAAGGCCGACGGGGCCGACGCGTTGGACGGCCTGTTCGAGCACCGCGTCCAAACCCATGCGAAGAAGGGTTCGGTCAACCCCAAGACCGTCGGCCAGCAGCGCTACCTGAAGGCCATCGCGGAAAACGATGTCACCTTTGGCGTCGGTCCGGCCGGCACGGGCAAGACTTACCTCGCGATGGCGATGGCCACCGCCGCGCTCAAGGACGGCAAGGTCGGTCGCATCATCCTCACCCGGCCCGCCGTCGAGGCCGGCGAGGCGCTCGGTTTCCTGCCCGGCGACCTGTTGCAGAAGCTCGATCCCTACCTGCGGCCGCTCTACGACGCCTTGCACGACATGATGCCCTCCGAGGAAATCCAGCGGGCGATGGAACGCGGCGCCATCGAGATCGCGCCGCTGGCCTACATGCGCGGCCGGACCCTGAACCAGGCTTTCATCGTGCTCGACGAGGCCCAGAACACCTCGCCGGAACAGATGCTGATGTTCCTCACCCGGCTGGGCTTCGGCTCCAAGGCGGTCATCACCGGTGACCCCACGCAGGTCGACCTGCCGTCGGCGAAACGCTCCGGCCTCGTGGAAGCGGTCCAGACCCTCACCAAGGTCGAGGGCGTCGCCATCTGCCGGTTCGAGAAGCGCGACGTTGTGCGGCATCCCTTGGTCCAACGCATTGTCAACGCCTACGAACAGAGCCGCGGCACGCAGGCCAACCAGTATTGAGGTCGCTATCCAATCCTGCCGCCGCGGGCCAACGCGAGAATGGGCCGCCATTCTCCGAATGGTGGCCCTTTTTGCTTTTTGGAATCCGATCTACTCGCCGTCCACCCGGCGCACCCGGAAGAACTCGCATGCAGTGCCAATCGGAACCTCCGTGGAGACGGCGGTTTCGCCTTTGGTGACGATTTCGCCGGTGTCGAACAACGGGAACCAAGTCCTCAGGTTGCCCGACGATTCGATGCGGTGGCGCAGGCCGATCGGGCCCGTCAGGCTGATCTGGCCCGTTCCATTTCCGACCGCTTCAAGCCGGACAATCTTGGCGCCTGACCTCTCGGCGGCGTAATCGACGCGGACCTCCGCGGGGAAGCCCAGCGTTCCGCCCGCCGCCGAGTCGGCGGCCAGCGACAACTTGAGGATCAGGGTCGGCGGAATTCCCCCGGGCGCTGGCAGGTTCGGGAGCAGGACCAGTCTTTGGCTCACGCCGTTCGGGAACTCGATCAGCCCCGGGGGCGGGAGGTTCGTCCCGAGTTCGCCGTCCGCGGCTGCAAATTCGATTTGGGCGACCAATCGGCCGGAGAACCCACCGGTCCGCACCAGGCGAAGGGTGGAAGGCGATCCCGGGTCGTGAAGATGGGTGGCGGTGACGAAGGCGAGGCTGCCGACACTGTCGTCGTCGAGGATCGTCGCGGTGGCCCGCAAATCGCCGTGTAGGGTGGCGCCCTCCGGGATCGAGGTGGCACCGGTGAGGGTCACCATGACGGTGCGTCCCGGATTCGTTGCGGAGTCGTTGGCAAGGAGGCTGGCCCAATCAATCGCCCGGAAGCGTTCACCATCCCGGAACTCCAAGGTGAGTCGGTTGGTGCGGAGGAGGTTGGCCGAGTCGAGCAGTGACAGCTCCAACGTGGCGGGACCGGCGGCACCGCCGGAACGCACCACGGCCAGAACGTGGTCCGGGGAGCCGTTTTCCCGCACGACCAGGTTGGTGCGTGAGAGTGCGAACAGGCCCGGAGCGGACGCGGTTCCCAGCGGATCTCCGGACCCGAGTGACGCCAAGCTCTGGGCAAACCAACCGGACTGGCCGACGCGGAACTCGTCGTTGACGAGGACGTCGCTCCCGAGTGCCCGGAGGGCAGGGGCGGTGTCCACGAGGGATCCGGCTTGCAGCCGCGCTAGACGTTCCAGCGCGTCCCGATCGGAGGTGGCGGCTCGCTTGGCATCGTTTTGCGCGCCGATGACGTCGCCGACCAGTTCAGTCAGCGGTTCCGGGACACTGACCCCGAGGGCGGTGGCGGCGTGATCTAACATTCCGCGCACCCAATCCGCGGCACCCGGGGCGCCCGCCGGCGGTTGACGCACCGAAGAAGTCCACGATTGGAAGACTGTTTCGTCCGCCTGGCCGGGGGCAAGGTCCGGGCGGCGGCCTTCCAGCAGCGCCGCGAGCTGGCGGACGGTATCGGCAATGATGATGTTGGCCGCTTGGATTCGCAGGCCGGCAGGACTCGATTGCTCGGCGGAAGGCAACGGGTCAAACGCGGCGAGATCCAATCCGTCCGGCAGGCCGAAGAGATCGCGCACCCGGTCCTGGGCAGCGGCCTCGGTCAGCGAGCCGTCCCGGGTCAGGCGCTCCAGCAATGCGGTGAGCGGACTGATCACCGCGGCATCGGCGGGCGCGGTCAACCTGCCGATGAACGGCAGGCCGGTCATGAGGTCCAGGCCGCCGGTGGCGACCAGTCGGCCATCGGTCGGTCCGAGGCGGCCGTCGCCGTTCCGGTCCCAGGTGGCGAGGTCCAGCTGAAGCTCGAAATTGCCGCTGCGGTCCGTGGTGGTCCGGGGTTCGCCGGCGTCCGGTTGCCCGTTCAGATCGGCATCCCACCAAAGGCTGGCCCCGGCGAGATAGCCGTCAAGGGCACGCATGCCGATGACCACGACCAAGTTTGGCAGGACCGTCACGCGGAAGGTGCGGGCGGCATCCAGCAGGCCGTCGCTGACCCTGGCTTCAACCACCGTCGTGAAGCCGGACTGGACGAGCGGTCCGGGACGCCAAGTCACCTGACCGTTGATTGGATCAATCTGGAAGCCGCGGCGGACCGATTCGGCATCGAGGCTGAAGGTCAGGCGCTGGCGGGGGCGATCGGAGTCGAGTGCGTTGAGCCGGACACGGAGCAGGTTTCCCTGACCCACCGTCTGGGCGGGGACTTCCGCCAACACCGGTGCCGTGTTCCGTTCCCGCACCGTCACCACGAAGGACGCCTCCATCACGGTGGCGCCGTCCGTCATCTCCACGGTGACAGTGACGCTCCGGCCGCCGTCGTTTTCGTCCGTGGGCCAGCGGAACTTGCCGTCCTCGGTCACTTGCATCCGGGGATCGGGCGGGGCGATCAGCCGGAACTGAAGGTTGGCCGCATTCGCTGGAAGGACCCGGAATTCCACGAAGGCTTCGTTCCCTTCATCCACGGTGACGGGGCCCGGATTGAGCAGGTAAGGGGCGACGTAGGGCGGTTCGCAGGAGAAGACCTCCAGCGCTCCGGCCAGGTCATGCCAGACCACGGGAAACCCCTGCTCGATCAGGTTGAAGGCGCTGGCGACCGGCATGGCGGGGAAGTTTAGCCGGGCGAACCCATCGTTCAGGTCTTCTCCGAGCGCGGCCGCGACGGCGGCGGCCGCGGCGTCGAGATGGGGTTCGGGCTGGGGTAGCACGAGCTGGCCGCTCGTCGCGCTCAGGCGGTTGGTCACCGGGGCGGCACCGAAGTCATATTCGAGCCGTGCGCTCAGCGTCTGACCGGACAGGCGGAACAAGGTGGTGCTATCGAGGGTGATTTCCAGATCGCCGGAGTAGTGACGCCACTCCCGGGCCGTGAGCGGATCGTAGCCCCAGTCGAGGCCTTTCCGGTCTTCCACGAGGCGGAGGTCGAACCGCAATCCGAGTGCGTCCGCTGCCCGCCCAAGTTCACGCAGGACCCGTTGGGTGCGTGGCAGGATGTTGCGGTCATTCAAGATGAAGTGGGCGCCGCGGAACGGGACAGGCCCCTGCGGGTGGGCTACGGCGACCTGATTTGGGAACAGGTCCGGGGAGGACCAGCGGCGGGCCGCAACGGGCGGTAGCGCCCCCTCGGCGACCGGCAGCCATTCGAGCCAATGTCCGCCGGCGGCTTCGGTGGCGAGCAGGCCTTCGTTTTCGGAGGTCATCCCGTCGACTGTCGGTTTCTCGAAGACGCCACTGAAAGGCACCGAGAACCGTCGGGGTGCGATCCGGATGGTGAAGGGTTCGGCATCGGAAAGCGGTTCCGGATCCTGGACGGTGGCCGTGCCGCTGACCTCAATGCAACCGGCGTCCGCGGGCACATTCCAGGTTAGCAGTCCGGTGAAGGGATCGACCCGGAGTCCGCGGCGAACCGATTCCGCATCAAGGCTGAAAGTCAGGGCCTGTGGGGGCACGTCCGGATCGGTGGCCCGTAATTGGACGGACAGGACGTCGCCGGGCGCGGCGGGAATTATCCCGACGGGTTGGAGGTCGGGCGGCCGGTTGTTGGCGCTGAGATCGTCGCAACCCGAGATCAGGATGGCACCGTTGGCGGTATAGAGGCCCATCGGGGCAAGCTGCGCGCAGATCTGCTGGTTCGGATCGAGGAGGGCGCATTGGATGGCGGCCTGCGCCAGCACGTCCGTGTCCACCGCGGTCAACTGGTCCATCCGGAAGGACAGACGACGGCCGGCCAATTCATCGGCCAAAACCGCCGCGAGGCCGCGGACAAATCCGTCGTTGGCGACGAGGTCGGGATTGCTGAAGGACTCCTCCATCTGCCCTTCCTCGGTCCGGGCCGTGATGGTGTCGTCATTGGGATCGCTGAGGACATTGTAGGCGACGTTAAGGTGCAGCGGGGGCTGGGCTTCGACCGTTTGGGTCAGGCGGAACCCGTGCCCGGCGCCGTCGTAATACCAAATTTCCGCGCGTTGGACTGGGCCTTGGTTTCGGCCGGGCTTCGCGCGGTAGATCCGCCATTCGTTCGTAGTTGCGGCGACGTAACCCCAGTCCACCCCCTGAACGTCCGTTTCCCCTGCGTTGAGGCCGCGTCCAAGGTAGTATTCGCCGAAGCGCAGCCAGAGTTCTCCCTGATTGTCGCCGAGCAATGCCGCGATCCGGGGCAGAGCCACGAGGTTGGTCAGGCGGGCGACGCCGCGGGACTCCACGTTCGCGAGCGGAAATCTGGGGTCACCATTCAACCGGTCCTGCCGCACCCGCGCGTCCGGCCGCGCTCCCGGCCAGCTGAGGGAACGGTAAGCTTTCAGGAAGCAGTTCGCCTGCGCGAAGCAGGTGCCGGGGGTATTGGTGATGAACCCGGTCAGCCAGATCAGGTCGTGCCCCAGATCCCAGCCCAGCACCGCGTTCGCGACGAGATGGTTCATCAGGTTCGGTGCTTCGCCGTCGATGCGGTTGGTGATGGTTGAGGACAGCGGGATGAGGGGCTGCACGCCGAGCAGGATTCGCCCCAACGCGGCGTTGCCGACGGAATCGCGGGCCTCCACGACCAATAACTGTCCGGCGCAGCCGGCGAACGCTTCCGGCGTCCACGTAAGGTGCCCGTCAGGGGTCACCGTCGGGTTGCCCGGAATTGGATTTCCCGGGATCACCTGAAAAGTCAGCGGGTCGGGAAGCAGCGCGTCGCCTACCCAGATTTGGTCCGCATCGGACACGAAACGGCTCAAGTCCAATACCAGCTCCTGCCCGACGACTCCCTGCTGCGCCGGCACGGGGCGCCAGACAGGCGGCCCGTTGCGCTCGCCCACTTCCACCGTGATCACATTCGTGGCCTTCTGGTTCGCATCGAACAGGTCATTCGCCACCAAGGTGAATTGCCAGGTCCGGCCGCCCGCATCTTCCCGGGGAGTCCAGTCAGGTATCTGCACGCCACCATCGGCTTGGGTGGCGACAGGGAAGGCTGGGACGCCGGCGGGCCCGAGCGTCCCATACGATTCGAGGCGGCCAACCGCCCCGTTGGGATCGAAAACCCGGAGCCGTGGAAAATGGACCGGCTGCCCTTCCGTTGCTTGCAGCTGGATGAGCGGCTGTGGGTCGCCCCAATAGGGGGCGAGGTTCTCCAAGGTCGGGCTAAGCAGGAAGGTGACCTGATTGGTGAGTCCGCTGGTCTCTGGCTGCCCTTCCACTTCGGCGGCGCGTCTCTCGACCGCCGCCACCGTGACCCAATAGGAACCGAGGCGCGGACCGCCGGGATCCGGAGTCCACCGGATCTGGCCATTGACGATTGGCAATGCGCCCAGGTCGGGAATCCCGACGTTTCCGCTGACCGCGTTGGCGCTCCAGTTGAATCCGACCGCCTGTTGATCCGGGTCGTTGGCCACGAGCGGAATCACCAGTTCGAGCCCATAGGCGTAGTTCCGGTCGGGGATCGGCGTGATGACGGGCAGATCGTCCACTTCGGCCACCGTGACGGTGTAGAAGAGGTGATTGGTCTCGCCGGCGAGCACGGCGGTCACGCGGAACGTATTGGTGGTTCCGCCGGCGGGTTCGTCGGGGATGCCGCTGAACAGGCCGTTGGCATCAAGGGCCACTCCGGAGGGAAGTTGCCCTTCCACCACGCTGAATACGGCGTGCCGGCCGTCCTGTGGCGAGATCAGAATTGCGGGCCAGTTGGTCGCCGGGGCCGGGGCCGCGTGTTCGGACCACTCGAGGCGGTGCAGGCTGGAGGCGACGGCCAGCTGGAACCGGTTGGTCGCGGATCCGCCGGCCTCGTCCTGCACGATCAGGGTGACCGTTGATTCCACGGCCTCCCCGAGCGGGGTCCAAGTCAGCGGGAAAGTGCCGTCCGCAGTTCGGGCTCCAACGACGATTTCCGGCCGATCGGTGATCAGGCTGAGGGGTTGGGCCGGCAGATCCGCATCGGTGACAGTCACGTTCAGGCTCCAAGGCCGTCCGGCGACGAGTTGCTGCTCGGCAACCGGGATGATGACGGGGGCTTGGTTGGCCTCGTCCACCATCATCTCGGCGATCCGATGTTCGGTGGCGCCGGGAAGCGTGCGGGTGAAGGGCACGCTGACGAGGGTGCCGCCCCGGTCTTCGCCCGGGGTCCAGCGTAGCACGCCGGCGGGCGACAGGGTCATTCCGCCGGGCAACTCGCCCTCCGCCGCATAACGGGCGAGGGCACTGTCGCCATTCGCAAGGACGAGGTGGGAGGCATCCGAAGGCCGGTCATTGGCCCACAAGTGTGGGAACTGCGTCGCCAGGGCGTTCGCCTCGGCGGCATCCAGGGCAGCGAGGCTGGCCACGAGGGCTGGCTGGTTTTCATCGGCAATGTTGATCGCCATCGTGCCGCCCGTCCCGGTCGTCGCTGCGAGGAAATTGGGACCGAACGGTTCCAGCGCGGTCACCTGCGTTCCGGGCGGCAGCGCCAGCGAGCCGCGGGCGGTCAGTTGCTTGCCATTCAGGGCCAGCACCTGGAGTCGTTGGCCACCGGGGGCTTGCACCACGGCATAGAGGCGGCCGACTTGGCCATAGATGTGGGTAACCGTCTCGTCCTGCCCGGCCTGCCAACGGCCGCGGTCGATCGTTTCCCATTGGGAGAAGAAGAATTCCTCGACCAACCGGATTTCGCGACCGCCCGATGCGACCGCCAGGACGTCGGTCAGGGCGGCCACGGCGGTCGGCGGGGCGAGCGGTTCGCCGGCTTCGAGACCGTTGGGCCCGAAGACCCGGGTCTCCCGCAGATTCCGGACCGCGCGTGGAAACCATTCGAGGGTAAGGTCATAGAGTGCGACGCCGTCGGCGCCGGCCGGCACATAGAGGTAATCCACGCTGGGACCGGGACCACTGCGGCGGCCAATGCCCGTCAGCCGAAACTCGGGTGCCGGCAACGGTCCGACCAGTTGCCCGACTTGCACCGGTCCGCCGTCCGCCCCGGTGCGCAGCCGATACACGAGGACCTGCCCAGTGCGGGAGATCAGGATCGCGTCGTCTTGCTTGATGACCGCCTGCGCCAGTTCGCCGAACTCGACGGGATCCAGCGCCAGCGCGCCGGCCGTCTCGACCGTCCCCGGGCCGGTGAACTGGAAGACCGACAACGCCCCGGAGGCGGCGGACGCCGACACGAGCCATCGTTCGTTGGCCCAGATCCCGGCCACCCGTCCGCCGGTCGGCACCGGAGGCTCGATCCGTTCCAGTTGGGTCGCGGAAACTCCGAGTGCCTCCGGCAGATTCCATTCCAGCAGGACGCCTTCGGGAGTGTGTCGGGACAGCGCCTCCTGGGCAAGGGTTGCGGTGCTGTTCCAAAGTGCGAAACAGAGCCCCAAGGCGAGGGCAAAGGCGGAGGAAAGCCTTCCGGAAAACCCGCGGTATTTCATAAGTCGAATGCTGACGATCAAATTGTTCTTCGGCGGCTGGCCGAATTTCTTCACCGTGACCGGCCTTCCTTGGTCGGAAATTTCCCGGGCCCCGTGTTCGCAATCCATGCTGACGCGAGCCGTGCGCCATTGTTGCCTCTCCTCGCCTCCGTAAGGTTACGGAGCGGATTCCGTTTGCCCCGCTCGTGGATGAGCGTGACCGCCGGCGCCGGCCGGACTTAGCCGTGGCGCGCTGTTGCGACCCGCGGGATTCGTCCGCACCCTCCGCCCGGTGAAGCTGTTGTTCATCGGGGACATCGTGGGTGAGCCCGGGCGCCGGGCCGTGAAGACGCTCGTGCCGCGCTTGCGGGAGCGTCATGGCATCCAGTTCGTGATCGCCAATGCCGAGAACTCTGCCGGCGGTTCCGGGGTTTCCCTCGGCACGGCCAAGGAAATCTTTGACGGAGGCGTGGACGTCATCACCACCGGCGACCACCTCTGGGACAACCGCGACGTGACCCAGCTCCTGCCGAACGAGCCTCGCTTCCTCCGCCCGGCGAATTATCCCGCCGGGGTTCCGGGGCGCGGCGGGGCGGTGTTCCGCAAGGAAGGGCTGCCGCCGATTGCGGTCCTGAACGTGCAGGGACGCACCTTCATGGCGGCGCAGTTGGAAAACCCCTTCGCGGTCGCCGAGGCCGAGGTGGCCCGGCTGCGTGCCGAAACGCCCATCGTCTTCATCGACTTCCACGCCGAGGTTACCTCCGAGAAGATCGCCCTTGGGTGGTTCCTCGACGGCAAGGTCAGCGCCATCGTGGGCACGCATACCCATGTGCAGACGGCGGACGAACGCATCCTGCCGCAGGGCACCGCCTGCCTCACGGATGCCGGGTTTACGGGCGGTCACGGTGGCGTGCTCGGTCGCGAATGGCCGCCCATCGTCGAGCGGTTCCTGCGCCAGACCCCGCAGAAATTCGGCGTGTGCGAAACCGACGTGAAACTAAGCGGCTGCGTCATTGAGATCGATGATACCACCGGCAAGGCGGTTTCCATCGCTCGGGTGAGCGAACCATTGCGATGACGATTCTGAAGATCCAACACGGGCGGATGATCCGGCGGGCACTCGGACTGTGCGCGCTGGCTGCGGTGCTGATCGGCGGGGTGATAGCGTTGCGAGAGACAGCCGACCAACGCCTACTTCGGCGGTGGTTGTCGGCTCAGGCCAGCGGGTCGATCCCCGGCGGCCTTTTTCAGGAAGTGGAAACCGCGCCGCTGAGCTTCCGCGAACTGGCAGCCCGCGAAATTGGCCGCCCTGAAGGCACGGCCACCCGCTGGTGGCGCCAAATCCGGCCGCGGCTGCCGGCCGCGCTCCGGGTTCGGGCGCTGCTGCCCTTCACGGAAGGGCGGCGCGGACTGGCGTTGCTCAACTTGATCCGGGGACACGAAACGGAACCGGCCGTGGCGGCCGCCCTGGTCACGGTCGTGACGAACCAGGCGGCGGCGAATCGCCGGATCGCGCTGCTGGCGTTGGGCAACCTGATGGTTGTGCCGCCGGCCTTGGCCGAATCACTCACCGTCATCTCCGACGACACTGATTACCTCCTGCGCCTCGAAGTGGCGGGCACCCTGCAACAGGCTTGGCCGCGCACCCGGCCGGTGGAACTGGCCTTGCGCCGACTAGCCTTGGACCCGGTTCCCGCCGTGCGCCAAGCTGCCGTCGGCGACGACGCAGAGGAACCCGAAACTGCTACGCCCTGATGCCCAAGAAATCCAACAGCCAGTGGGACTTTGGTGAACTGTTCACCGTTGGCGACAAGCCGACGGAACCGATTCCGGAAGCCGCCGAAAAGCCGCCAGCCAAATCAGTCGTCGCCCGGACGTTTTCGGTCACCGAGCTGACGTTGGGCATCAAGCGGCAGCTGGAGGGCGGATTCAGCGCGGTCCGTGTGGCCGGCGAGATTTCCAATTTCCGGCTCCAGTCCAGCGGTCATGCCTACTTCGTGCTGAAGGATGCCAACGCCCAGCTCAGTTGCGTGCTTTTCCGCGGGCAGGGCGGTGGCGGCCGGGCGGCGCTGCGGGACGGCGCCCAAGTGATTCTGGGCGGCGACGTGACGGTTTACGAACCGCGCGGGCAGTATCAGTTGCGGGTGGATTTCGTGGAAGTGCAGGGCATCGGCGCCTTGCAGGCGGCCTTCGAGCGGCTGAAGGCGAAGCTGGCCGCGGAAGGATTGTTCGATTCCGGGCGCAAACGGCCTATCCCCGCGTTGCCGCGCCGGGTGGGATTGGTTACGTCGCCCATGGGCGCGGCCATCCGGGACGTCCTGCATGTCGTCGGACGGCGTTATGCCGGCCTCGAGTTTGTGCTGGTGCCCGCCCGGGTGCAGGGCGTCGGGGCGGCGGAAGAGATCGCCTCGGCGGTCGCACTGCTGAATGAGTGGTCGGCGGCCCAAGGCGAGGAACCCGGGGCGGGGTTGGACGTGATTCTCGTGACCCGTGGTGGCGGTTCCTTGGAAGATCTGTGGGCCTTCAACGAGGAATCGGTGGCGCGCGCCATCGCCGCTTCCGCGGTGCCGGTCATTTCAGCGGTCGGGCACGAGATTGATTTCTCGATCGCGGACTTCGTGGCGGACCTCCGGGCGGCGACGCCTAGTGCGGCGGCCGAATTGCTGACGGCGGGTTTCGTGGCGAGCCGCGACTTCGTCACGTCGGCCGGGCAGCGGCTCGCCCAACTGGCCCGGCAGCGTCTCGGTTGGGCCAAGGAAGAGGCCGCGCTGCTGGACGCCCGCCGGGCGCGGGTGCATCCGCGGCGCCGGTTGGAGACGCTGGGCCTGCTAGTCGATGATCTCGCCACCGCGCTGCAACGTGGGGTTCATGGCCAAGTGCGAAACGCGCAGGCGCGTCAGGACAACTTGGCGCGCCGGTTGTCCGCGCAGCGGCCGGCTGCCGTCCTGCAACGTCGTCGTCGGGAGCTGGAGCAATTGCTCCGCCGACTCCCGGTGGCGGTCAGGCAGCAGCTCGCGGAAACCACAGGGCGCTTGGAACGGGTGACGGGCGGTCTCCGCCTGCTGTCGCCCCTGAGTGTCCTGGAGCGCGGTTATTCGCTCACCACGGACGCCGCCACCGGGGCCGTGGTGCGGCAGGGTTCAATCCTGAAAAGTGGCCAGCGTCTGCGGACTCGGTTCGCGGAAGGCGAAGTCGAGTCCTTGGTGGTGCCCGGCAAGGTGCCGCGGCCTTGAGCCGACTGTTCAGGGGCGCGTGAGGACCTGAATGTTCGGCACCGTGACGTCGCCCGGCACCCCGTTTTTCGGCAGCATGGATTCGATCAGTTTGAGCTGTTGCTGCTGCATTTCCTCGTAGGACTTCAGCTGTTCCTCGGTGAGCACGCCTTTCAGCGAGGCGAGCTTGCGGTCAATATTGCCGCGGAAGTCCATGGCCTTCTTGGGATCGCCGCCGAAGCTGCCCAACTGTTCCTCGGTAGCGGAGAACAGGGCCTTGTAGACGGAGTCCTGCTGTTCCTGCGACAACCCCAACGCGCCCTGCATCTGGAGCATCTCGGCGTTGGCCATCAGCCGGGCATTGTTGCGGATTTCCTCCTGTTGCAGCCCGGCGTAGGCCTGCTGCTGCTCCGGCGACAGCAGGGCCTTGATCTGTTCCTCGGGATTGCCCTGGGACTTGGTCAGGTCCGCGATTTCTTCATGGGAAGCCTTGCCGGTCATCATCTTCTCCGCGATGGCCTGGCCGGCGCCGAACTGTTTACCCAGCAGGTCCCGGATGGAGGCTTCTTGCTCCGGGGTGAGATTGAGCCGGCTTTTGAGGGACCGCATCTTGCCTTCGAGCTGCTGTTTCATGGCGGTCTCCATCATCGCGCGCATGGCCTTGCCGGCCTCGTTGGTCGAACTGCCATCGCCGCCGAAGAGCGCTGCGAGGGGGTTCGCAGGCTGGTCTGTCTTCTGAACGGCGGCGGGTGCGGTGGCGTCAGCCATGGGCGGTTGATTCTGCGCCTGAACCCGTTCGGCGAGCCGGAGATTGTCCGCCTCCAGCCGGGTGATCCTTTGCTTTGCCTTGGCGAGCTCCGGCGATTCGTCCGGAGTTGGTTTGGCCGTGCTGACCTCAATCGCAGCCCGGGGAGGCGTCGGGGCAGGGCGCAGGAACACGAATGCGCCGGCCGCGGCGGCGCCCACCAGCAGGCCGGCGGCGAATGAGGGAAGGCGGGAAGAGGAAGATTCCATACGAGGGATCCTGACCCTAATCGGCGGCGAGGTTACCGGCAATGTGGCGGAAGCCGGGTTTTCCGCCGTCGCGTGACTCCGCTGGAAAGTCAGGTTCCGTGAAAGCGCCGGGCCGCCGCGACGTCTTCGCCAATCTGGCGCTGGAGCGCTTCCAACCCAGGGAACTTCTGTTCGGGTCGGAGCAGGCGCGCGAACTCCACCTCGATTTCCTGGCCGTAAAGATCGCCGGCGAAGTCGAGCAGATGCACCTCCAGGCGCGGCCGGGTTTCGCCAGGCGTCACGGTTGGACGCAGGCCCAGGTTCAGCACGGCGGGATGCTCCTGGCCGTTGGCGACCTGGCGGACGTGCGCGGCATAGACTCCGGAAGGTGGCAATTCGAGGCCATCGACCGCGACGTTGGCGGTGGGGAAACCGAGGCGGCGGGCGAGTTGTTCACCGGTTTGGACCACCCCGCCAAGCGCGTAGGGACGGCCGAGCAGTTCGGCGACCTCCGGCAGACGGCCGGCTCGCAGTGCCTCCCGGATGCGCGAGCTGCTGACGGTTTCGCCGCCGATGCTCACCGGCGAAGCAGCGTGGGTGGCGTAGCCCAATTCGGCCCCGAGTTGTTGGAGCAAAGGCACGTTGCCGCTGCGCCGGTGGCCGAAGCTGAAGCCTTCGCCGACGCTGACGGAGCGCAGTGGGCCGATGTCTCGGGCGAGTTCCCGGACGAACTCTTCACCGCTCCGGGCGGCAAACTCGGCGGTGAAAGGCACCACGACCGTCGCCCAGCAGCCCAAGGCGCCGATGGCCCGGAGACGTTGCGGCACGGTTTGCAAGAGGCGGGGAGCCCGTTCGGGATTCACGACGGCCAGCGGATGCGGGTCGAACGTGAGCGCCACCGCGCGGGCGCCGAAGTGGGCGGCATCCAGCAGGGCGGCGCGGATGACGTGCTGGTGGCCGAGATGCACGCCGTCAAACATGCCCAAGGCCACGCACGTGCCGCGGGGCGACAGGGGCAATTCCGGCAGCTGACGAGCGATCAACATGCTCTGTTCGCGGTGGCTAACTGATGGTCGGCGGCGGCCGTGCAATCCTTGAGCGGTAAGGTAGCACAGCCCAGCCACATGAGGCGTTACTCGTAGCGCTTCAGGTCAAGCAGGGGAATGACATGCGCGATGAGTTCCTCCTTGGAGAATTGCAGGATGTCTTCCAGCGGCAGTGCGTCGCGGATGTCGAACTTGCCGGAGGCCACCCTACGCAGGGCGGTTAGGTGGGCCCCACATCGGAGATTCTGGCCGAGGTCGTGGGCGAGACTGCGGACATAGGTGCCCTTGGTGCAACTCACGCGGAAATAGGCAAACGGGTCCTCGTATTCGTCGAACCGGTAGCTGTAGAGATGGATCGGCCGGGCCTCGCGATAGACCTCCTCGCCCTTGCGGGCCAGCTTGTAGAGCGGCACGCCGCCGATCTTCTTGGCGCTGACCATCGGCGGAATCTGCAGTTGGTCGCCGAGGAACTTGGCGGCGGCGGCATTCAGGTCGTCGAGTGTTAGCGGCGGCACCGGCTTGGTTTCGACCAGTTCGCCGTCGGCATCGTAGCTGTCCGTTGTTTCGCCGAGGCGCATGGTGCCTTCGTAGACCTTGTCGGCGGACATGAGGCGTTCGGAGAGCTTCGTCGCCTTGCCAAGGACCAGGACCAATAGCCCGGTGGCCATCGGATCAAGGGTGCCGCAGTGTCCGACCTTCTCGAGGCGGAAGTGGCCGCGCACCTTGGCCACGACATCGTGGGAGGTCCATTCGGCAGGCTTGTCGATGACGAGGGCACCATCCAGGGCGCCAAAGGGTTCCTTCATGCGAAACAGGTTACTGGCAGTGAAAACGAGACTGAAGCCGCCCGGTGCGGTCGCCGCGGGACCGCCGAAGCGGTCACTTCAGGGGTTTGCCGGCGAGCGAACGTTTGATCGCCCCGAGCACCCGGCGCTGTGCCGAGAGGGCGCTCCCGGCGACGCGGGCGCCGGCCGCCGCCTTGTGGCCGCCGCCGCCGAACAGGCTGGCGATTTCGTTGACGTTCACGTCTGCCGTCTTGCTCCGCAGGCTGATGCGGGTGATGTCAGCCTCGGTTTCCTCGAAAACTACGGCGACCAACACGCCTTCGATGGCGCGGATGTGATCAATCAGGCCTTCGCTTTCCTCCACGTTGGCGCCGGCCCGGCTGTAATTCGTCTTCTTCAGCCAGAAATAGGCGGTCTTGCCGTCGTGGGTCAGGCGAAAGGTGCTGTAGACGTGCCGGAGAAGCCGGACCCGGGTGATCGGAAAGCTCTGGTAGATCTCCTGGCAAATGTGACCGAGGTTGGCCCCCCGTTCGACGAGTTCCGCCGCGGTATGCAGCGTCTCGGGGACGACCGACGGATACTGGAAGGAACCGGTGTCCGTGCTGATGGCGGCGAACAGGCAGTCGGCAATCGGCTGGGTAATCTTCCAGCCTGCCCAGGCACACAGGTCGAAGATGAGCTCGCCGGTTGACGGCTCCCGCGGGGAAACCCAGTTCACGTCGCCGTAGCGGGTGTTGCTGGCGTGATGGTCGATGTTGATCAGGTCGCCACGCTCGCCGATGTGGTCGGCGACCTTGCCGAGGCGTTCCGCACTGGCGCAGTCCGTGGCAATGACTAAATCAAATTTCTGGCCCGACTTGGGGCGGGAAAGGCGCCGGTCCCGGTCGAGAAAGCGAAGTTTGTCGGGGACGGGGTCCTGATTCCAGACCGTGACTTCCTTGCCGGCGTTCTCGAGAGCCAGCGCGAGGCCAACTTGGCTGCCGATGCAGTCACCATCGGGGCGGACATGCCCCACGATGCAGATCGTCTTGGCTGCCTCTATCAGCTCGATGATGCGTTCAACCGTCTTGGGAACTGGCTTCATTCTTCGCGGAAGAAGGCGAAACGGTCAGGCGGGTGGGATTGAAGTCGCAGTCGAAGCGGGGGCGGCCGGTTGGAGTTCGTCCAGCAACGCGATGACCCGGTTTCCCTCGGCCACGGCGTCGCCGACTTGGAAGCGCAACTCAGGCGTGAACTTGAGTCGGATAGCGCCCCCAACCATGGATTGGATCATCTTGGCACGTTCCTCAACCCGTTGGGGCGCCAGCTTGCGCTGCGCGTTGGTGCCGACGAATCCGAGGAAGACGATGGCGGACCGCAGGTCGCGGGAAACGCCCACGTCATTCACGGTCAGGAGGCCGACCTCCTCGATGCTGAATTCCCGCCGGATGATCTCGGAGAGCTCCTGGCGGAGCAGTTCCTTGACCCGGGCGATGCGGCGATTGGGTGACGTCTCAGGTTGCATGGATCAGGACCGGCCGAAGCCGGCCGTTCGTCGGCCGCTCAGAGCTTTTGGGCGATCTTCTCTACGGTGTAGCACTCGATGAAATCGCCTTCGGCGTATTCGTCGAAGCCTTCGAGGCGGACGCCGCATTCCATGCCGGCGCGAACCTCGTTCACTTCGTCCTGGAAGCGCTTGAGCGTGAGCGAGACACCTTCGTAGATGATATGGGTCTTGCGGCGGACGCGCATCTTGCCGCGGAGCAGCTTGCCACTGGCCACGTAGCAGCCGGCCACCTTGCCGCCCTTGGAAAGGTCGAACACCTTGCGGACCTCCGCCTGGCCGACCGGAACTTCCTTGAGCAGGGGATCGAGCAGGCCGGCCATGGCCTCCTTCACCTGGTCGATGAGTTCGTAGATGATCGCGTAGAGCTTGATCTGGATGCCCTCGCGCTTGGCGGCCTCGGCGGCGCTGTTGTCCACGCGGGTGTGGAAACCTAGCACGACCGCATCGGCGGACGCGGCGAGCATGACGTCATCGACCGTGATCGCGCCGACCGCGTCGCGGATGATTTCGAGGGAAATCTTGTCGGACTCGATCTTGCGCAGGGCCTCGCAAATCGCCTCGACGGAACCCTGGGTGTCGGCCTTGACGATGACCTTGAGCACCTTGGCGCTCGCATCCTTGATGCCGCCGAAGATGTCTTCGAGCGAGGCACGTTTGGGCCTCACGCCGTCGAGTTCGGCCTTCTTGCGCTCCTCAAAACGTTCCTCAGTCAGGCTACGGGCGGCCTTGTCATTGTCCACCGCGCTGAATTCGGAGCCGGCTTCGGGAATGCCGTTGAGGCCGAGAACGCGGACGGCCACGGACGGAATGGCTTCCTTCAGGCGCTGGCCCTCCTCGTTCATCATGGCGCGGACGCGGCCGTAATGTTCGCCGCAGATGATTACCTCGCCCAAGCGCAGGGTGCCCTTGCGGACAAGCACGGTGGCGACCGGGCCGCCAGCTTCGACGCCGGACTCAATGACGTTGCCCTTCGCCTTGCGATTGGGATTGGCCTTGAGCTCGAGCAGTTCCGCCTGCAGGAGGATGGAATCAATGAGCTTGTCGATGCCCTGCTTGGTGTGGGCCGAGCAGTCGACATAAAGGGTGTCACCACCCCAATCGTCGGGCACCAAACCCTTCTCCTGCAGTTGCTGCCGCACCTTCATCGGATTGGCATTGGGGTGGTCACATTTGTTGACGGCGACGATGATCGGCACCCGGGCGGCCTTGGCGTGGGCCAACGCTTCCAACGTCTGGGGCATCACTCCGTCGGTGGCGGCGACCACGAGGATGACAATGTCGGTCACGTTCGCCCCGCGGGCCCGCATCGCGGAGAACGCGGCGTGGCCCGGGGTGTCGAGGAACGTGA
Organism: Verrucomicrobiales bacterium; assembly: GCA_040375265.1. GTDB lineage: Bacteria > Verrucomicrobiota > Verrucomicrobiia > Limisphaerales > UBA9464 > CAIWAH01. The sequence continues at coordinate 29,412 of JBEISV010000002.1, forward strand.
GCTGCTGGAGGACACCCGTGTTGGGGTGGGGATACGAAATCGTGTAGGCGCCAATGTGCTGCGTGATTCCGCCCGCTTCGCCGGCGACGACGTTGGCCTTGCGGATGACGTCGAGCAGCGAGGTTTTGCCGTGGTCGACGTGGCCCATGATCGTGATGATCGGGGCGCGCGGCTGCATTTCCTCCAGCTTGTCGTCCTGGTCGAGTTCCAGCTTCTGCTCGCGCGGCTGGATGTTGACCTGGTGGGCCTCAAGGTTCCGTTTTTCGGTGTCGAAACGGATGTTGTTCTTGGCGCAGACTTTTTGGGCGAGTTCCGGATCAATCGTCTGATTGACCGTCACAAACGCGCCCATCGACATGAGGTCCGCGATGATCTGGAACGGCTTCTTGCCCATCTTTTCCGCGAGTTCGCGGACGACGATGGGCGGCTTCATGATGATGGTCGGCGCGTCCACCGCGAGCGACGGCTTGGGTGGTCCGGCTGGCCGTCCGGGAGCCGGATTGCCATAGGCGGGCCGACCCTGGCCAGGCCGTTGGCCCGGGCCGGAAGCTTGACCGGACCGTTGATATTGGCCCGGGCGATGTCCGGCGCCGGCCGTCTGGCCAGGGCGTGCTTGGAACGGTGCGCGTTGTCCGGAGCCGGCGAAACCACGTCGGTCGTCCGGGCGCCCCATCGGAGGCCGCTGCGGGGGCGGGGGAGGAGGCGGGGGAGGAGGGTTGCGCTGCGCGGCAGTCAGCCCACCGGCACGTCCCTCATAGCGATTCCCAAGATTGATCCGGCCAACCAGTTGGCCGAGCTGCGATTTTGGCGGTTCAGTCGGCGCCACGGGCGCGGGCACAGGCGGCGGCGTGATGGGTTGGGGGAAGGCCGGCGCAGTCGCCGCGGGTGCCGGGGCTGCCGGGAGGGCCACCGGCTCATCCGCAATCGCCGGGGCGACCGGAGCCAACGATGCAACGGGTTCCGGCTCCGGTTCGTAATCTTCCTGCGGGGCGACGACAGATGCTGCCTGCACCGGTTCTACCACCGGGGGCGGTTCGGGTGCCGGGGGTGGCACGATGATGATCGGCCGGTCGTCGACCGGTGGTGGTGGCGGCGCCGTGGCCACGGGTGCCGGACTGCCCGTTTCTTCGGGGGCGGAAGCGGCCTGCCCGGCGAGGGGCAGCAGCTGTTCCTTGAGGTATTCGGCAGTAATCTTATCGAGCGAGCTCGACGGAACTTTGGCGGCGGAAATGCCCAGCTCCTTTGCCTTGGCAAGCACCAGCTTGCTCTCGAGGCTTAGTTCCTTGGCGATCTCGTAAATGCGAACGGGCATATTTGAAAACTCTGCAAATTCAACCGCCCCGCCCCGGCTTTGCTAGGCCGAAAATGGGCGGGGCGGTTTCCTGTGAAACCGTCTCCGGGAGCACTTACGCAAGCGGGGCGGAGCCATCCGGGCCTCCGTCGCCAGCCTGACGGCGAACCATTTCGCCCCGGGCTGCCTCCAAAATAGTAGTCGCGGCCTCGCCGATTCCCGGCATGGCCGCCAAGTCGCCGACCTCGGCATCTAACAGGTCCTCGACGCTATGGAAACCCATGTTGACCAGCACGCGGGCGTGGTCGTCGGAGATTCCCGGCACCGCGGCGAGTTCGTGGACGGCGTGATCGACCTTCGCCTCGAAACCAGTCACATCGGCCTCGGCTTCGATGTCAATCTGCCAACCGGTCAGGCGGGACGCCAAGCGCGCGTTTTGTCCCCGCTTGCCCACGGCCAACGGCAGCTGGTCCGGCGTCGTCGTGACCAGAATCCGCTTCATGCTTTCGTCAACCCGGAAGGACTTCACTTTGGCGGGATCAAGCGCCTTCGCGACGTAAGCCTTGATGTCCGGCGACCACGGGATGATGTCCACCTTCTCGTTGTTGAGCTCGCGGACGATATTCTTCACGCGCTGACCGCGCAGCCCAACGCAGGCGCCGACGGGATCCACCTTCGGATCGCGGGAAAAAACCGCCAGCTTGGTCCTGAAGCCGGGCTCGCGGGCGATGGATTTGACCTCAATCGTGCCGTCGTTGAGTTCGGCAACTTCCAGCCTGAAAAGTTTCAGCACGAACTGCGGGTCGGCCCGGGTCAGCAGAATTTCGGGGCCGTGAATCGTCTGGATGACGTCCTTGACGAAGCAACGAATTCGCTCGCCGATCTGGTATTCCTCGGTCGGCACCCGTTCCCGGTTCGGGAGAATCGCCTCGAACTTGCCGAGATCGAGGACGACGTCGGACTTCTCGAAGCGGCGAACGGTGCCGTTCACGATGTCGCCGACCCGATCCTTGAATTCGTCGAAGATCATCGCCTTCTCGGCCTTGCGCAGCTGCGACATGAGGGCCTGCTTGGCGTATTGCGCGGCAATCCGGCCGAAACCGGCCGGAGTCACCTCGACCTCGACTTCGTCGCCGACCTTGGCCTCGGAAAAGCCCTTGCGGCGGGCATCGAAGGGGGTGATCTGATCGTGCTTGGAAACCACCCGGTCCGCGACGATGAGTTTGGCCCAGGCGGAGATGTCGCCGGAGCGGGGATCAATGGTCACCCTGAGTTCGCGCGCCGGACCGACTGCCTTCTTGGCGGCTGCCATCAGGGATTCCTGAACAGCAGTGAGCAGGACATCCTTGCTGATGCCCTTTTCCTTCTCCCAAAACTCGAGAATTGCCAACAGTTCGGCGTTCATATCGTCAACAGCCCCCGTCCCACCGGGGTAACAAAAAAGCCGGTTGGAAAACCGACTTCTTCGTGGCGCCAATCGCCGGCCAGCAAGACGTTTACGTGACGGACCCTAGGTTTTGCCAAGGATAAGCGTCAAGCGTGGGTTTCGATTGTTCGGGCCGCCCGGCCTGGCGCCGGCACCGGTCACGGCGTGGGCTGGGCGAGCCGCGGGAAAAAGGCACGCGCGGTCGTGCCGGTGACGCGGCTGAGTTCTTCCAGCGTGCAGCCCCGGATCTGGGCGATCGCCGTGGCCAGGTCCCGCACGAAGGCGGGTTCGCAGCGCTGGCCTCGGTGCGGGACCGGAGCGAGAAATGGGCAGTCGGTTTCCAACATGAAGCGGTCCAATGGTGTGGCCAGCAAGGTTTCGCGCACCTGGGTGGCGTTCTTGAACGTGGCGATGCCGGTGAAGCTGACCAACGATCCCGCCGACACGACCCGGCGCATTTCCTCCGGGGTGCCGACAAAGCAGTGGAAAACGCCGCAGACGCGGCCGGTGAACGGCTGAAGCATTGTCATGGTGTCGGCAAACGAATCGCGGGTATGGATGACCAGGTTGAGGCCCAGTTCGACCGCCACTTCAAGCTGTTGGGCAAAAACGCGCGCCTGCTTGGCCTTGATGCGCCCGTCGTCCTCGGCCGAGCCACCGGACTTGGAGGGGAGCCGATAGTAGTCGAGACCGCATTCGCCAATGGCGACGACCTTCGGATGGCGCCCCAGCTCCCGAAGTTCCGCCCGGAAATCCTCGGGGGCCGCCTCGGCTTCGCCGGGATGCCAGCCGGCGGCGGCGTAGACGCCAGGGTAACGTTCGGCCAAAGCGACTGCCCGGCGGCTGGATTCGAGGTCCGTGCCGATCGAGATGATCTGCTCGATTCCGGCCGCGTGGGCGCGGGCGATAACCTCCGGCAGGTCGGCGGAATATTCCGGGAAATCCAAGTGGGCGTGCGTGTCGAGGAAGACGGCCATGGCGCCGGCTAGGTTGCCGGACCGCGTCGCCCTGGCAAACTGGATTGGTCTGCCGAAGGGGTGCCGGCGCACTGATGGCTTCCCTTCAAGTCCGGCGCCCGTAGGCTCTTCCGCATGTCTTCTTTGCCGAAACCCGAGGTTGTCTGCACCCATGAAAGCGATCTCGACGGACTGGTGGCCGGGGTGTTGCTCCAACGGCTGGCCCGCAAACTTCATGGGGCGGAAGTGCCCCTGCAGGCCTGGAATTACCAGGGCTGGAAAAACCGCCAGCTCAGCGAACGTGCGGCTTGGGTGACCGACTTCACGTTCGAAGCCCGGCTGGACCGGCCCGACTGGGTGGTCATCGACCACCATTCGACCGCGATCCCGGCGCAAAAGGCTCGCCTGATCCACGATTCGAAAAAGTCGGCCGCGCTCCTATGCTACGAACTGTGCCGCGAGGCCGGGCTCCAGTCGGCCGCGTTGGACCGGTTGGTAGACCTCACAAACATCGGCGACCTCTGGCTGAGGCAGAGCGCGGATTTCGAACTGGCCTGCGACTACGCCAACTTGGTCAAGACCTACGGGTTTTGGGCGCTGCACAACCTCATCGGGGGCGAACTGGAGCGGCTGGTGGATCACCCGTTGCTGGAGGTGATGTCGGTCAAACGCCGGATCGAAGATCCCCTGGGCTACGAATGGAGCCGCAACCACATCGAGGCCGTTTGCCCGGAAGTCGGGGTGGTCCGCACGACCATCGGCAACACGAACCTGATCGTGCACCACCTGCTGGACCGCGGCGCGACCAGCTTCAAGGTGCTGGCCACGTTTTTCCCCAAGTCGAACCGCACCATCGTGGTCAGCTTCCGCAGCCTGAACGGCGAGGCGCTGGCGGTGGCGGCGAAGCTTCAGGGCGGGGGACATCCCAACGCCGCGGGAACGACGCTCCCGAAAAGCGTCCAGGACATCGAGTCGGCGGTGGTTTACCTGCGGCAAGTGCTCGCCCCGGCCGCGACGGGGGCAGCCGAATTCAACAACCCGTTCGCCGCCCTGAAATTGTAGCCGCTGTTTCCGGCTCGTCAGCCCGCCCCGAAATTTAACAAGCTCGCCCCATGGCCTCACCTTATTCGACCCGCTATTACGAAGGTTTGAAGGAAGACTCCGCCGCCTCTGCGCGGGCGACCGTGCCGTTGGTCCTCGAACTGGTGCCGGCGAAATCCGTGGTGGATGTCGGCTGCGGCTCCGGCACTTGGGCGAAGGAATATCTGGCGGCCGGCTGCGATGTGCTGGGGATTGACGGCAGCGTGGTCCAGCCGGACCAGTTGTTGATTCCGGTGGAGCGGTTCCAGCGGGCCAATCTGGCTGAACCGCTGCGGCTCGACCGGCAATTCGACCTCGTGAACTGCCTCGAAGTCGCCGAGCACCTTGATGGCGCGCGGGCTGAGACCTTCGTGGCGGATCTTTGCCGGCTGGGGGATGCGGTCGTGTTTTCGGCGGCGATTCCCGGTCAGGGCGGGACCCACCATGTCAACGAGCAGTGGCAGTCCTACTGGGTCGAACGGTTCCGGGCCCAGGGCTTTATCGCGGTGGATTGCCTGCGCCATCGCCTGTGGAACGACGACCGGGTGGCGTGGTGGTATCGCCAGAATGTGTTCGTGTTCCTTCGGGAGTCGCGGATGGCGGGTTATCCCGCGGCCGTGGCGGCGCAGCGTCCTTGGCCGGTCGACTTGGTGCATCCGCGGGCCTACTTGGTGGCCACGGTTCCCAGCGAGATGTCGCCCCGGATGGCGGTCGAAGTGTTGAAGGCGCTGCCCCATTTCCCGGGGAAGGTGGCCGCCCACTTCCGGCGGTAGGCTTACGACTGCGGATTGGAGTAGAGCAGGTCGTGAACCGCGTTGAGCAGTTCCGGCGCGGTCAGCGGTTTGCTCAGCACTGGAGGCACGCCGAGGCTGCGCAATTCCTCGATCTTCGCTGCCAACGAGGCTCCGCCGGAGAGGCCGCTGAAAGCCAGCACCCGGGTGTGCGGGGCGAGTTTGCGGAGGCTGCGGGTAAGCGCCACGCCGTCCATGTGAGGCATCATCACGTCGGTCAGCACTAACTCCACCTTGCTTCGGTGCTGCGCGACCAGCGCCATGGCGTCGGTGCCATCGCTGGCGATGAGGACCCGGTAGCCATGGCGGGAGAGGATCTCCGAAGCCAGCGAGCGGATTCCGAGTTCGTCGTCCACGACCAGGATGGTTTCCCCGTTGCCGCGGGGCGCCGAATGGGGCGGCGAGGCGGGACGGGATTCGTCCCGGTTGCAGACGGGCAAGTAGACGAGGAACTCCGCGCCTTTGCCCGGCTCGGTGACCACGCGGAAAAATCCGCTGTGACTTTTCACGATGCCCAGGGCGGTAGGCAGGCCGAGCCCGGTTCCCTTGTTCGCCGCCTTCGTGGTGAAGAAGGGCTCGAAAAGCCGGCTGAGGTTTTCCTGCTCGATCCCGATGCCCGTGTCCTTGACTCCCAGGACCACGTAATCCCCGGGCGGAATCGTGCCGTTCACCGCCGGCATGGCCTCTGCGAGGCTGTGATTGTGCGCGCTGAGGGTGAGGCGGCCGCCGTCGGGCATGGCGTCACGGGCGTTGACCGCCAAGTTGAGCAGCACCTGGTGGATCTGGGTTGGGTCGCCTTCGACATTCGAGACCTCGGTGTCCATTCGGATGTGGACCTCGATGTTTTTCGGGAACGTCTCCTTGGCGACCCGCATGATGTCTTTGACCAGATGCTTAGATTGCAGGGGAATCCGTTCGCCCTTCACCCCCCGGGCAAAGGTCAGCACCTGACGGACGATGTCGGCGCCGCGGCGGGCGGACTGCTCGACCGTATGCAAAATGTCCTGCGTGTCGGCGTCGGGGTGCATCGCCTGCAGCAACTCGATGGACAATAGCACCGGGGCCAGGACGTTGTTGAGGTCGTGCGCGATGCCGCTGGCCAGCAGCCCGATGCCTTCCATCCGCTGGGCGCGGAGATATTGCATCTCGACCTGCTTCCGGGACGAGATGTCCTGCTTGATCGCGACGAAGTTGGTGACGTTGCCCTGCTCGTCCTTCAGCGGCGTGATCGTCATCTCCTCGTGATACGTCGTGCCGTCCTTGCGCCGGTTCAGCAGTTCGCCCTGCCAGACCTGGCCGGACATGATGGTCTGCCACAGGTTGCTGTAGGATTGCTCCTGCTGCTGGTCGGACTTCAGGATGCGCAGCGACGAATTGACGATTTCCTCGACGCGGTAGCCGGTCAGCCGCTCGCACGCCGGATTGGCCCAGAGCGCGATCCCGTTCCGGTCGGTGATGACAATGCCGTTGGCCGCCGCGTTGAGCGCCGATTCCTGGAGCCGCAGCTGGCTCATGGCCGCGTCGAAATCCGTGACGTCGATGAATGTCCCGATCAGCCCGCCGAGCGAACCGTCCGCCTGATGATAGGTTGCGCGGTGGAAGATCACCGACCGCTGTGAGCCGGCCGCGTTGCGGACTGTGCCGCGGTAGACTTGTCGGCCTTGATGCAGGAAAAGCTCATCGTCCCGCAGGCGATATTGGACAGCAAATTCCTCCGGGAAAACATCGGCGACCGTCTTGCCGATGAGCTGCTCGCGTGGGAGACCGATGAACTCCGCCAGCGCACGGTTGCATTCCAGGTAGTGCCCCGTGGTGTCCTTCACGAACACCGGCAGCGGCACGGAGTCGATCAATTCCTGCCGGAAGCGGGCCTGTTCGGAGAGCTTCTGCTCGTCGGCCTTGCGCTGGGAGATGTTCAGCAGCCGGAACAACTGGAGGTTGGCTCCTGGAATCGCGAGATGTTCGCCGGCGACGTGCCCCCAGAAGACCCGACCGCCGAGCGACCGGTATTCAAATTCGCCCTCGTAGTCGAAGCCTTCTGCGATCCGCATCCGCAGCTCCTTGGCCTCGCTGGCTGAACGGGGTTCGAGCGCCAGCAGACGTCCTTCCAGACCGATAAGCCGGTTCCGGTCGCCGTCCGCGAACAGTTCCGCGGCGTGCCGGTTGCAATCGGTGATCAGGCCCGACTGGGGCTCGACCAGGAACAGCGCATCCAGCGAGTTGTGGAAGACGGCGGTGAACTTGGCCTCATTGGCCAGCGCCACGGACAGGGTGTTTTCCCGCTCGGCCTGAAAGTGCGATTCGGCCAGATACGACCGCAGGGCGGGGGCGAGGTGCTGCGCCAGCCGTTCCAAGCGCGGCAGGGCCGACTCGAGGGAGCTAGGGGCTCCGAGGCGTAACCATACGCCCCCCAGCAGCTCGTCACCCTGCCGGATACCCGCCGAAAGCGTTTCGGCCAGCAGGGCCGGGCCGCCGAGGCGGGGAAGCGGTCCTTCAACGGGCCGGCCGGCGATTGAATCAAGCAGGCTCCGCAATTCGGCGGCCGAAGGTTCCGCCACTTCGGCGAGGGATTCGGCTGGAAAAGTGAGCTCTCCGGGGTTCGAGGCGAGGGCGAGCCGGGCGGCATGGGCGCCGAATGCCGCCGCGATAGTCGACTCCAGTTCCTGGAAGAGGGCACGGGCATTGGAGCGGGTTAGAAAGGCGAGTGAAAGCCGGTTAAACAGTTCGAGTTCGTTCCGGGACTGCTCCAGTTGAGCCTGTTGTTCGGCTAGTCGAGCCTGCGATTCGGTCAATTGCGCCAACAGCCGGCGCTGCCCTTCCTCGTGGGCGACCCGTTCGGTAATGTCCCAGGCCCTGCCACTCACGAGGCGGCGGGAGCCGACGGTGAGGATTTCCAGCGAAGTTTCCGCGACCCGGGGAGACCCATCGGGGTGGGGTATTCGGAGGAGCAAACGCGGCTGTTCCCCGGCTTCCAATTGTTGCCATGCCCGTCCGCACACCTCTCGGCTGAGCTCGGCGCTGATTTCCCAGACGGACTTCCCGAGCAGTTCCCCGGACGTGGCGCCCAAGCCGATCATCGCCGCGCTGTTCAGATACAGCACGCGGAAATCATCCGCCGGATCGAGGGCGAACACCGCGTCCCGGGCATTGGCGGCGAGGTGGGCGAAGAAACGGCGCTCCCGGTCCTGCATCCGGCCTTGGCGGAGGGAGCGGTAGGCCAGCCAATGGAGCCCGGCCGCCGAGACGAGGACAAAGCCCAAGCCCTTCCACGTTTGCAGCCGCTCCTGCCTGGCCTTGTCCTCGGCGTAGGACGACGCGAGCCGGTCACTGCCCAGAATCCAGATCACCGACACCAGCGCATAGATCACCGCGATGCGGCCGGCGAGGAAGTGGTCGGCCCGATGGTTGTCATCGGGCGCAAGGGCGAAGGCTTGCGATTTGACCTCAGGGGTGGTGGCCACGTGCGCCCTTTGTTGCCGGTGCGGGCACCGTTGACAAGCCCGCGGGTGGCGTCAGGCCACCAACCGATACCAGTTGTCGCGCTGGCGGGGTTCGTAACCGAGTTCGCCGATCAGCCGCTTCATGTCGGCCACGCCCATGCGGAAGGTCGTCCCGGCGGCACTGACCACGTTTTCCTCGATCATGATCGAGCCGAGGTCGCTCGCGCCGTATTTGAGCGCCACTTGGCCGATCTCCGGGCCCTGCGTGACCCACGAGCTTTGGACGCCGGGCACGTTGTCCAGATAGATGCGGGCGAGCGCCTGCGTCCGAAGATACTCGTGCGAGCCGACGGTCGCGGCCTTCAGCACGGTGTTCTCGGGCTGGAAGGTCCAGCAGATGAACGCCGTGAACGCGCCGCCGTTGATGGCCTTCGTCTCCACCGCTGTTGCATACGCTGCCGACAACTCAATCGGGCTCTCGCCTTGAATCCGCATTCCGCATTCCGCATTCCGCAATCTTCCCAAAGACCTGTCCTGCTGCTGCCGCACGACGTCCAGATGTTCGATGCGGTCTTCCACCGTCTCCACGTGGCCGAACATCATCGACACGGTCGTCGCCAACCCGAGCTGATGCGCGGTGTCCATCACGCCCATCCATTCGCCCGTGTTGGCCTTGAGCGGCGCAATCCGGTTACGGACGCGGTCCACCAAGATCTCGCCGCCACCGCCGGGAATGCTCCCCAACCCGGCCGCGACAAACTCGCGGATGAGCTGCTCTACCGGCTCGTTGAACACTTCCTGGAAGTGGATGAATTCGCTGGGGCTGAAGCCGTGCACGTTGAAGCCGGGGAACTTGTCCCGCACGTGGCTGAGCAGGTCGAGATACCACTGCTTGGTCAGCTTCGGGTGGTGCCCGCCCTGCATCAGCATCTGCGTGCCGCCGAGCGCGATGGTTTCCTCGATTTTGCGGTCCAGCTCGTCGAGCATGATGACGTAGCTGTCGGTGTCCTTCTCCGTCCGCCAGAACGCGCAGAATTTGCAGTAGACGTTGCAGACGTTCGTGTAGTTGACGTTCCGGTCCACGATGAAGGTGACGATGTCGTTCCCGCGCCCGCCGTGCGCCGCCGCGCGGTGCAATTGCCGCCGCCGATCGGCCAAGGCGCCGAGTTCCTCCAGCGGCAGCCGGTAGAGCCGCAACGCCTCGTCCCGGGAAATGCGCCCGCCGTCCCACACCTTCTGGAGCAGTTCGTCGAGCGACGGATCGTAAACCATGCGGCGAAGTTACCGCCGAAGCGGCCGCAAACAAGCTCGCCAGCGTTCGGGCCGGTGCGGCACCGTTTCGGCGTCACCATGAAAACGGTCCGCATCGTCCTGCTCGCCCTGCTGCTGCCGTGGCTGCAAGTCCGGCCGCGGGCGGCCGAACCCGTCCTGCCGCTGCGCACCAACGACGTGATCGCCTTCATCGGCGGCGCGAACATGGTCGCGCTCGCGCAGAGCGGGCATTTGGAGACGCTGCTGACGCTCCGGCATCCGCACCACAGGCTCCGCTTCCGCAGCCTCGCGTGGGAAGGCGACACGGTCTTCGCCCAGCCGCGAGACGTGAACTACCCGGACCTCGTCACCCAACTGAAGCAGGTCGGCGCCACGGTGGCCTTCGTGCAGTTTGGCCAGATGGAGTCACTGGCGGGCGAGTCGGGATTGACGAATTTCGTGTCGGCGTATGAGCAGTTGCTGGATCGGATCAAGTCAACCGTGTCACGGGTCGTTATCGTCAGCCCGGAACCAATCGAGAGTCATCCAGAAGGCAATGCCCGCTTCATTAAGCTGTATTCCTATTCAACGGCACTGGCCTCGGCTGCCGGACTCAAAGGCGCTGTTTACGCCGATGTGATCAAGGGCTTCTCGACTTGCATCAACGAAGGAGAGCGTTGGACGACGGATGGCATGCAGTTCAATCAACTCGGACTTTCGGTGCTCGCGGGGATGATCACCTTAGAATGTGTGGGAGGCCGACCTGTCGCGACGTCCGAACCCAGCGACGAAGCCGCGCTTCGCATCGCCATCGCCGAAAAGAACCGCCTCTGGTTCAACTACGCGCGCCCGAGCAACTGGGCCTTCCTCGCCGGCGACCGCACCGAACAGGCTTTCAGCCGCGACTACCGCGACCGCAACCTCCGCGCCTTTGCCCAGGAGATGCAGCAGTTCCTCCCCCTGATCGCCGACGCCGAAAAACGCATCGATGAACTGGCCGCCAAGGCCGCCGCCGAGAAGGAGACCACGCGATGATCCCAATCCGATTGCGGAATGCGGAATGCGGAATGCGGAATGGCCGCGAGGCTGTAGCGCAGGTTGCCAACCTGCTGTTTCGCCGGCTGGTAGCCGGCAGAGCGTCGCTGCGAACCGGCCGCCGTGAAGTTTCCAGCGCCCGCAGGTTGCCAACCTGCGCCACAGCAGACTGCCAGTCTGCGCTACGGCCCACTTTCTCACTTTCCCACCTGCTCACCTGCTTCTTCCTCGCTCTCGGCTTCGCTTCCGCCCGCGCTGCCGACAACTCCGCCGCGGCCGAACTCGCCTCCCTGCGCGTGCTCGACGGCTTCGAGGTCAACCTGTTCGCCTCCGAGGCGGACGGCGTCCGCAAGCCCATCCAGCTTCGCTTCGATCCCGACGGCCGCCTGTGGGTCTGCGGCAGCGTCGTCTATCCCCAGCTCAAGCCCGGCGAGAAACCGCGCGACCAAGTCGTCGTGCTCGAAGACACCGACGGCGACGGCCGCGCCGACAAGACCACCATCTTCGCCGACGACGTGCTCATGCCCACCGGCCTCGAACTCGGCGACGGCGGTCTTTACGTGAACAGCGGCACGGAACTCCTTCACCTCCGCGACACCGACGGCGACGGCAAGGCCGACCAGCGCCGCGTCGTCTTCCGCGGCTTCGGCACCGCCGACACGCACCAGACGATTAACTCCTTCACCTGGGGGCCGAGCGGCGAACTCCTCTTCTCGCAGGGCCTGCACGCGCGTTCTCGCATCGAAACCCCTTGGGGCATCGAGGAACTCCAGCAGGCCGGCGTCTGGCGTTACTGGCCGCGCCGCGCCCGCCTCGATCCCTTCTGGAGCGGCGCGATGGGCGCGCACAATCCGTTTGGCAACGTCTTCGACCGCTGGGGCCAACCCTTCGTCCTCGCGGGCAACGGCCATGGCATCTACCACCTCACGCCGGCGATGATCCGCACGGACCACTTCCTCGAACAGCGCTGGCTCTGGAACGAAGGCCGCAAGTTCGGCGGCGGCGACTTCGTGGAGAACGGACGCTGGCCCGCCACGAACCAAGGCGAACTCGTTACTGGCGGTTACCTCCAGAACACCGTCGAGCGTTTCCGCGTCACCGACGAGGGCGGCAGCGGCTACAAGGTCGCCCGCCTCGCGCCGCTCATCGAATCCACCAACATCGCCTTCCGCGTCGTGGACGCCCGCTTTGGACCCGACGGCGCGCTCTATCTCGCCGACTGGTTCAACCCCGTCATCGGCCACTACCAGGCCAGCTTCCGCGACCCGAACCGCGACAAGGACCACGGCCGCATCTGGCGCGTCGTGCCGAAGCCGCAGATCGCGGATGGGAAATCGAAGATCGGGAAGCCGAACTTCACGAAGCGCTCCACGGCTCAAATGCTCGACGAACTCAAGTCGCCCGAGCGCTGGAACCGGCAGATGGCCAAACGCGTTCTTGCCGACCGCCCGACTGCGGAAGTGACGAACGCACTGGCACGGTGGCTAGTGGCACAGACGCCCCCGTCTGTGTCGGTCCAACAGGCGCCCTCGCCTGTTGAAGCGGACTTAGTCTTGGTTGAAGCCCTCGCTGTCTTGGCCAGTCACGACGTTTTCCCGACCAACCTCATCGGCAAGCTCGCTCTCTTGAGAGCCCCGGAGGCCCGCGCCTACGCCGCGCGCATAGTAGGGCAGGCTGCCAGCCTGCCCACCGCTTCAGACCCGGCTATCGCTCCAGGACAGGCTGGCAGCCTGTCCTACTTTGCTTCGCTGCTTGCCACGCTGGCCGCCGACCCGCACCCGCGCGTCCGGCTCGAAGCCATCGTCGCGTGCAGTTACCTGCCGATGGCCCGCGCCGTGGAGATTGCCGCGATCGCGACGGACCAACCGATGGATGCCGGCTTGGAATACGCCTTCACCCAATGCGTTCACGCACTCAAGGCGCAGTGGCAAGACGCCCAGGCCCGCGGTGAACTCAAGTTCGATGGAAACGCCCGCCGCCAAACCGAGTTCGCCAAGGCGGTCGGCGGGGCCGGTTCCGCCCAGTTCGCGGCCAACCGCCTCCGCCGCATCGCCGAAGTCGCGCTCGACGAATCAACTATTGGACAGCTCGCCGAGGTCGTCGCCGAAAGCGGCGGAGCGAACGAAATGACGGCGTTGCTCACCACCAAGAGCTTCACGCTCGGCACGAACTACTTGTCCACCCAGCACAGCCTGGCCCTCTTCCGCGCGGCGGAATCCAGCCGCCGCCGGGGACTCAAGCTGGGCGAACCCGCGGCGGGCGGGCTCAAGCCCCTGCTGCAAAGTCCCGAGCCCTCCGTGCAGGCCATGGCCGCGTGGCTCGCCGGTGTCTGGCAGGTCGGCTCGCTGCGCGGTGAGGTCGAGGCACTGGCCAAAGCCGAGCCGCCGGTGCCGAGCAACCGCGGCAGTGCGGCCCGGGCCTACGCGCTGAGCGGTGTGGCCGCCTACGGCGACGCCCAGGCGGAGGAATTGCTGGCTTCTCTCGCCGCTGCTTCACCGGACCGCTTCGCCCGCGCCGACGCCATTGCGCGGCTCGTCCGGCTCAACCTACGCCGTGCTGCCAACTTTGCCGCCGATTTCCTGGCCACGGAGCAACCGGTCGGGGCCGTGGACGATGTGGGCAACGCCTTCCTGCGGTTGCAGGGTGGTGCCGAAGCCCTGCGCGACAGTCTGAAAACCAAGGCACCTTTCGCCGCCAACGCGTCCCGGCTGCTCGTGGTGCAGGGTAACAGCGGCCGTCGCGACGCGGAACTCGCCGCGCTGCTGACCCAAGCCGCCGGCTCGGCTCCTTCCACCAAGCCGGTTTCCCTCGATGACATTCCGGCGCTGGCCGCCGCTGTTCGCCAGAGCGGCAACGTGGCCAAGGGCCGCGAGATCTTCGCCCGCACTGACCTCGCCTGCGCGAACTGCCACGCCGTGGACGGCACGCCCGGCAAGATCGGTCCCAACCTCAGCGCGCTCGGCACGGCCCAGACGGTCGAGTTCATTCTCGGCGCGATCCTCGATCCGCAGAAGGAAGTGAAGGAAGGCTTCATGGCCCACGAACTCACCGCCAAGGACGGCGAGGTGTATCAGGGCTACCTCCGCGGCGAGTCCGCCGATGAAGTTTCGCTCTTCAACCATCTCACCGGCGGCGTCGTAAAGCTGCGCCGCGACCAGATCGCCGATCGGCGTCAACTCGGTTCCCTCATGCCGGCAGGGTTGGCGGACGGATTGTCGCACGACGAATTGCGGGACTTGGTGGCGTTCCTCGCCGGGCTTGGAAGGCCGTGACGTGCCCGGACTACTGGGCCGTGACGAGCACTCGGACGAAGCCGGCTGCCGCGTCGGAGTCGGGCAGTTCAACAGATTTGACGCTGCCATCGCCTTCGAAAGGGGAGCCCAACGGCGTCCATTGGCCCACAGCGGTTCCAAACTGCGGCTGGTAGTTGAAGCCTGCCTTTGCCCTAAACGTGAAGGCATCTCTGCCGTTGCTGGCCGTCCCGAATCTTATTTGCGGCCCCTCCCCAGGCAACGCGAGTCCTGCGATGTAGTTCGTGGGGGAATTTCCAAAAAATGCGGTCCCAATGACGGTCTTGCCATCGTGGCTGAACCCGGTGGGGAAATTGAAAGCAAGGCGCCCGGTATCGGCACCTCGGATCAATTCCTTCAGCCCGAAAATGGCGCCGTCACGCGTCCAGACCACCATGCGGCTTTCCGTCGGCGGCAGATGGATTTCACCGAAGATTAGCCGCCCATCGCCGGAAATCGTGCGGGCGGTTCCTTGGAACCCAAAGAAGCCATCCATCAGCATCGTCAGTTTGACCATTCCCTGAGCTTCCGTCCAAAGCGCTGGCGTTGACAGCAGTCCACCGTCCCCCGGGAACTGCCAGAAACCCACAAATACCTTGCCGGATCCGTCCATTTGCGTTGGAACGAAATCGTTAGGCACGGACAGCCACCTAAATCCACGGGCACCATCCCAAACGAAAGGACGCGGCTCGCCGGGGCCGATTACCGGGTTACGTGCCTGGCCGAAAACGATGCTGCCATCGTCTGATACCTTCAACAGCAGGACCTCAACGGCATCCTTCGGTGACACGATCATTTCCCCCTTTATCCCGCTGCCTACGCGGAACCGCTCAATGGAAAGTCCGCCGTCGTTCGAGCCAAACACCCAGGCGCCGTTAGCGCTGACAGCGTAGGCGTGCTGCAGTGGCAGGGGAGTTTCGAGCTGCCCCGGCAGCGAAATCAGCACGGCGTGGTTGGGTTTCCCGGGTTTGTTTGCGAGGACAAATGAGCCATCCGAGGGGAGGGAAACCGATTGCCGAGACGGGGCACTGGTTCCGACCTTATAGTGGGTTAGCGACGTCCGGATTCCGTCCTGGATCACAAATTCGTCCTGATAGGTTTGGTCGAAACAACTCTGGAGCGCCGTTCGTCCGTCGCCGGACAAGGCGGTCATGTTGGCGAACAAGGATGGGGCGTTCAGCAGCCCGGTCGTGGACACCAAGGTTAGGAAACTGTCAGAAGGGTCGGAGATGACCGCCGCAGAAAGGGTGGAGGTCAGACCGAGGGTGCAAAGTCCGCAGAGAGCGGCAGCGGCTCGCTTTAGGGTCATGTGATTGGTGTGGGCGAAGCTCTACATCCGCCGGTTCGCCAGCACGGTCGTCCAGTCGGCGGGTCGTTGTCGATACGCCTTTGGTCGTAGGTGGGCGCGGGAAGGATCCGATGAATCGGAGTCGCGGAGTTCAGCCGTTCCAGTAGACTGCCGACGGATGAATCTTCGGATTTTGGTCCTCATAAATGGACTGATGGCGTGTTTTGCCGTCACCGCCCAAATGGTCCCCTTCGTTCTGCCGTGGAACGACGCGGCGCCGGGCGTGACAGATCTTTCCGCCTGGAACCGCCCCATCGACTCCTCGGCGACCGTGGGCGTGGATGCCAACGGTCACTTCACCGCCCGGGGCGAACGTATCCGGTTTCTGGGAATGAACTTCGCCGGCGACTCGCCGTTCATGCCCACGAACAAGGCCGATGCGGTGGCGGCGCGGTTGGCGAAGTTCGGCGTGAACAACGTCCGGTTCCATCACATGGACGCGCCGTGGGCGACCGGCGGCGGTCTGCTGAGCTACACGGTGAACAGCACCCGCAACGTGAATCCGGCGCAGTTGGAGCGGCTGCATTTCCTCGTTTCCCGCCTCCGGGCGCACGGCGTTTACGCGAACATCAATCTCCTCGTCGGGCGGGAATACCGCAGCGGCGACGGGCTGGGATCGGAGATCACGCAGGTCACGGACTGGAAGGATCAGCACATCCTCGGCCTGTTTGATGACGCGGCGCTGGCGTTGCACCAGGAATACGCCACCCGGGTCCTGACCCCGGTGAACCGCTTCACCGGCGTGCCGTTGGCCCGCGATCCGGCGGTCGCTTTCGTCGAGATTCTGAACGAAAACGGACTGCTCCAGAAGTGGTTCGACGGTGGTCTCGACAAGCTGCCGGCGCGCTACGCGTGGAGCCTGCAGATGCGTTGGAACGACTGGCTGTTGGCGCGCTACACCAATGAACCGGCGTTGCTGGCGGCGTGGGGCGTCGTGAACCAGCCGCTCGGGGCCAACACGCTGAAGAATGGCTCCTTCGCCGGCGGGCTCACGAGCTGGAACCCGGAACAGCACACGACCGCGAAGGCGACCTTCACAAAGACGTCCGAGTTCACCGGCGGCCAGCCTTCCGCCAAGGTGCAGGTGACCACCATCGGTTCAGCGGGCTGGCACGTGCAGTTGAATCAGGCGGGCCTGAAGACCACCGCGGGCAAACCCTACACGGTTTCGTTCTGGGCGAAGGCCAGCGCGGCCACCTCGCTCGATGCCGCGGTCGGTCGCGCCTACGGCGATTACGGCGTGGCGGGTTACCAGCAGTCCCTCAACCTGACGACCGAGTGGCAGCCGTTCACCGCGACCTTCGAGGCGCCGACCACCGATGCGAATCTGCGCGTCAACTTCGGCGGGTTCGGCAACCGGCTCGTCACCGTGTGGCTGGCGGATGTGCGGTTTCAGGAGGGTGGGCAGTTGGGCCAGCTGCCGAACGGCGCGTCACTGGCCGGCGGGACGATTCCCAACGTTCGCCGGTCCGATGGCTTCACCGGCACGACGGGGGCGCGGTGCGATTGGCTCCGGTTCCTCCGCGACCGGGAGGACCGTTACTACGAGGCGATGGTCGCCCACCTGCGCAACTCGGTCGGCTACACCGGCCTGATTTTCGGCACCATCACCGCCAACAGCCCCGCCAACGTGCAGGCGAAGCTCGATGTCGTGGATGCCCACGCCTACTGGCAGCATCCGAACTTTCCCGGCACGCCGTGGGACGCGGTGAACTGGACCGTGGAGAACAAGTCGCTGGTGAACACGCTTGGCGGCGACAACACCCTGGGCGCACTGGCGCTCCAGCGGGTGAAGGGCAAGCCGTTCACCGTCACCGAATACCAGCATCCTTCGCCAAACCAATATTCGGCGGAAGGCCCGCTGCTGCTCGCCGCCTACGGGGCCATGCAGGATTGGGATGGCCTCTGGATGTTCGATTACGGCCCGGGCAATGATTCCGTCGGCATGGGACGGTTCCGTGGCTTCTTCGACACCGCCCAGCATCCGACCAAGATGGCAAACGTGCTCTTGGCCGCGAACCTGTTCCGGCGCGGCGACGTGCTCCCGGCCCTTGGCGAAACGGTGATGAAACTCACGCCGGACGCGGAGTTGGAGCAGTTGCTGGCCAAAGGCTCGGCGTGGAACGTGTTTTCGGCCGCCCAAGCCGGCGTATCGGGCAAACTGGCGTTGACCCGCCGCGTTGCTACCAGTGTGGGCACCAACGCCAACGGGCTCGCCATCGCGCCGACCGCGCCCGCCGGCAATGTGCTCACGTCGGATCACGGCGCGCTGCGCTGGGATCTGACGACGGCAGGCAAGGGCGTCGTGACGGTCAACACGCCGCAATCGAAGGCGGTGATCGGTTTTGCGGACGGCCGGACGTTCGACCTCGGCGGGGTGGGCGTGCGCCTGGGGACGACCCAGATGGGTTGGGCGACGGTCGGCGTCTCGTTGGTCCGCGGCGAATCCCTCACGAACGGCACCGCCCTGATCGTCACCAGTGGTCGTTGTGAAAACACCGGCATGGTGTGGAAGGACGCCACCAAGACGTCCGTCGGCAGCCAGTGGGGTTCCGCACCGACGCTGATTGAGACCGTGCCGTTCACCGTGACGTTGCCGGTGGCGAGTTCCCGGGTGAAGGCGTGGGTGCTTTCGCCGACCGGCCAGCGCGGTGCCGAATTGCCCGTGTCCGGCGACACGGTTTCCGCGATCCTCACCGTGACCACGAACGCCGCCAGCCTGTGGTTCGAGCTGGAAGTGGCCCCGAAGAAGACCGCCTTCCAGCTCTGGCGGGACCAACACTTCACGCCGGCGGAACTGGCCGATCCCGCCATCAGCGGTGACGTGGCCGCACCCGCCGGGGACGGGGTGGCGAACCTGCTGAAGTTTGCCTACGGGCTGCCGCCGAAATCCTCGGCCCGCCGCTCGGACCTGCCGTTCGCCGAATTGCTCAACGCCGACGGGCAGACGTTCCTAGCCGTGTCCTTCCTGCGCGCCAAAACTGCAACTGAGGTCGCGTTGGTCCCTGAAGTTTCCCTGGACCTGACGGTCTGGACCGCAGGTGAGGTGACGACCGAAGTTCGGCGGGTCGACCTGGGCGCGCAGGAGCGCATCCTGCTGCGCGACCGAACGCCGATCAGCACTGCCGCTAGCCGTTATTTGCGGCTGCGGCTGGAACCGGCGGCGAACTGAATTCCGGCCGCGGCTATTCGCGCGGCCGAGGCCCAGCGGGGCCACCGGGACCGCCTCCCGGGCCGCCGAATCCGGGCGGCATGGGGAACGCTTTCACCAAACCGTCGCCGAGCTGTTCCTCGGTAAGTTTGCCGGACTTGGTGGTGTCCCATTCGGTCCACCACTTCTCGGCGAGCGCGGCGAATTCCTTGGCCGTGACCTGGTCGTTCTTGTCCGCGTCGGCGAGGGTCTTGATCGGCTCGGCGAGGAACATGCCCGGGCCGAAACCGCCGCGAGGACCGCCGGGGCCACGCCCGCCGGGACCACCGGGACCTCCGCGTTCACCGATCGGCAGGCCTTCCGACTTGCCGGCGAGTTGGGCGGCCACGGACGCGTGCCGCGCCGGGACAAAGCCCTTGATCGGCTTGGGCGGTTGGCCGAAGCCGAAGCCGCCGCGTCCACCGCCAGGCCCGCGATCGCCGCCCGGGCCACCGGGGCCGGGACCACGGTCACCCCCGCGCGGGGCGCCGCCACCGAACATCATCATTTCAACGGCTTCGCCCGCGACCACCTTGTCGAAGCGCTCCAACTTCTCCGGCGACTCATCCTTCACGGCGTCGCGGATCACCTTGGCCACCTCGTCCACCTGTTGCGCAAGGCGTGCGGGTTGAAAGATCGTTCCCTGAAACTCCTTCAGGCGGGCCAGGTAGGCGTCCTTCACCGCGGGCACGCCCATGACGCGTTCGAAGAAGCGGTTTTCCCCGGACCAAGGCTTCCTGATGCTCAGTTGCTCACGCTCATCCTGTCCGCCCTGCATGCCGAAGTTGCCGAACGAGTGGTCGAGATCCCACGGCACGAAATGAAACTTGTCGGTCTTGGGATGCAGGTAAACGACGTAGTTCTGGCCGAGCGTCAGGATCGAATCGAGCGTGCTGAGCCAG
>JBEISV010000656.1:0-2096 GCA_040375265.1 Verrucomicrobiales bacterium
AACTGGAGTCGGCGTGTTTTGCCATCCTTGAAAGCGTGCTGAGAGAAGCCGGATGCTACCTAGTGCTGAACGCTTTTGCCAAATGGAGCCAAATCCACGGACAACCCGCCGGCGCAGGCGTGCGCAACCTGTTGCGCGACCTCCCGGCGGTCGGCGAAGTCGCGGCGAGTCAACCCGTGCGAAACGTGGTTGAGGCCGTGCTGGGAGCGGCGGCGTTTCCGGTGCGGGCGCTTTGGTTCGACAAGACGGCGGAGGCCAACTGGAAGGTCCCCTGGCATCAGGACCTGGCCATTGCGGTTGCGGAGCGCCGGGAAGTGCCCGGCTTCACCGGTTGGTCGGTGAAGGATGGTGTGCCCCATGTCCATCCGCCCGCGGCGATTCTCGAACGCATGGTCACCGTCCGGTTGCACCTCGATGCCTGTGGCTCGGACAATGGCCCGCTGCGGGTGTTGCCCGGCTCGCATCGGAGCGGGCGGTTGGAGGCTGCGGATATCGCCGGTTGGCGCGAGCGGACCGACGCGGTGGAGTGTGTTGCTCCGCGCGGCGGTGCGCTGCTCATGCGCCCGCTGCTCTTGCATGCCTCATCCGCCGCGCTGCGGCCGGGTCACCGCCGGGTGCTGCACCTGGAATTCGCCGCCGAAGAACTGCCCGGTGGACTCCGCTGGGCGTTCCGACCAACGTCCGCCTGATGCGGTCTTCGCGCTCCCAGCCTGTTTCCCGCCGTCAGTTCACCCGCGAACTGCTACGCGCCAGTTCGGCCGTGCTGGCGGCGCCGGCATTGGTGTCCCGCGGTTTTGCCGCCGGCGGCCTGGTGGACGGCTCGCGTCCCGGAATCACCCACGGTGTGGCCAGCGGCGATGTCTCGGCGGATTCCGCGATCGTCTGGAGCCGGACCGACCGGGCCGCGCGCATGGTGGTGGAGTGGAGCCTGAACGAACGTTTCAGCGACGTCCGCCGCGTGCTGGGGCCGGTCACCGGGCCGGAAGCAGACTTCACGGCCAAGGCCCTGCTCAATGATCTGCCGGCCGGGCAACGGATCTTCTATCGCGTCCAGTTCGAGGACGCCGCGGGCGGAAAGGGCGTGAGCGAAGCGGTCACCGGCCGCCTGCTCACGGCGCCGCGCGAGGCGCGCGACGTGTTCTTTGCGTGGAGCGGCGACACTTGCGGGCAAGGCTACGGCATCGACGCGGGCCGCGGCGGCATGAAGACCTATGCCGCCCTCCGGACCGCGCAGCCGGATTTCTTCGTCCACAGTGGCGACACGATCTACGCGGACAATCCGCTGGCCAAAGCGGTGACGCTCCCGGACGGCTCGGTCTGGCGAAACACGGTGACCGACGAGAAGGCGAAGGTGGCCGAGACCTTGAACGAGTTCCGCGGCAATCACCGCTACAACCTGCTCGACGAAAACGTCCGCGCCTTCAACGCCGACGTGCCGTTGTTTGCCCAGTGGGACGACCACGAGGTTCGCAACAACTGGTGCCCCGGACAGGTGCTGGAGGATGCCCGTTATACCGAGCGCCGCACCGACGTGCTGGCCGCCCGCGCCCGACAGGCCTTCTTCGACTACTGGCCGATTCGGCCCAGCCCGGACGGGCGGATTTACCGCAGCATTTCGCGCGGTCCGCTGTGCGAGTTGTTCTTCCTCGATCTGCGCAGCCATCGCGCCGTCAATTCGGCCAATCGTCAGCGCGAGCAGACACCTGACGTGGCATTCATGGGGCGCGCCCAGCTCACGTGGCTCATGCAGGCGCTCACGGAAAGCCGGGCGACGTGGAAGGTCATCTGCAGCGACATGCCCTTGTCATTGCTCGTGCGGGACACGGCGACGACCTGGGAAGCCTTCGCCAACGGCGATGACGGCCGCCCGCTCGGCCGCGAACTGGAAGTGGCGGACCTATTACGGCACCTGAAGGCAAACCGGGTCCGCAACGTGATCTGGCTCACCGCCGACGTTCACTACGCGGCGTCGCACCACTACGACCCGGCGCGGGCCGCCTTCACCGAGTTCGATCCGTTCTGGGAGTTCGTCAGCGGACCTCTCCATGCCGGGACGTTCGGTCCGAACGCCCACGACCGGACGTTCGGACCTGAGA
>JBEISV010000574.1:0-2811 GCA_040375265.1 Verrucomicrobiales bacterium
CCTCCCCAAGTCCCAGAATGCCAGCCTGCTGTTCCTAGGTTTCGGCACCGAGGAACTCACGGTCGCCGATTGGACCGGCAACCTCACTCTCAACCTCAAGTCGGTCAGCGGACCCGGCAATTTCGGCATCTACGACGTCGGCACGTTCGGCGGGATTGAGATCAAGATGAACTCCGCCGACGGCGTCACCGCAGGGGACGCGCTGTCTCTCGTGCCCGGCAGCCACGGGCACTACAACCTCACCTTCACGGCCCCGGGCGACTACACCATCGGGCTCGAGGCTTCCGGCATCCACGCGGCGGACGGCGCGGTCACCAGCGGCACGGTGAACTACTCCTTCACGGTGGTGCCCGAGCCCGAGGAATACGCCGCGCTCGCCGGGGCCGGCCTGCTGGGCTTCGCCGTGTGGCGTCGTTCCCGCCGCTAAGCTATCCGTTTTCGTCACAGCGCGGCGGGTCGGCTCCGGCTGGCCCGCCGCCAGGTTTCTCGCCATGAAATTCACCTTGGTCTCCTTGCTGCTGGTCTCGCTGTTCGCTGCCCGCTCCTTCGCCATCCCCGTAGCTGAGCGCGTGCGCATGACGACTGAGCATGTGGATCTCCTGGTGATCTTGGCGCCGGAAGGGACGAACCTCCTGCAACTGGTCGTCCGCGATGAGGATCGCCGCACCAACCATTTTGCGACCAATGCCGTCCTCGTGGTGGCGGAAGCCGCCAAGCTGAGCGTCCCTGACGGCTTTCCCGACCTGGGCCCGGCGGGTTCCGACCTGTGGGTGCTGCCGGCGAGCCAGAATACCCAGTTGCTCTACCTCGGCGTCAGCGGTGAGGACCTGCCGTTGCCCCCGCAACCATTGGATGTGTTCGTGCGCCGGATCGAAGGCGCCAGCCACCTGGCCATCTGGCAGTTCGATGGCCTTGGCGGCATCGATGTCGGCGTCAATTCCCGCGACGGGTTGACCGACGCCGACCGGCTCACCCCCAACGTCGGCGGCCACGCGCACCACAACTTCGGCTTCACCACCAACGGCTACGCGACCGTCTGGATGCAGGCCCGGGCCACCGTGGGCGGCACTAATGCCTGGAGTCCGGAGACCCCCGTCCTCTTTGCGGTCGAGCCCGTCCCGCTGGTTCCCGCCGAACCCGCCACCCTGATGGCCACAGGCCTGGAACCAGAAGGTTCCCTGCGTTTGGAACTGCGGGGCACCCCCGAAACCCGCTACCGCCTGGAACGGTCCTCCGATCTCAAGGCCTGGGAACCCGTCGAAGAAGTCGTCGCCGGCGCTGCCGCCGTCACCGTCCTCACGCCGCTGCCCGGCAGTGCGGCGCAGTGGTGTTTCCGGGCCGTGACGCCCTAATCCCACCGAATCGTCCCCTTCACGTCCCGCAGAAGGTCCGATACCGCGGGCTGTCCGAAGGCGGCGCCGCGGTGAATTCCGCCGGCGCGCGTTCGTGGTTAAAGGGCGTCGCCAGCACTTCCAACAGCCGGTGCAAGGGCGCCAAGTCACCCCGGGTCGCGGCCGCGAGCGCGGCTTCGACCCGGTGGTTGCGGGGAATCACCGCAGGATTGGCCCGACGCAACTTCGCGACGAGTTCCGACGGCGGTCGCGTGGTCACCCCGAGGCGCGCCAGCCAGCGGCTCCGCCACGCTTGGAAACCCGCGTCGTCGGGGAGCCAGCCGGCGCCCAGGTCCGGCGTGGACAAGAGCCGGAAGGTATTCGTGAAGTCGGCTTGCCGGTCCTGCATCCAGGCCAGGAGGTCGTCGGCCAGCGCGTGGTCGCCCGGATCTTCCCCGGCAAGGCCCAGCTTGGCGCGCATGCCGGCCAGCCAATGGCGTTCAAACTGTCCGGGGAATTGCTCCAGCGCCGCGTTGGCGAGTTCAACCGCCTTTGCCTCATCCGGATGCAGCAGCGGCAGCAGCGCTTCCGCGAGGCGCGCAAGGTTCCATTGCGCGATCCGCGGCTGGTTCGCGTAGGCGTAGCGGCCATGATGATCGATCGAGCTGAACACCGTCGCCGGGTGGTAGGTGTCCAGGAAGGCGCACGGCCCGTAGTCGATCGTCTCGCCGGACAACGCCATGTTGTCCGTGTTCATCACCCCGTGGACGAAGCCCAGCAGCAGCCAGCGCGCGAGGAGCGACTCCTGCCGTTCGGCCACCGCCGCCAACAACGCCGCGGCCGGTTCCGGCGAGTCGGCGGCTTCCGGGTAATGGCGGCGCAGCGTGAAGTCCGTGAGCGCGGCCAAGGCCGCCGTGTCCCCGTGGGCGGCGGCCCACTCAAACGTGCCCACCCGGACATGGCTGGCCGCGATCCGCGTGAGCATCGCGCCAGGCAGGGTCTCCTCGCGGAACACCGGTTCGCCCGTCGCCACGACCGCCAGGCTGCGCGTGGTCGGCACGCCGAGCGCGTGCATCGCCTCGCTGATGATGTATTCCCGCAGCATCGGACCCAACGCCGCCCGGCCGTCACCGCGCCGCGAGAACGGCGTCGGTCCGGGCCCCTTCAACTGCACGTCCACCCGGGCGCCGGCCGGCGTCCGCTGTTCCCCGAGCAGGATGGCGCGGCCATCGCCGAGGACGGTGAAGTGCCCGTATTGATGCCCCGCATACGCCTGCGCCAGCGGCTGCGCGCCTTCGGGAAGCACATTCCCGGCGAACAACGCGGCGGCCTCGGGAACGTCGAAGCACTGCGGCACCAGGCCCAGTTCCAAGGCCAGCGGACGGTTGAACAGGACCCATTGCGGCGCCCGCACCGCGGTCGGCTGGACCCGCGCGAACAGGCGCTCGGGCAACCGACCATACGAGGAATCGAGCCGCCA
>JBEISV010000373.1:0-4881 GCA_040375265.1 Verrucomicrobiales bacterium
ATGGGCGTGGCCGAGTTCGTGAAGGCCGACATGGTGAAACCTGGCGCCGTGGTCATCGACGTAGGCGTGAACCGCATCAAGGACCCGGCCGCCAAATCCGGCACCCGCCTTGTCGGCGACGTCGCGTTCGCGGAGGTGCAGCCGAAAGCCGGCCTGATCACCCCCAACCCCGGCGGCGTCGGCCCGATGACCATCGCCATGTTGCTCGCCAACACGGCCCGCGCCGCCGAAATGAGTTCCCGGGCCTGAGCCTTACCCCAAGGCGATTCACGCCGGCCGCGAATAGAAATCCCGGCTCAGCGTGAACTGTAGCGAACTCACCGCCATCGTGAGTTCGCCAAACCAATCTGCCGCCTCATCCCACTCCACTCCGTCGGGAAGTGCGCCGGATTCCATCGCTTTGCGCACTTGCCGGAACCGTTTGCTAAGTGGGACGCGAAGTTCCCGGTTGCCGAGGCGCTCAAGCCCCGCGCGCACGGCATCCCGTTGACGGCGAGTTTCGCGGATACGCCGGAGCGCCGCGTCCACGGTCCGTTCCCCAGCTTGGACTGACCGCAACAGATCGCAGTCGAATTCCCGGCAACGGGTCGGCCGGTCGGCGTAGACTGCACAACGGCAGTCGCCGCCCAAGGCGGGACACGGCTGGCTGAACTTCTGGACGGATTGTCCTTCGGAATCCTTGCCGCGCCGCAGCGGGAAACCGCTTTCCTTCAACTGCGCGGGCGAATCACCCGTCCGCAACTCCACGTCAGCGAACAGCGTCCCGTCGCAGCACAGGCCGCAGGCGAGGCAAAGACGGGACGAGACGTCAGCCGGTTGGCTCATGAGTCAGCGTGCGTGGGTGCTCTCACTCCGCCACGTAAACGTTCTTCAGCTCGGTGTAGCCTTCCATCGCGGTCATGCCGAGGTCGCGGCCAAGGCCGCTCGTCTTGAAGCCGCCGAATGGCGCCTCCACATGGACGCTGCTGTGCGAGTTCACGCTGAGCACGCCGCTCTGCACGGTGCGGCTCACGCGGAGGGCACGCGACAGGTTGTTGGTCCAGATCGAGCCGCTGAGGCCGTAGGGCGAGGCGTTGACCTCGCGGAGCATCGTTGCCTCGTCATCAAAGGGCGTGATGGCGACCACCGGGCCGAAGATCTCCTCACGCCAGCAGCGGTCTTCCTTGCCCACGTCCAGCAGCACGGTCGGTTCGAGGTAGAAGCCCTGGGCGTGCGGCCGGCCGCCGCCGGTGGCGAACTTGCTGCCGCGCGTCCGCGCGTCGGCGAGGTATTCCTCGACGCTGGCCCTCTGACCGGCACTGACCATCGGGCCAAGCTGGGTTTCGGTCTTGGCCGGATCGCCGACGATCAGCTTCTTCGTGGCAGCCACGAATTTCTCCACAAACGGTTCGTAAACGCTCCGCTCGACAAACATCCGACTCCGCGCACAGCAGTCCTGGCCGGTATTGGCGAACACACTCATGGGCGAACTCTCGGCAGCGCGCTGCCAGTCGGCGTCGGCGAAGACGATGTTGGGCGACTTGCCGCCGAGTTCCAGTGACACGCGTTTGATGTCGCGGGACGCGAGCTCCATGATTCGCCGGCCGATTTCCGTCGAGCCGGTGAACGACACCTTGCGGATCAGCGGGTGCGTGACCAGCGCGTCGCCGACGGCCGAACCGGAGCCGGACAATACCTGGAGGACACCGGAGGGCAGACCCGCCGCGTGGGCGATCTGGCCGAGCGCCAAGGCGGTGAGCGGCGAGAGCGACGCCGGCTTGAGCACCACGCAGTTGCCGGCAGCGAGGGCGGGGGCGGCCTTCCAGGCGGCGATAGGGAACGGGAAGTTCCATGGCACGATGGCCGCGATGACGCCCATGGATTGCCGGAGCGTGAAGTCGAGTCCGCCACGGGCCACCGGAATGGTCTGGCCATAGAACTTCCCGACCGCACCGGCGTAATACTCAAACACCCGCGCGCCCAGCATCACCTCGTCGCGAGCGTCGCTGATGGGCTTACCGATCTGGAGCATCTCGAACTCGGCGAGATGTTCCGCGTAGTCGCGGAGCAGGCGGGCGATGGCGAAGAGCACTTCCGCGCGCTTGCCCGGAGCGAGGTCACGCCAGCCGCCTTCCCAGGCGCGCTGGGCAGATTCGATGGCGGCGTTCACGTCATCCACTCCTGCCGCGGCGACCTCGGCGAAGGGCTGCTCGGTGGCGGGATTGATGAGGGTGGTGGTGCGGCCGGATTTCGCGGCGCGCCAAGCACCGTCCACGTAAAGCTGCGAAGGCAACGTCATGGGGGGGGAGCCTCCCGGCAGGCCGAGCGCGAAGCAATGCCCCAAGTTCGTGATGGCGCGGGCAATCGACCGGACGGGAAATTCCGTTGGTGAAGGCCGAGCCAGCCGCCACCCTTCCCCGCACATGGCGTTGATCGAAGTTCAAGGGCTCACCAAGGCGTTCCAGACGGTGAAGAAGCAGCCCGGACTGGGCGGGGCCTTCCGCGGCCTGTTCCGCCGCGAGCACACCACGACCTACGCGGTGCAGGACGTGAGCTTCAAGATCGAGGAAGGCGAATTCGTCGGATTTCTCGGCCCCAACGGCGCCGGCAAAACCACGACGCTCAAGATGCTCGCGGGGCTGCTGTATCCGACCCGCGGCACGGCCAGCGTGCTGGGTCACACGCCGTGGGAACGTCACGACGGTTACCGGCGGCAGTTCGCGCTGCTGCTGGGCCAGAAGAACCAGCTCTGGTGGGACCTGCCGGCCCGTGAGTCCCTTGCGCTCAACGCCAAGATCTACGGCCTGGACGACGCCGAATTCCAGCGGACAGTGGACGAACTCAGCGAATTGCTGAACGTCCGCGACAAGCTGGCGACCGCCGTCCGCGAATTGTCCCTGGGCGAACGCATGAAGTGCGAACTGATCGCCTCGCTGCTGCATCAGCCCAAGGTGCTCTTCCTCGACGAGCCGACCATCGGCCTCGACGTGGTTTCGGCGAAGGTCGTCCGGGAGTTTCTGCGCCGCCACAACCGCACCCGCCGCACCACGATCATCCTCACGAGCCATTACATGGCCGACATCCAGGAATTGTGCGAGCGGGTCGTCATCATTGACCACGGCAAGATCTTCTTCGACGGCCGGCTGGCGGAGGTGCTCGACCGCTTCGCCGATCACAAGCTGGTCACGATCCGGTTCGACCATGCCGACGCCTGCGCCCAATGCGACCCGACCCGTTACGGCGAAGTCGTCGAACGCGGCGAGGACGGCCTCAAGCTCAAGGTAAAGCGCGACCGCGTGATCGCGTCGGTGAAGGCGCTGCTCGACGAGCTGCCGGTGAAGGATTTCAGCGTCGAGGAGGTCCCGATCGAGGACGTCATCCGGCAACTGTTCCAGCGGTGAACGCCGGCGGCAGTCAGGGCAACGAACGAAACGTGCAGCCGACGGCCGGCTGCGCCAAACCCGACGGCGTCCGTCCCGCCCGGAACTCCGCCAACGCATCGGCCAAGTCCCGGCGGGTCGGAGCCGGTTTCGCCTGCCCAAGGGCGAGATACTGGTCGTTCACCCGGCCGCGGTAGACCGGCTTGCCATCCACTGTCAGAACCACCACTTCCGGCGTCTTGCTGGCGTTCAGCTGCCGGGCGAGCCGCAGTTCGGGATCACGGAACACCTCCCCTTCCAGCCCGTATTCCGCCTGGTGCCGGCGAATCGCATCCGGAGTTTCGTCGGGATTGGGATAGACGAACACAAACCGGGCCCCGGCTGGCGAATGCTCGCGGGCCAACACCGCCAACTCAGGCAGGCACCGGTTCGCGATCGGGCAATCGACCCCCACGAACACAAACACCCACAGCCGCGTTTCCGGCGAGGGATTCAATTGGATGCGGGAACCATCCAATCGCAGAACCTCGAAATTGCGCGCGCCACCGGCACAACCCGGCAGCAGGCCGAGCACCACCCCAACCGCGGCGGCGGCCCCAAGGCGGACGAAAAATCGCTTCGCATGCATTCGGTGGCCGAACCTTCCGCTTACGGTCCAGAGGGTCAAGCCACCCCTTGTCTCCCGCTCTCCGGCTTTGGGCTCAACCCGGTTCGAGCCTTCGTCCCGGACCGCTTTTTTGTTCGCCCGCCCATTCCCTCCGCCCATGCTCCGGCGCGATGTCCATCCGGGTTCAGCAACTCGCCTGCCTCATCTGGCTGCTGCTCTTCGGGCAAGCCAGCGCCCAGGCGTTACCGACGGGGCTGGAAAGCGCCCTCGAAGGCCAAATGCTCGCCCGGGCGCATTGCACGACGTGCCACCTTTTCCCTGCGCCCGACGCCGTGGATCTGACCACTTGGCGCGACCAGATCCTACCCCGGATGAAATACCGGCTCGGCTTCTCGACGGCCGAACTGGAGAAAAGCACCAACATTGCGCTGCTGCGGGAGCACAAACGGATTCCGCTCACGCCCGTCATCACCGAGGCCCAGTGGTCCAAGATCGTCGCCTACTACTTCGCGAACGCGCCGGCGGAGCCGCTCCAGGCGACCAACCGGCAGGCCATCGCCGTCGGCCTGCCTAGCTTCAAGGTGCGTCCCCTGCCCTTTCGCCTGACCAACGCCGCCATCACCGCCGTCGCGGTGGTCGCCGAAGGCGGTGCCTTGGCCGCCGATGCCTCCCGGGGCAAGATCATCCGCCTCAACCGCGCCGGCCAGCCCACGACCTCGGTGGACCTGCCCGGTGGGGTCGCCTCGTGGCGTCGCTACGACTCCCGGTTCCTCGTGTCTGGTGTCGGCAGCTTCCCGCCCACCGATTCCCGGCTGGCGAGCGTCCAGTGGCTCGAAGCCGCCCCGGGCGGAAAGCTGTCCTTACGCCCGGTGCTCACCCAACTGCCCCGCACGACCGACGCCCTCCAGGCCGACC